>CAYXOX010000017.1:0-14892 GCA_964466745.1 uncultured Rhodobacterales bacterium
GATC
The DNA here is from genome assembly GCA_964466745.1 of uncultured Rhodobacterales bacterium. Lineage (GTDB taxonomy): Bacteria > Pseudomonadota > Alphaproteobacteria > Rhodobacterales > Rhodobacteraceae > CAYXOX01. Next base: position 5 of record CAYXOX010000017.1, read on the forward strand.
GCCCGCGCGCGGGCCGACCTGGGGCCCGAATGGGCCTGAGGCAGGCCCCTCAGGCCTCGGCCGGGCTCTTGCCGCTCGCGCCAGGCCGGGTTAGCGGCAGGGCATGAAACCGTTCCTGATCCTGCAGCTCAGGCCGGAAACGGAGGCCGCCGACGACGAGTTCGCCGCCTTCCTTGCGCGCGGCGGGCTGGGCGAAGGCGAGGTGCGCCGCATCCGGGTGGAAAGCGAACCGCTGCCCGCGGCGCTCGATCCCGGCGATTTCGCGGCCGTGATCGTCGGCGGCGGGCCCGGCTGCGTGAGCGACCCGGCGGAGGGCCGTCCCGAGCCAGAGGCCCGGGCCGAGGCGGCGGTGCTTTCGCTGCTGCCCGAGATCGTCGCGCGCGACCTGCCGTTCCTGGGCTGCTGTTCGGGCATCGGCCTGCTGGCGCATCACCTCGGCGCGGAGGTGTCCAAGCGGCGCTACGGCGAACCGGTGGGGCCGGTCTCCGTGCGGCTGACGGGAGCCGGCCGCGATGACCCGCTGACCCGCGCGATGCCCGCGCGCTTCAACGTGCTCGTGGGGCACAAGGAGGCGGTGCAGGAGCTGCCGCGCGGCACGGTTCAGCTCGTGGAGGGTGCGGCCTGCCCGATCCAGATGATCCGCGCGGGCCGCAACGTCTATGCCACCCAGTTCCACCCGGAGAGCGGGCCGGACAATTTCGCCCTGCGCATCCGCATCTACCGGGACCGCGGCTATTTCGCGCCGGAGGACGCCGGACGCCTGGAGGCGGCCTGCCGCGCGGTGCCCACCGAGGCGTCGGCGGAAATCCTGCGCCGGTTCGTGGCACGCTACCGCGCCGAGCCGCCACACCGGCGGCCGGGTGCCACAGGCGGCGCTTCGACGACGGCGGCCTAGCGGGCCGCCGGGCCCGGCGGCGCGGGCCGGGGCTCTGCCCCGGACCCCGAGGTACTTGGGGGCCAAAGTGGAGGTGGCCGTGATGACGGGCGACGGGGCCGCCCGCGGACCGCGGGGCCGTTCAACCGTAGCGCGCCAGGAGCTCGCGCAGGTCGTCCAGCGTGTTCGCTTCCGCGGGTGGCTTGTCGTGGCGCCAGCGCGCCATGCGGGGGAAGCGCAGTGCCAGGCCGGACTTGTGCCTGGGGCTTTCGCGGATTCCCTCGAAATGGATCTCGAACACGTGCTCGGGCGCCACCTGGCGCACCGGGCCGAAGCGCTGCAGCGTGTTCTTGCGCACCCATCCCGTGATCTGGCGGAACTCTGCGTCGGTCAGGCCGGAATAGGCCTTCGTGAACGGCACCAGCTCGCCCCCGTCCCATACCGCGAAGGTGAAATCCGTGAAGAGGGTCGCGCGCCGCCCGTGGCCGGCCTGGGCGTAGATCATCACGGCGTCGACGCTGAGCGGGTCCACCTTCCATTTCCACCAGTCGCCCCGCTTGCGCCCGGCGTGGTACGGGCTGTCGAGCCGCTTGAGCATCAGCCCCTCCGCGCCGAGCGCCCGCGAGGCGGCGCGGGCCTCGGCGGCGGCCTGCCAGTTTTCGAGCGGCACCAGTGGCGAGAGGCGCAGCGGCAGACCCGGCGGCATGGCCGCCACCACGGCCTCGAGCGCGGCGCGCCTGGCCGCGAAGGGGCGCGCGCGCATGTCCTGCCCGCCCCGCTCGAGCAGGTCGTAGGCCATCACGAGCGCGGGTGCCTCGGCCAGAACGCCGCGCGGCACCGTCTTGCGCCCGATGCGCTTCTGGAGCGCCGAGAAGCCCAGCGGCGCCTCGCCGCGCCATGCCAGCACCTCGCCGTCGATGACCGTGCCATCGGCCAGGTGGTCGGCGAGCTGCACCAGTTCGGGGAAGCGGTCGGTCATCAGCTCTTCTCCCCGCGACCACAGGAAGTGTCTGCCGCGGCGCACGATCAGCTGGCCACGGATGCCGTCCCACTTGCGTTCGGCGGCCCAGCTCGCCGGGGCGCCCAGCGCTTCGGGTTCGTCGAGCGGATGGGCGAGGCAGAAGGGGTAGGGACGCGAGGCCTCGTCGGCCGGATCTTCGCTTTCCATCAGCCGGGCCCAGCTGGTTTTCGCCGGGGTCCATTCGCCCATCAGCCGGTGGGCGAGTTCCGCCTCCCCGCGGCCGGTGGCGCGGGCGAGGGCGCGGGTCATCAGCTTCTGACTCACGCCCACGCGGAAGCCGCCGGTAATGAGCTTGTTGTAGAGAAAGCGCTCCCGCGTGGTCAGGCTGTCCCACGCGGCAAGCACCTCGGCCTTGCGCGCCGGCTCATCGAGCGCCGCGAGCGCGGAGATCCTGCCGATCCATCCGGCAAGCGGAAGGTCGACCGCGCGGCGCGGCGGCGGCAGCAGGAGCGAGATCGTCTCCGCGAGATCGCCCACCACGGCGTAGCTTTCCTCGAAGAGCCAGTCGGGCAGGCCGGCGGCTTCCGCCGCCCATGCGCGCAGCTTGGTGGCGGTGACCGCCCGGCGGGGGCGGCGGCCGGAAAAGAGCGCCACCGTCCACAACCTGTCGGCCTCGGGCGCGGTGGCGAGGTACTCCGCGAGAGCGGCTACCTTGGGCAGGGTCTTCGTGGTTTCGTCGATCCGGGCGAAGAGGTTGGCGAAGTCGCGCATCAGGCGGCCCCGCTGCCGGAGGCGCCGCCGGGCGCCACGGCTCCGGCGTCCCGCGGGGAGGCTTCCGCTTCCTGCCCCGGCTCGGCGCCGCTCTCGCCGCTCTCGACGCTCTCGCCCTCGTATTCCGTAGCCACCACAGCCGCCTCGTAGCCAGCGGATTCGAGCCAGCGCCGGAAGGCGGCGGTGTAGCCGTGGGTGACGAAGACGCGCTCCGCCCCGGTGGCGGCGATCGCCGCGCCGAGGCCGGCCCAGTCGGCATGGTCCGACATCACGAAGCCGCGGTCCGCGGCGCGTCGGCGGCGTACCCCGCGCAGCCGCATCCACCCCGAGGCGAAGCCCGTCGAATGCGGCCCCAGGCGGCGCGCCCATGGCGTGCCCAGCGCCGAGGGCGGGGCCAGCACAAGCGCGCCGGGGTGATCGCGGGCGCGGGTTTCGGGTGTGATCCGGACGGTGGGCGGCAGCGCGATGCCCTGCGCGCGCAGCACCTCGTTGGTGCTTTCCACCGCGCCATGGGTCAGGATCGGCCCGATGGCGCCGTCGAGGGCGGCAAGGATCCGTTGCGCCTTGCCCAGGGCGTAGGCTCCGAGAACGGATGCGCGGCCGGCGTCCCGGTTCGCCTGCCACCAGGCCTCGATCTCGCCGATCACCTCCGCCTGCGGCACCCAGGTGAAGACCGGAAGCCCGAAGGTGCATTCGCTGACGAAGGCATGGCAGCGCACCGGCTCGAAGGGCTCGGACAGCCCGTCGTCCTCGGTCTTGTAGTCCCCGGAGACGACCCACACCTCGCCGCCCACCGCGACGCGGATCTGGGCGGAGCCGACGACGTGCCCGGCGGGGTGGAACGAGACCTCGGCATCGCCGATTTGCCGCCGTTCGCCGAAACCGACCGTCTCGAGGGCGACCGGCCCCAGCCTGTGGCGGATCACCGGAGCGGCGGTGGCGGTGGCGAGATAGGCGCCGTGGCCGGGGCGCGCATGGTCGGCATGGCCGTGGGTGATGAGCGCCCGTGGAACGGGACGCCACGGATCGATGTGGAAATCCCCCGCGGGGCAGTAGATGCCGGCATCGGTGAAGGTGAGTACGGCGGCCATGGTGCAAGCATAGCCTGACGGGGTGCGCCCGCCAGATGCGCGGCGTGCGGGGCGACGGACGCCTGGCCTGCCGGTGCCGCGGTACGGGAGTGCGGGAGGCGGCGCCGGGCCGCCCCCCGCGCTGTCCTCAGTTCAGGTCGGCCTCGTAGGCGGCCGCGATCTCGGCCTCGGCTTCGGCCACCGCTGCCATCAGCGCGTCGAGGATCTCGCCGCCGCCGTCCACGTTCTCGCGGAACCAGTCCTGCACCGGGGCCGCGGCCTCGGCGAAGGCGGCCTTCTCCTCGGGTGTCGGCACGTAGAGGTCACCGCCGCCGGCAACGAATTCCTCGTAGGCCTGGATCGACTTCCGCTTGGGCGACGCGAAGGTGGCCTGCTGAAGCGCGTAGAAACCGTCGACGACGACGCGGCGCAGCTCGGGCGACATGTCGAGGAAGGTCTCGTTGTTCATCCACCACAGCGCGCCCATGTAGGCGTGTCCGTCGAGGGTGAGATACTGCAGGCCGGCATCGGGAAACTTCATGCCCATGATGTCGGTGATGCCGTTCTTGGTGCCGTCGACGACGCCGGTCTGCAGCGAGGTGAAGAGTTCGGGCCACGGGATCGGCGTGGGCGAGGCGCCGAGAGCGCGCACGAGCTCCTGCGGCAGGTCGGCGACCACGGTGCGCATCTTCAGCCCTTCGAAGTCTTCCGGCGCGGCCAGCCGCTTCTGGGTGTTGGCGAAGTTGCGCCAGCCGCCGGTGTTGCCGATGGTCATCAGCCGGATCGCGCCTCCGGAATCCTCCAGCGCCATGTCGCGCATGGTGCGCACGAAATCGCCCGAGAGCACGTGCTCGGCGACGCGGTCGTCGGCCATCAGGTAGGGCAGGTCGAGCACCTGCACGTAGGGGAAGATGCCCGCCGCGCCCCCGGAGGTGGAAATGTAGATGTCGATGGCGCCGTCGGCGACGCCCTGAAGGCACTCCGCCCCGGTGGAGCACAGCTGCGTGCCGATGAAGAGTTCCACCTCGATGGCGCCGTTGGAGGCGGCCTCGACATGGTTCTTGAACACGACGAGCCCGTCGTAGTCCTCGTCGTTCTCGTTGGAGTTGGCCGTGGCGCGCAGCGTGTATTCCTGGGCCGAGGCCGCCAGCGGCGCACCGGCCAGGATCGCCGCGGCGACCAGAGATTTCGTAAGGGTCTTCAGCATCTTGAACCTCCCTATTTCGGATTGCTGAACTATTGCACGAACCCCGTGAGCCGGGGGATGGTCATGGAGATGGCGGGAAAGAAGGTGATCAGGAAGATCACCAGAACCTCGACCGCGAGGAACGGCAGGATCGCCTTGGCGATGGTTTCCACCTTCTCGCCGGATACCGTGGACGCCACGAAGAGCACGAGCCCCATGGGCGGCGTCGCCAGCCCCACGGTGAGGTTCACGCTCATGATGATGGCGAAATGCACCGGGTGCACGCCAAGCTCGGTGAAGATGGGTCCGAGGATCGGGCCGAGGATGATGATCGCCGGGCCGGCATCGAGAAACATGCCGACGATGAACAGAAGGATGTTGATGAGAAACAGAAGGACAAGCGGGTTCTCGCTGAGGCCGAGGATCGCGTCGGTGAGTATCTGGGGGGCGTATGACAGCGACACGACGGTCTTGAAGGCCACCGCCGCGCCGACAAGCAGCAGCACCGCCGCCGAGGCCAGCGCGGAGCGGGCGAGCACCGAGGAAAGATCCCGCAGGCGCATCGATCGCAGCACGAAGAAGCTCACCACCAGCGCATAGGCCACGGCGATGGCCGATGCCTCCGTGGGGGTGAACACGCCGATGAGGATGCCGCCGAGGATGATGATGGGCGTTTGCAGCGGCGCCACCGCCTTCTTGCAGACGATACGGAAATCGTGGCTCACCCGCTTGCGGTAGGCCATGAGCATCAGGTGGGCGGGAACGAGAGCCACAACGAAGATGACCCAGCCGTTTACCGCGGCTCCTCCCGCCAGCGAGAGGACGAGCGCCGTCAGCGCGTAGAGCAGGCCGGCGAGGTTGATCCGCAGCAGGATGAAGCTCACCCAGTATTCGAGACGGCTCATCTCCTGGTTGCGGTGCACGATGCGTTCGGCCTTCGGCAGGTCGTATCGGTCGGCCAGGATGCGGACCATCACCATCAGGCCGACGCCCACGAGGATGCCCGGCACGATTCCGGCGAGAAACAGCGCGGCCACGCTCTCACCCATCACATAGGCGTAGATGATCATGATGCCCGAGGGCGGGATGATCGGCCCGATGACGCTGGAGGCGGCGGTGATGGCGGCGGCGAACCTGCGCGAATAGCCGTTCTTCTCCATCGCCGGGATCAGGGTGGAGCCGAGGGCCGAGGTATCCGCCACCGCGCTGCCCGAAAGCCCGGCGAAGAGGATCGAGGACAGGATGTTCACATGCGCAAGACCGCCGCGCAGGTGGCCCATGAAGGCCTGGGAGAACTCCACGAGCCGCACGGTGATGCCGCCGCGGTTCATGATCTCGCCCGCCAGCATGAAGAACGGCAGCGCCATCAGCGGGAAGCTGTCCATGCCGGTGTAGACGTTGCGGTAGATGACCGCGAGATCGCGTGTGGAGCCCTCGAGGATCAGAAGCAGCCCGGGCGCGGCAAGCAGCCCGAAGACGACTGGCATGCCGATCATGAGCAGCACGAGAAAGAGCGGCAGGAACCAGATCAGCATCAGTCGGCCCTCGCCACGTTGGGATCGGCCAGCGGCTTGAGCCGGTCGCCCGCGCCCAGGAGCTTGATGATCTGGCGCAGCATCAGCTCCGCGTTCACGAGGATCAGCAACGTCACCCCCACCGCGAGCGAGGCATACGCCCAGTTGTTGCGGAAGGGGATGCGCTCGCCACCGATGAAATCCAGTGGCAGCCGCAGCGAGGCGGAGCGCCCGTTGCCGGTGAGCGAGAAGACGTGATTGTTCCAGCCCTTGTCGAACATCACGACCAGCACGCCCATGGAGACCGCCAGCAAGAAGAGCGTGAGCAGCATCGAGAGCGTGCGCGGCAGGGCGCGCTCGAGCATGTCGATGGCGACGAACCCCCCCATCCGGTAGGCCAGAGGCGCCATGAAGCCCGTCATCCAGAGCATCAGGAAGCGCGCGCCTTCTTCCGTCCAGTTCGGTGCGTCGTTGAGCACGTAGCGGAAGAACACCTGCCCGAGGATGAAGGCGACCATGATCGCCAGCGCGGCGATCGCCAGTGCCCGCCCTATCGAGAGCGCGATGTCGTTGAAGCGTTGCAAGGGCCAGAGCAGCCCGAACAGCAGCGCCATGGCGCCCCCTCCCTGTTTCATGGCCCGTTTTGCCGGGCCTTTTCAGGCAGTATCGGCGCTCACAGGGCGCCGGTAAAGCCACCGTATTGTCCTCGGGCGAAGATCATCGGCGCGCCAGGCGCCGTCTTGAAACGCAATACCCTGCCGACCGCGATCACGTGGTCGCCGGCGTCGTGAAGCGCGTGGAGTGCGCAGTCGAACCGCGCGGGGCAGCCCTCGAACACCGGCACACCCTCGGGGTTCTCCGCCGCATCGAGGCCGGAGAAATCGCGCCCGTCGCGGACGAAGCGATGCATCAGCGCGTCCTGGCCCGAGGCGAGCACATGGATCGCGAAGTGCCGCGCCGCGGCGAAGGCCTCGAACCGCGAGGAAGCCTTGGCCGGGCACCAGAGCACCAGCGGCGGCTCGAGCGAGACGGAGGAAAAGCTGTTGGCCGTGATCCCGACGGGCGCGCCGTTTGCGGTTGCGGTCACCACAGTGACCCCGGTCGCGAAGCGGCCGAAGGCGTCGCGCAGGGCGCGCGAGGCGGTATCGGGCCCGCCCCGGGGGGGCGTGGCAGCACCCGGCGCTGCGGCAACCATCACGCCACCTCGCGGCCGAGGGCAGCGGTGTAGAGCAGGTACCAGTCCTCCCGGTCGAGGGTGACGTCGAACGCTTCGCCGAGTCGGGCGATCCGCTCGAGCCTGTTGGTGCCCATCACCGGAAGGATGCGCGCCGGATGGCGCAGGAGCCACGCCACGGCGAGCGCATCTGGCGTGCACCCCTTCGCGGCCGCCATCTCCGCGAGAGCCGGGGCTGCTGCGCCGTCGCCGAGAAGCGCGCCGCCGCCGAGAGGCGACCAGGCCATGGGGCGGATGTCGCGCTCCTGAAGGAAGGCGAGATCCCCGTTGGTGAAGGACTCGATCGCGGCCAGGCTAAGCTCGATCTGGTTGACGACGAGCGGCGTCTCCATCGCCGATTGCAGCAGCGTGAAGTCCCATGGCCGGAAGTTCGAGACCCCCACCGCCCGCACCTTCCCTGCCGCCACCGCCGCGTCCAGCGCCTCGCCCGTCTCGCGATGGTCCATCAGCGGGTCGGGGCGATGGATCAGGAGCAGGTCGATGCACTCGATCCCCATGTCCCCGAGCGAGGTGTCGATCGCGGTTTCGATATAGGGCCGCGAGGTGTCGTAGTGCTTGACCCGCGCGCGCGCGTTGCGGCCCGCGGGGGCGACGATGTCGCATTTGGTGACGATCTCCACCCGGTCTCGTAGGTGGGGGGCCGCCTTGAACGCCGCACCCAGGACCGCTTCGGCGCCGTAGTCACCGTAGATGTCGGCCTGGTCGAGCGTGGTGATGCCGGCCGCGAGGCAGGCTTCCACCTTCGCCTGCACATGCGCCGGCGTCGTATCGTCGTCGCACAGCCGCCACATGCCGTAGACGATCCGGCTGAACTCGATCCCCGGCGCGATGCTGATCCGTTCCATCGGCGCGGGGCTCATCGGCGCGGGCCGTTGCCGAGCGGCGTGGCCGGGGTCTCGGCCGGCACCCGGCCGTAGGCATGGGGAAGCGAGCAGGTCTTCAGATGGGGCATCACGCGGGCTCCGAACGATTTGCACTCGTCGATATGCGGATAGCCCGAGAAGATGAAGGCCCGGATGCCCATGCGGCGATACTCCTCGATCTTGCTCATAACCTGGTCGGTCGAGCCCACCAGCGCCGCGCCGCAGCCCGAGCGCGCGCGGCCCACGCCCGTCCAGAGGTTGGGCTCGACGTATCCGAACTTGTCGGCGAGCTCCCGTGCCCTCGATTGGTGCGCGACGCCCAGCGAGATCGAATCATGGGCCCGCTCGCGGATGAGCCTTCCGTATTCGTCGTCGAGCTTGCTCACGAGGTGCTCGGCGTATTCCTTCGCCTCCGCTTCGGTGTCCCGCACGATCATGTGCACGCGCAGCCCGTAATCGAGCGTGCGGCCGTAGCGCTCGGCCACGGCGTGCACGTCGCGCATGCGCTGGGCGAGGTTCTCCTTGGGCTCGGGCCACATCAGGTAGACGTCGCAGTGCTGCCCGCAAAGCTCCAGTGCGGGCGGGGAGTATCCGCCAAAGTAGAGCAGCGGCCCGCCGTTCTGCTGGTACGGGCGCGCGGGGTCCGTCCAAAGCCCCTCGAAGTGGTAGACTTCGCCGGCGTAGTTGATCTCGTCCTGCGTCCAGGCCTGCTTGAGGATCTCCACGACCTCGCGCGAGCGCTGGTAGCGCAGGGCGCTCTCGGCCGTCTCCCCGGGGAAATCCGAGGAGATTATGTTCACCGTCAGCCGTCCTTCGAGCATGTGGTCGAGCGTGGCGATGGTGCGCGCCAGCATTATGGGCTGCATCTCGCCGCATCGGACGGCCGCCAGCATGTTGATCTTCGAGGTCAGCGGCGCGCAGCCGGCGACGAAGCTCAGCGTGTCCTGGCCGACCTGGTAGGAAGAGGGGCACAGGATGTTGCGAAAGCCCTGGCGCTCGGCCTCGAGCAGGATATCGCGGCAATGGCTCCAGGAGGAACGCAGCGCGCCGTCGGGCACTCCGAGAAACTCGTAGTCGTCGCTGCAAAGCGCCGCGAACCACGAAACCTCCACGGCGTCGAGATCGGCGGACGTTACAGGGACGATCGGGGATTGCGACATTTCGGGGCTCGTTCCGCTGGCTGCAATTGGCACTTGCCTAGCATCCCGCGCATTGTGCATCAATCCTGCATCAATCTGGAGACGACGTGCCGTGCCACGCTCCGCCCCCTTGCCCAGGTGGCAGCAGATCAGCGAGCTCCTCGCGCGGGATATCGGCGCCGGGAGGCTGGCGCGCGGCGCCCGCCTCCCGCCCGAGCGCAGGCTCGCACGCGAGTTCGGCGTGGCGGTCGGCACGTTGCGCCGCGCGCTGCTCGACCTGGAGACCCAGGGCTTGCTGCGCCGCGTGCAGGGATCGGGCAATTACGTCAGCGAAACCGCCGGCAGCGGCGGGCTCTACGCCATGTTCCGGCTGGAGCGCACGGGCGGCGGTGCGGCAGGGCTGCCCTCGGCCGAACTGCTGGACGTGCGCCTCTGCACGAAACCCGCCGATCTGCCGCCGTTCGGCCGCGCGCCGCGTGCCCAACGCATCCGGCGGCTGCGCAGGCTCGATGGCGTTCCGGTGGCGGTGGAGGAAATCTGGTTCGACCCGGGCCACCCCGTGGCGTTCGACGAGAAGGACGTGAGCGACTCGCTCTATCTTTTCTACCGCGCCCGCTTCGGCGTCTGGGTCGCCCGGGCGGAGGATCGCGTCGTCATGGGCACCTGGCCCTCCTGGACCCCCCCGGAGCTGAGGGTGGTGCCCTTCGCGCCCTGCCCGCGGGTCGACCGGCTGGCCTGGGCGACGGGAGGGCCTTCGGTGGAAGCCTCGCGCACGTGGTACGACCCCGAGCGTGCCGCATATGTCGCGCGGATGGACGGCATGCGTGGGCCCACCGGGGTGGTACCGCAAAGCGGGGCGCCTAGCGAGGCGGCGCCGGGAGGGCATGCGAGGCACGCGGGGAACGCGCTGATGCGCCAAGGGAGTGACAGGGATTGAAAAGACTCAGGTACGGCATCGTCGGCTGCGGGATGATGGGCCAGGAACACATCTCCAACATCGCCCTCCTCGAGGGCGTGGAGGTGGGCGCGCTCGTCGAGCCCGACGCGCAGATGCGCACCCTTGCGCAGGCCGCGGCCCCCGGGGCGACGGCCCACGCGAGCCTTGCCGAGATGCTTGCCGCGGAGGGCGGCAGTCTCGACGCGCTGGTGATCGCCAGCCCGAACGACCTGCATCTCGCGCATTTCGCCGAGATCGCCGCGACGGCGCCCCTGCCGCTGCTGATCGAGAAACCGGTCTACACCGAGGCTTCCGGCGCCGCCGCGCTGCGTGACCTCGCGGCGCGGTATCCGGCGCCGGTGTGGGTGGCGATGGAGTACCGCTACATGCCGCCCATCGCGGCGCTCATCGCGGCGGCCGAGGCGGCCACGGGCGGCATTCGCATGCTCACCATCCGCGAGCACCGCTTCCCTTTTCTCGACAAGGTCGGCGGCTGGAACCGCTTCAACGCGCGCACCGGTGGCACTCTCGTGGAGAAATGCTGCCACTTCTTCGACCTGATGCGTCTCATTCTCGCCGACGAACCGGTCCGGGTCATGGCCACCGGCGGGCAGGCGGTGAACCATCTCGACGAGACGGTGCTCGGCCAGAGGCCTGATGTCTGGGATCATGCCTACGTCATCGTGGAGTTCTCGCGCGGCGCGCGCGCAATGCTGGAGCTGTGCATGTTCGCCGAGGGCGGCCGCTGGCAGGAGGAGCTCTGCGTCACCGGCCCGTCGGGCAAGGCGGAGTGCTTCGTGCCGGGCCCCGGGCGCTTCTGGCCGGCAAATCTGCCCGCGCCCGTGGCCGAGCTGGTAGTCAGCCCGCGCCACCCGAAAGGGCCGGCCAGCCGCGAGATTCCCGTTCCGCCCGAGCTGCTGGCCGCAGGCGATCACAATGGGGCGACCTTCTACCAGCACCTCCGGTTCGCCGAGGTCGTGCGCGGCGGCGGCCCGGTGGAGGTGACCGTTGAGGACGGGGCGCGCGCGGTGGAGATGGGGCTCGCGGCGCAGCGTTCGGCCGAAACCGGGCAGTCCGTCGGGCTGTAGGGCGGAGCGCCGGGCGGAGCGCACCCTTGCGCGCCGTGGGCGTGCGGCTAGGCTTGCCGGCGCGGCGGGGCACGCGCCCGCAAACCGGGGTGCCGAAGGGGAGAGACGGGCCATGAGCGAGTTGCGCGCGAAGCTGGCGGGCCGAGGATGCCTTGCCGGCACCTTCGTGAAGACCCCCGCCATCGAGGTGGTAGAGGTGCTGGCCCAGTCGGGCCTCGATTTTCTGTGCCTCGACAGTGAGCATGCGCCGTTCGACCGCGCGCGCCTCGACACCTGCCTGGCCATCGGCCGCGCGCTTGGCGTGCAGATGCTGGTTCGGGTGGCCGAGGCGGCGCCGCGCGAGATCCTGCAGGCGCTCGATGCCGGCGCCCACGGGATCGTCGTGCCCCATGTCGACAGCGCCGAGGCGGCGCGCGCCGTGGCACGCGCGGCGCGGTTCGGCCACGGCGGGCGGGGTTACGCGGGCTCCACGCGGTTCGCCGGGTTCGGTACCCGGACGATGCCGCAGGTGCTGGCGCTGGGCGCGGAGCCCCTCGTGATCGTGCAGATCGAGGCGCCGGAGGCCGTGGAGGCGTGCGAGAAGATCGCCGCGGTGGAGGGGATTGACGGTCTGTTTCTCGGCCCCGCCGATCTTTCGGTGGCCCACGGCCGAAGCGACCAGGCCGGTCCGGAGCTTGCCGCGGCGCGGGCCCGGGTGGGGGCCGCGGCGCAGGCGGCGGGCAAACCCGCGATGACCTTCGTGGCCGATCCCGCGCAGGCCGAGCCGTTGCTGGCGGACGGTTACCGGGTGTTCTTCGTGGCCTCCGAGCATGCCTGGATGCGGGCCGGTGCCGCGGCCGCCGCGCGGGGCGTGCACGCGCTGGGCGGTTGACTTCCGTGCCGGAGCAGCGCGCCCGCTGCGTTTTGGCCCGGTGCAGCAGCCGGCGTGTGCCGGGGTGCCGGGCCGGCGCTCAGGCGGCGTCGAAGAGCGCGGCTGCGTCGTCGAACACCCGCGCGCGAATGGCCGGGCGCTCGTGCATCAGCTCGTGGCGGGCGCCCTCGATCACCTCGAGCCGTCCGCCCGGCCAGCCCGCCATGCGCGCGCGGATCCTGTCGGGCCGCACGATCCGTTCCTCCGTGCCGAGGAAGGTGCAGGCGGCGATCCCCGGGCTGGGCAGGCGCGCGAGCGCGGCGCACTCGCTCCGGGCCTCCGCCAGCCATCGCAGGCTCGGCCCGGCGATCTGGAGCTCGGGCCGTGCTTCCAGCTGGCGACGAAGCAGCGCGAACATCTCCGCGTCGCCGGTCAGCGTGTTGCCCTCGAAGCTGGTGGAAAGCGGGTAGGGCGTGCTCCCGGTTGTGGGCGTGATCGCATCATCGCGTCCGAGAACCCGCGCCGCGCGCAGCAGCGCGCCGATCAAGGGCGTCGCGACCGGGGGAAGCACCACGCCCCACATCGGCGCGGTGAACACGGCCCCTGCCACCGGCAGGCCCCGCGACAGGGCCCGGAGCCCGATCGCGCCGCCCATGGAATGGGCAAGAAGGTGCACCGGGCGCGGCATGCCCGCATCCTTCAGCGCGGCCATCACGGCGGAGCAATCGAGCTGGTAGTCGGCGAAACGGGGAACGTGGCCCACGAGGGGGTCTTCGAGCAGCCGGTCGGCGAGCCCCTGGCCGCGCCAGTCCACCGCTGCAACGGCGTAGCCGCGGCGCGCAAGCTCGGCCGCGGGCGGGCCGTATTTCTCCGCATATTCGCTGCGACCGGGGAAGACCACCACCGTGCCGCGCGCCCCGGCAAGCGGCCATAGGGCCAGCCGCAGGCGGATGCCGTCGGCGGCGCGAAGCCAGACGGCGTGCCCGCCCGGCGGCCCCTCGGCGATGTCTGCAAAGAAGGGGGCGGGCTCCACGGCCCCCGGCCTCAGGCGAGGATTCCCGCGAGGGCAAGCGCCTTGCCCATGTCGCCATCCACGGAGAGCTTGCCTGTCATGAAGGCGGCCGTGGGGTTCGTTTCGCCGTCGAGGATCGCGCGGAAGGTATCGGTATCGGCCGTCAGCGTGACGTCTGCGGGCTCGTCGCCGGCGCGAACCTCGCCGCCGGCCAGCATGATCGCGCCCTCTCCGGGAAGGACGAACTTCGCGGTTCCCTCGAAGCTCTGCCCCTGCATGCGGCCGGCGATGGCCTGCACGGCTTGCTCGATCACTTCACTCATCTGTCAACTCCCGGAAGATTGGCGGGCTGGCGGCGCCCGCGGATTGCTCTATCCTTTGACACGTTATGGTATTGCTGCGCCCCGATCTCAAATCTTTCCTTGCGGCGCTTCTGCTCGCTGTCGCTGGCATGGCGGGTGCAGCGGCACCTGCGACCGCCCAGGGGGCGGCCGGTGCCGAGGCGGAGCTCCTGCGACAGCTGCGCGAGGCCACCCCCGAGACGTGGCGGCAGATCGAGGAGCGTGTCTACCGCCACTGGTCGCAGTCCGGCTCGCCGAGCATGGATCTTCTCCTTCGTCGCGGGCGCGAGGCACTCGAGGCCGAAGATCCGGCGCTCGCGATCGAGCATTTCACGGCCCTGACCGATCACGCACCCGATTTCGCCGAAGGGTATCATCTGCGTGCCACGGCGTATTATCGGCTGGACCTCTACGGCCCGGCCATCGACGATCTCGGCCGGGCACTCACGCTGAACCCGAACCACTTCGGGGCGATGACGGGGCTTGCCGTCCTACTCGAGGAAACCGGCGAGCCCGTCCGCGCGCTGGAGGTGTTTCGCAGGGCGGCGACTATACATCCGCAGCGCCCTGACGTAAGCGAGGCCATAGAGCGGCTGGCCGCGCAGCTCGCCGACGTCGAGATCTAGCGGCGTTGCAACATGAGCGGCGCGGGCAGCCCACCGCCGCCCCGCGCCGAAGCAGAAGGCCCTCGTGACCCAGCGCCCCCGCATCGCCGCCGTTCTCGGCCCCACCAACACCGGCAAGACGCACTATGCCATCGAGCGGATGCTTGCTCACCGCACGGGCATCATCGGCCTGCCGCTGCGGCTTCTGGCGCGCGAGGTCTACGACAGGATCGTGGCCCTGCGCGGTCCCTCGGTGGTGGCGTTGGTGACGGGCGAGGAGCGAATCGTTCCCGAGCGCACGCAATACTGGGTGTGCACCGTGGAGGCGATGCCCGACGGGCTGGGCTGCGATTTCCTCGCCGTCGACGAGATCCAGCTCTGCGCCGATCTCGAACGCGGGCACGTCTTCACCGATCGGCTTCTGAACGCGCGCGGCCTTCACG
>CAYXOX010000017.1:14902-34411 GCA_964466745.1 uncultured Rhodobacterales bacterium
GATCCTCCAGTTCCGCGACCAGCTCGGTATCAAAGAGACGCTGTTTCTCGGCTCCGACACGATGCGCGGAGCGATCGCGGCGCAGGTGCGCGGGGCGGATTTCCTGCGGCGGGAGCGCTTCTCGGAACTGGCCTACACCGGTGCCCGCAAGATCAGCCGGATGCCGCCGCGTTCGGCGATCGTCGGCTTCTCGGTCGATAACGTCTACGCCATCGCGGAGCTTCTGCGCCGCCAGAAGGGGGGCGCCGCGGTGGTGATGGGGGCGCTCAGCCCCCGCACGCGGAACGCGCAGGTGGATCTCTACCAGAACGGCGAGGTCGACTACCTCGTCGCCACCGATGCCATCGGCATGGGGCTCAACCTCGACATCGACCACGTCGCCTTTTCCGGGCTCTCGAAGTTCGACGGGCGCCGCATGCGCCCGCTCACGGCGCAGGAGATCGGCCAGATTGCCGGGCGCGCCGGGAGGTTTACCCGAAACGGAAGCTTCGGCGTGACCGGCGAGGCGGGCCCCCTCGACGAGGTTCTGGTCGAGGCGGTGACCTCCCACCGTTTCGCCCCGGTGACCAAGCTGCAATGGCGCAACTCGGACCTGCGCTTCGGCAGCCTCGGCGCCCTGATCGCCTCGCTTGAGGCGCAGACCCACGACGAGTGGCTCACCCGCGTGCGGGATGCCGACGATCTCCTCGCGCTCAAGACGCTCGCCGCCGACGCCCCGGTGCGCGCTCGGGCCACCGACGGGCCCTCCGTGCGCCTCTTGTGGGACGTGTGCCGCGTCCCGGATTTCCGCGGCATCAGCCATGCGGAGCATGCCACGCTGCTGGGACGCATCTACGAGTTCCTGCACGAAGCGGGAGAGGTTCCCTCGGGCTGGTTCAACACCCAGGTGCGCCGGATCGACCGCACCGACGGCGAGATCGATACGCTGTCCAAGCGCCTCGCCTACATCCGTACCTGGACATATGTTGCGCAGCGCGCGGGCTGGGTTGCGGATCAAGACCATTGGCGCGCGGAGACTCGCGCTGTAGAAGACCGCCTGTCCGACGCGCTCCACGCGCGGCTGACGCAGCGGTTCGTGGACCGGCGCACCAGCGTGCTGATGCGCCGTCTGAAGCAGAAGGAGGCCATGGTGGCCGAAGTGAACGACCAGGGCGAAGTGACCGTCGAGGGGCACGTCGTCGGCCGTCTCGAGGGGTTCCGCTTCCGCCAGGATGCGAGCGCGACGCCCGAAGAGGCCCGCACCCTTCGGCAGGCGAGCCTTCAGGCGCTTGCGCCGCAGTTCAGCCTGCGGGCGGACCGCTTCTACAACGCGCCGGACACGGAGTTCGATTTCACCGAGCAGGGCGGGCTGATGTGGGGCTCCCAGGCCGTGGGCAAGCTCGTGGCCGGGGCAGATGCTCTCAAGCCGCAGGTGCAGGCCTTCGTCGACGACGAGGCCGGACCGGAGGTTGCCCAGAAGGTCGCGCGGCGCCTTCAGCACTTCATCGACAGAAAGGTGGCCACCCTCTTCGAGCCGCTGATCGCGATGTCGCGGGACGAAAGCATGACGGGGCTCGCCCGCGGTTTCGCCTTCCGCATGGTGGAGGCGCTTGGCGTGCTGCCGCGCGAGAGCGTGGCGGAGGAAGTGAAGGCGCTCGACCAGGATGCCCGTTCCGTCCTGCGCAAGCACGGCATCCGCTTCGGCCAGTTCACCGTCTTCATGCCGGCCCTTCTGAAGCCCGCGCCGACACGGCTTCGCCTCGTGCTGTGGAGCCTAACCCGCGGGCTCGAGAGCTTTCCCGAAAGCCCGCCAGCCGGCCTTGTCACCCTGCCGACCGATACGGAGGCGCCCGAGGGCTACCATGCCATGGCGGGCTACCGCGTGGCGGGCGGCCGGGCCATCCGCATCGACATGCTGGAGCGGCTGGCCGACATGCTGCGCGGCGTCGATAGCCGGAAGGGTTTCGAGGCGACGCCGGACATGCTCTCGATCACCGGCACCACGCTGGAGCAGTTTGCCGACCTGATGCAGGGGCTCGGGTACCGGGCGGAGCGCGGTGAACGGCCGAAGGTAAAGGCGGCTCCGCCCGCGCCTGCGGAGGCCGGGACGGCTGCCGAACAGGCGGAGCCTGGCAAACCGGGCGATGCGCCCTCCGAGGTGCCGCCGCCCGCACCGACCGAGGTGCCGTACGAGCCTCCGGCCGAAGCGCCTCCCGGGCAGCCCTCCGAGATGCCCGAACCGCCCTCGGAGGTGCCGCCCTCGATGCCCGACGAGGTCTCCAACGCCGGGCCGGTGCCGGGTGAGGGCGAAGGCGGTGACGGGCAGGCCGCGCCTGTCTCCCTGGCAGCAGCGCAAGAGCCGGAAACGGCGCCCGGTGCAGCGGCAGGCGACATCCCGCCTGCGCCCGGAACGGATGCCGAAACGCCGCCTTCGGCTGCGCCCGAGGCGGACCGGCCGGGCGATACGCCCGGCGGGCCCGTCGAGATGGAGGTCTACTTTACCTTCGCCTGGGGCCAGCGTCCGGCCGGCCGGGGGCCGCGGGGTCCGCGCCGCGGGCAGAGGGCAGGCGCGGGCGAGGGCGCAGCGGCGGACGCGGGCGACCGGCCCGGCAGCGGCAAGCCGCGAGGCAAGCGCCCGCCGAAAGGTGGCAAGGGGAACAAGGGCCCGAAACCCCAGCACCCCCGCGGAGAAAAGCCGGCGCGCGAGGGCGCCCGCACCTACGAAGCGCGCCCGCCCCGCAAGTCCGACAGGATCGACCCGGACAATCCTTTCGCCGCGGCGCTGATGGGCCTGCGCGACAAGACCTGAAGGCGTGAGCGACGCGCCGCGCGAGACGCTGCGACTCGACCGGTGGCTGTGCTACGCGCGGCTCTACAAGACCCGCGGCCTTGCGGCCCAGATGGTCGAGCGCGGCAAGGTGCGCGTGAATGGCGTGAAGGTCTCGCGCCCCTCGCGTGGCGTGGGCTCCGGAGACGTCCTTACCGTGGTGCAGGGCCAGCGGGTGCGGGTTCTGCGCGTGCTCGGCCTGCCCGAACGGCGCGGCCCTGCGGCGGAGGCGCGGGCGTTCTACGACGACCTCGATCCACCGCCGCCGGCCTCGGGAAGCGCCTTGCCCACCTCGGGCCGGGTGTAAACCGCCTGTCAGGAAAAATTGACACATGCCGCCGCAAAGGCGTCGCACCCCGCTTGCGCAGTCGGATAACGTGAAATAGCTAGGTTTCCGAACGCACCGAGCGCGGAACTCCATGACCTACATCGTCACTGACAACTGCATCGCCTGCAAATATACCGACTGCGTCGAAGTCTGCCCGGTAGACTGTTTCTACGAAGGCGAGAACATGCTGGTGATCCATCCCGACGAATGCATCGATTGCGGGGTGTGCGAGCCCGAGTGCCCGGCGGATGCGATCCGGCCCGATACCGAGCCCGACATGGAGCGCTGGGTGGAGTTCAACCGCAAGTATTCGGAAGCCTGGCCGGTGATCATCACGAAGAAGGATCCGCTTCCCGACGCGGAGGAACGCGACGGCGAGACCGGCAAGCTCGAGAAGTACTTCTCCGAAGAGCCCGGCGAAGGCGGCTGACCGATTCGTGAGGCCGGTGCGGGCGGGCACTGATTCCGGTGTGGCCGATACTGCGTAACATTTTGTTTTTGAATGTATAATCGGGGAAGCTGCAGCGCAGCGCTTTCCAACCTGCTCAAGTTGTGGTATGCTCCTTCCCTAATGTCACCGTGAGACCTTGCAGCCGTCCTTGAGTTGCCACCTTGAGGATGGTTTTTCCGACGCCGGACGAGCCGTGATCGCGGGTTCATCGAAACCTGCGGGAAGCGGCTTGTCGGCTGCAGGGGGGCTCCCTTCGAGGAAGGATTGCATGAGCAAGTCGAAGTCTGCCGAGTTCCGCCCCAACGATTACGTCGTGTATCCCGCGCACGGCGTGGGCCAGATCGTTTCGATCGAGGAGCAGGAGATATCCGGCATCAAGCTGGAACTCTTCGTGATCTCCTTCGAGAAGGACAAGATGACCCTGCGTGTTCCCACGGCCAAGGCCAGCGCCGTCGGGATGCGTTCGCTCTCTTCGCCCGATGTCGTTTCCAAGGCGATGGCGACGCTGCGCGGCAAGGCGCGCGTCAAGCGGGCGATGTGGTCCCGTCGGGCGCAGGAATACGAGCAGAAGATCAACTCCGGCGATCTGATCTCCATTGCCGAGGTCGTGCGCGACCTGCACCGCAACGACGACCAGCGTGAGCAGAGCTATTCCGAGCGCCAGCTCTACGAGGCCGCTCTCGAGCGGCTCACACGCGAGATCGCCGCGGTGAGCGGCTCCGAGGAAGGTGCGGCCGCGCGCGACATCGACGAGGTGCTCGTCTCCCGCGCCGCCTGATCGCCGGAACCGTCGTTTTCGCCGCGTCGCGCCTAGTCGCATGCCTCCGGCCGCGCCCCGTGCGCGGCCGTTGCGCATTCGTGAAGGCGCAGGGGCGTCTGGTGTTTAAGCGGTGCGCTGTCGCTCCCGCCGCCGCGGCTGGGGAACGCCGGGCGAAGCGATCGGGCCGTTGGGCTATGCCGTTGGCGCAGCACCCGCCAACGCTCGTCAGGGCGTGATGAGAGTAACGCCCGGTACCCGCGCGATCTCGTAGAGATCCTGCTCGTAGAGGGCGGTAAGCTCCTCCACCAGCGCGTCGTCCCAGCCCGGCAGGTCGATCTCTTCCTCGATCGCCTCGGGGCGGGCGAACTTGTCGAGGAAGGCCGCGATGACCCTTCGTTTCTGGATCTCGGTCTGGGGCGGGTGGGATTTCAGGTAGGCCCGGAAACGCGCCATCCCTTCCTCGCTCATGATCTCCGACAACAGGTCGAAACCGCCGGCAAGCGGCGCCGCGGGATCGAGCCCGGAGATGTCGCGCAGGATCTCGGACCAAATTAGCGGCGTATCCTCGTTGGCCCAGACCGTGAGCGCGGCGTGCGGATCGGCGGCGCGAATGCGCGCGATCACCTCCGACCAGCGCAGATCCTGGGGCGCGAGCCCGCCCATCAACTCGTCGAGGCTGCGCCCTTCGCCGTGCCGCGCAAGTTCGGGCAGCCAGGTGGCGAAGTTGCGCACGCCGATGAAATACTCGATCTCGTCGCCGGGGAAGAGCCGCGCCAGGCCCGAGACCTTCTCCGTTGCGAGGCCGTAGAAGACTCCCTTCTCGAAGATCCGTGGCGGAACGCAGATGAAATTGGGATTCGACATCACGAGGCGCGAGATCCCGTCCTGCTCGAGGATGCCGTCGAGAAGGATCTCGCGCGCATCCGGGGCCGGCGGGCCGTGATCGAGCCCCTGGATCGTCTCCCGGATGATCTTGCGGTATCGCGACGGGCCCGGAACGGCGACCCCCTGCCGGCCGAGCGCCTCGCGGTTCTTGAACAGGGCCTTGAGCAGGCGCTCGTCATCGGTGCAATGCGCGCCGATGTGGTAGACGATCTGCATGGCCGCACCCCACCCGTTCCTCGAACGTGATCGACGGTATAGCTTGCCAGGAGGGGGCTTGCCAGCCGCCCCGCTTTGGCGATACCGCAGGACCGTGCCCCTATAGCTCAGCTGGTAGAGCAGCAGTTTTGTAAACTGACGGTCGGCGGTTCGAGTCCGTCTGGGGGCACCAGCGCAGGCCGGTTCTCGGCATGCGGCAGGCCGACATGGCCCGGCGTCCGGGCCTTGCCGGCATCGTTTTCCAAGCGAAGGAGACCGCCTTGACCCCCGCCCGCATCTTCGCGTTCATCCGGTCCGTTTCCGTGGCATTTGCGCTCGTGCTTGCCCTTGGCGCCGCGCCGGCGGCGCAGGCGCAGTCGCTGGTTCCCGGCGGAAACGGGTCAGCCGCCGTGCCGGCGGCTGACGGTTCGCTCGACGCCCTGCTCGATGTGCTGCGGGACGACGCCGCCCGGGCCACGCTGATCGAGCGGCTGGAGGCGCTGTCGGGCGAAGCTTCTTCGGCCGCCGGCGCCGGTCCCGCGGCCCCATCGAACCCGGCTGACGAGGCGGCCGGCGTTGCGCGCGGGCTCGCGGAGACCACGGCACGGATGGCCGAGGGGGCGGTTACGCTCGCGCGGCGCACCGCGTCCGATTTCGCGCGGCTGCGCTTCCTGTTTTCGCGGCTCGATGCGGAGCGGTCCGCCGAAGTGCGTGCGGAGGCTGTCGCGCTCGGCCTCACCGTGCTTGCCTCCCTGGCGGCCCTCGCGGTGCTGCTCGGCATCGTGCATCGGCTGTTGCCGCCGGCTCCGGCTCAGCTGGCCGGAGCGACGCATGCCAGCCTTGCCAGCGCCGCGCTTCAGGCCGTCGGGCGTGCCGTTGCCCTCGTTCTCGCCTGGGCCGTCGGCCTCGCCCTGGCATACTTCGTCTTCGGGAGGGCTGGCATCGCGCCGGTACAGACGCTCTATCTCAACGCCTTCCTGCTGGCCGCGGGGTTCGGCCTCGCGTTGCGGCTGCTGGTTTCGGGCGATCCACGCGACAGAACCCTTTCGGAACTGCCGCTGGAGACACAGTCTGTCCTGCGCCGCTGGATACTCGCGCCGGTCAACGTTGCGGTCTACGGGGTGCTCGCGGCAGCGCCGATCGTGCAGATCTGGTCGGGATTCGTGGCGGCGCGCTCGGTGCGCGCCATTGCGGCCACGCTTGCCTTCGTGCTCGCCATAGCCGCCATCCTGCGCATTCGCGCGACGCTTTTGCGCCACGCGGAGGCACGCGCCGCTGCCGAGGCGGAAGCCGAGCGGCCCGGGCCCGCCACGGAACCGCCCGGCGAGACCGCTGCCGCCGATGGCGCTGCGCCCGCGATCGCCGCCGCGCGCCCCGAAGATCCCGGCATGCCAGTGCCGGAGGGCGAAGTAGCCCCGGCGGCAGAAGCGGCCGAGGAGCACGCGTCGCAGCCCGAGGGCGAGGGTGCTGCCACCGCGGCGGTGGCCCGGCACACCCTTGGCTTGTGGAGCGCGCTCTGGCCATGGCTGGCGGGCGCCTATGCGCTGACGGCTTACCTCATCGCGCTGACCCGGCCGCGCGAGATGGGCGAGCTCATCGCGCGCGGCACGCTTTACAGCGCCGCGGCGCTGCTGGCGGTCCTGGTGGGTTTGCGGCTGATATCGCGGGCGGGGCGCCTCGGCTTTCCGCGGAGCCGCCTCGACAGCTTGCTGCCCGGATTCGCCTCTCGGCGGGACAAGTTTGCAGCGCCGGTGGCCTACATCGGCGCGGTCGTGCTCTTCGTGCTCGCGGCCGCGCTGCTGCTGGAGGGATGGCAGCTTGGGCCAGCTGCGGGCTGGGTTGCCGGGCCGGCCTTGACCGAATGGTTCTGGCGGCTTCTGCGGGCGTCGCTGATCGTTGCCGCGCTGATCGTGCTCTGGGCCGCCATGGCCGCCCTGATCGACGAGCGGCTCCACCGCGAACTCGAGGGCGTCGCCGCGAGTGCGCGCCGGCGCACGCTGCTGTCGCTCTTCCGCAACGCCTTCACCGTGGCGCTGGTTGTGTTCGGCACGATGATCGCGCTCGCAGAGGTCGGCATCAACATCGCGCCGCTCCTCGCAGGTGCCGGCGTGCTGGGCCTTGCCATCGGTTTCGGCGCGCAGAAGCTGGTGCAGGACATCATCACCGGCGTGTTCATCCAGCTGGAAAACGCGATCAACGAGGGCGATGTCGTCAGCGTGGGCGGGATAACGGGGGTTGTCGAGGTGCTCACGATCCGTTCCGTGAGCCTGCGCGATCTCGGGGGTGTGTTCCACATCATCCCGTTCAGCGCGGTCGATACCGTTTCGAACTACACCAAGCACTTCGCCTTCCACGTGGCCGAGGTGGGCGCGGCCTACCACGAGGCGGTGCCCGACGTGAAAAGCGCCATGGAAGAGGCCTTCGCCCGCCTGCAGCGCGATCCGCTCTACGCTCCGGACATCCTCGAGCCGCTGGAGATGCACGGCGTGACGGCCCTGGCCGACAGCGCGGTGGTGGTGCGGGCGCGCATCAAGACAGTGGCCGGCAAGCAGTGGGGGATCGGCCGCGCCTATACCGAGCTTGTGAAGCAGGTGATGGATGAGCGCGGCCTCGAGATCCCGTTCCCGCACCGGGAGCTCAAGCTGCCCCACGAACTGATCGAGGCGATCGCGAGCCGCGCGCAAAGGGGGGAGCCCGCCGCGCTCGGCCCGGCGGAGCAAGCAGGTCAGGGCGAAACGATCGAGGGCGAAAGCGAGGACGCGGGGCCGGAGAACGGCGGCGCCACGGCCCCGGGCAGAAGCCGCGGCTGAGCCCCTCAGCCGCCGGTGTGGCTCATGTGGCGCGGCATCTGCCCGTCGAGCCGCTGGCGCGAATAGTCGAAATCGTGTCCCTTGGGCTTCGCGGCGATGGCGGCGCGGATCGCGGCCTCCAGCGGCGCGTCGTCCTCCGGGTGGGCGCGCAGAGGTGCCCGCAGATCGGCCATGTCTTCCTGGCCGAGGCACATGTAGAGCTCGCCCGTGCAGGTGAGCCGGACGCGGTTGCAGCTCTCGCAGAAGTTGTGGGTGAGCGGGGTGATGAAGCCGATCTTCTGCCCGGTCTCCTCCACCCGGACATAGCGCGCCGGCCCCCCGGTGCGTTCGGCAAGGTCGGTGAGGGAATAGCGCTCGGCCAGCCGTGCGCGCAGATCCTTCAGGGGCCAGTACTGGCCCAGGCGGTTCTCGTTGCCGATATCGCCCATGGGCATCACCTCGATGAAGGTGAGGTCCATTCCGCGCCCGGCGCACCATTCCGCAAGGTCGAAGAGCTCGTCCTCGTTGAAGCCCTTCAGCGCGACCACGTTGATCTTCACGCCGAGGCCGGCCTGCTGGGCGGCATCGATCCCGCGCAGCACCTGCGGCAACCGCCCCCAACGCGTGATGGCGGCGAACTTCTGCTCGTCGAGCGTGTCGAGCGACACGTTCACGCGCCGGACGCCCGCAGCGGCCAGATCGGGCGCGAACCGCTCCAGCTGCGAGCCGTTGGTGGTGAGCGTCAGCTCCCTGAGCGCGCCGCTCTCGAGGTGGCGGGCCATGGCATGGAAGAAGGTGAGGATATCGCGGCGCACCAGCGGCTCGCCTCCGGTGATGCGCAGTTTCTCGACGCCGAGCCGCACGAAGGCCGAACACATCCTGTCGAGCTCCTCCAGCGTCAGCAGCTCTCGCTTGGGCAGGAAGGTCATGTTTTCCGACATGCAGTAGACGCAGCGAAAGTCGCAGCGGTCGGTCACCGAAACCCGGAGGTAGCGGATGGCACGCTGGAAGGGATCGACAAGGGGAGCGTTCATGGAGCGGAAGCTAGGGCTACCGGCGGGCGCGTGCAAGCGGTACCGGGGGCAGGGTGGCCCGCCGCGGGCGATATGGATTGGCACTGCGCATGCCGGCGGGCCGTGGGCGGGCACACCCGCGGGGCGGCGTTGCGACGGCAGGCGAACAGGAATCGGGGTGCCGGTCCGGCGCGACATGCCCTAGACTCGGTGCATGGTCAGGCTGCTATCCATCCTCGTGCTCTTTGCGGCCCTGCCGGGATGCGCGCGCCTTGCCGCGATCCTGCCGGGGCAGGGCGCCGGAGCGCCTGCAACCGTCGTCGCGGAGGAGCGCGGCGCCGAAGGTGCAGCGCGCCCCGTGCCGCGCCCCTCGGTGCCCGCGCCGGAGACTGCCAGCCCCTCGATGTCCGCGGTCGCGGGCCTTGGCGATCCGTCCGATCCCGGGCTCTGGGTCAAGACTCCGCTGGTGTCGATGGCCGCGCCCGGGCGCGTCGCACTCGCTGCCGGCGGCGCGGCGATCGAGGTGGAGCTTCGACCCGCCGGCTCCGGGGCGCCGACGCAGCTTTCGCTGCAGGCGATGCAGGCGCTGGGCGCGCCCATCACCTCGCTTCCGGAGGTGACGGTCAGCCTGCCCTGACCGCTTCGGGCAAATGCGAACGGCCCGCCACGGATGGCGGGCCGGGCGGGCCGCAACGATCGGTGCCGCCGGCAGCGGCCGGCCGTGAGCCTCACATGCGCGAGGCCACGTTCTCCCAGTTCACCAGCTTGTCGAGGAAGTTCGAAAGATAGGCCGGGCGCTTGTTGCGGAAATCGATGTAGTAGGAGTGTTCCCACACGTCGCAGCCCAGCAGAGCGGTCTGCCCGAAGCACAGCGGGTTCACGCCGTTTTCCGTCTTGGTCACCTTCAGGCTGCCGTCGGCATCCTTCACGAGCCACGCCCAGCCCGAGCCGAACTGGCCGGCGCCCGCGGCCGAGAACTCTTCCTTGAACTTGTCGACCGAGCCGAAGGCTTCGGTGAGCGCCTTTTCGAGCTCGCCGGGCATCTTGTTCTCGCCGGGCCCCATCATCTCCCAGAACTGGTTGTGGTTCCAAAGCTGTGAGATGTTGTTGAAGATCCCGTTCTGAGCCACGGCGCCGGCCTGGTAGGTGCCGGTGATGATCTCCTCGAGCGTCTTGCCTTCCCACTCGGTGCCGGCGATCAGCTTGTTGCCGTTGTCGACGTAAGCCTTGTGGTGCAGGTCGTGGTGGTACTCGAGCGTCTCCTTGGACATGCCGTTGTCGGCGAGCGCGTCGTGGGCGTAGGGAAGATCGGGAAGGTCGAATGCCATGGTGAGCCCTTTCGTTCTCTGGCGAAGTGTTCCGTGGCATACCTGTGCCGGCGCCGCGGCGAGGTCAACCCCGCGCCACGCGTCGCCGTGATCCCGCCGGCCCCTGCGGCGGGTCAGCGCGCGCCCAGCGGAAAACGGCGCCGCAGGTGGAAACGCCCCTCCGGGTCTTCGCCGAAAAGGCAGATCGCGTCGAGTCGGAAGGGCCGGGGCAGAAGCGGGCCAAGGTGGGGTTCGAGCGCCGCGCGCACGACCGCCGCGAGCCCGGCATCGAGGTTGCCGGTAAGGGTGACGTGGAAGCGAAACGCTTCCATCACGTACGGGTAGCCCCAGCGTTCGAGGTTTTCCCGCAGGTCCGGGGGCAGCCTCTCGGCGCCGCGCCGCGCCCGCTCGGCATCGGTCAGCGGCGCGCGAAGATCCTCGAGGGCGCGGGTGATCTCGGCCGCCCGGGCGTCGAGCGCGCGGGTGTCGCCCACGGGCAGCAGGGCGAGAAAGCCGCCGATCTCGCCGAGGGCAAGCCCGCCCTCCACCTCGGCCGGCGCGAGGCGCGCCGCCAGCGCCTCCGCGGCGGCGAGCACATGCTCGTGCGCCGTGCCCGGTTTCGGCGCGAAGGGCGCTTTCAGCGTGGCATGCAAGCCGTAGCGGCCGGCAGCGCCGATCAGCTTTTCCCGCGTATCCGGCAGGCCCGCGATGACGGGGGCTGCGGCGGATTGGCCGCGCACGGCATCCCATCCGAGCCAGCTCGCGCCGAACTCTGCCAGCGGGCCCTCGGGCGCCCAGTAGATCGCGTATCGCCGGTCCATGATCCGTCACCTCCCTCGGTCCGGCCCTGGCGAGGCGGGCCGCTCTTACCGGACCGCCTCGATCGGCCCCTCCGCGCGGCCGTTCACGAACTGGTCGACGACCGCGTTTCCCGACGCGTCGAGATCGCCGACGGGCCCCTCCCACTGGATGATGCCCTCGTGCAGCATGGCCACCCTGTCGGCGATGGCCCGCACGCTGGTCATGTCGTGGGTGATGGTGATGGCCGTGGCGCCGAGATCTTCCACGAGGTCGCGGATCAGCTCGTTGATGACGCCGGACATGATCGGATCGAGGCCGGTGGTAGGCTCGTCGAAGAAGATCACGTCGGGCTGTGTGGCGATTGCGCGGGCGAGGCCCACACGTTTGCGCATGCCGCCGGAGAGATCGGCGGGGTAGAGATCGGCCACGTCCGCCTTCAGACCCACGCGGCGCAGCTTCTCGACGGCAATTTCCCGGGCCTCGGCGCGCGGGCGCTTCAAGGCGCCGCGCAGCAGTCGGAACGCCACGTTCTGCCAGACCGAGAGGCTGTCGAACAGCGCGCCACCCTGGAAGAGCATGCCGAAATGCTGGAGGAAGTCCTCATGGTCGGCGTCGGTGATGTCCTGCCCGTCCACGAGGATCGTGCCGCGGTCGGGCCGTTCGAGCCCGAGGATGCACTTGAGCGTCACCGACTTGCCGGTGCCGGAGCCGCCGATGATCACCATGCTGCTGCCGCGGGGCACGTGCAGGTCGACCCCCCGCAGCACATGCTTGGTTCCGAACGACTTGTGGATGTTGGAGAGCGTGATCATACCGAGAAGAACACCGCCGTAAGCAGGTAGTTGGCCGCGAGAATCAGCACCGCCGCGGCGACCACGGATGTCTTTGTGGCCTGGCCCACGCCCTGCGCACCCCGACCCGCGGCCATGCCATGGTAGCACCCCATGAGCGTCGCGATGAAGCCGAACGCGGCCCCCTTCACCAGCGACGATACCACGTCGTAGACTTCGAGGAAGTTCACCGTGTTGCGCAGGTAGGTGGCCGGGTTGAAGCCGAGCTGACGCGTGCCGACCATGTAACCGCCCATCAGCCCGATGATGTCGCCGATGCCCACGAGCACCGGCACCGCCAGTGTGCCCGCCAGCACCCGGGGAACGGTGAGATACTTCATCGGGTGGGTCGAGAGCGTGACGAGCGCGTCGATCTGCTCGGTAACCTTCATGGTGGCGATTTCCGCGGCGATCGAAGAGGTCACGCGGGCGGCGATCATCAGCCCCACGAGCACCGGGCCGAGTTCGCGCACCATCCCGATGGCCACGATCTGCGGCACCACCGCCTCCGCGTTGAACCGCGCACCGCCGGCGTAGATCTGCAGCGCCAGCGCGGCACCCGTGAAGAGGGCGGTGAGCCCGACGACCGGCAGGGAGAAATACCCCACCGACAGCAGGGCATGGCCCAGCTCGCGCGGGTACCAGGGCGGGCGCACGACATGGCTGACGGTCGAGCCCGCGAAGATCGCGACGCGCCCCACCGCCGCCAGCAGGCCAAGCACCGTCCGACCGAGCGCCGCGAGAAGCGTCATTGCAGCAGGCCATCGCGGCGGCGCGCATAGCGCCGGCCGAGCGAGGTGAGGATCTCGTAGCCGATGGTGCCCGCGGCGTCGGCCAGCGCATCTATCCCCTGGGCGTCGCACAGGATGTCGAGCGCGGGCGGCACGGTGTCGAGGTGGCTGACGTCGACGGTCAGCAGGTCCATCGAGACGCGCCCGGCAAGCGGGCAGGGCACCTCGCCGGCAAAGAGCGTCGCGCGGTTCGACATCGCCCGGATGAGCCCGTCGGCATAGCCCGCGGCCAGGGTCGCGATCCGGGCCGGGCCCTCCGTCCGCCAGCTTGCGCCGTAGCCCACGGTTTCCCCGGCGGCGAGCTCGCGGACCTGGATCACCGGCAGCGCCAGGTGAACAACCGGCCGCGCCTCGGCGAAGGGTGCGCCGCCGTAGAGCCCGATGCCGGGGCGGGTGAGATCGAAGTGGTAGTCGGGGCCAAGAAGGATGCCACCGGTGGCCGCAAGCGAGCGCGGCGCGGAGACCCCGGCCGTCATCTCCGTGAAGGCCGCAAGCTGCGCCGCGTTCATCGGATGGGTGGGCTCGTCGGCGCACGCGAGATGACTCATCACCAGCGTCGCTCCGGTGGCCTCCGCCCTCACGCCGCGCCACTCCTGAGGCTCCATGCCGAGCCTGTTCATCCCGCTGTCGAGCTGGATGCCGAACGGGTGCCGCGGGAGCGTGGCCCGGTGGCGGGCGAATTGAGCGGGGCTGTTGAGCATGGGCGTGAGAGCGGCGGCGGCGAGCAGGGGCGCATCGCCTTCCATGTGCCCCCCGAACACCGCGATCTCCGGGCCGGGGCCGAGCACCGCGCGCACGGCGGCGCCCTCCTCGGCGACGGCAACGAAGAACTGCCGCGCGCCGGCGCGTGCGAGCGCCTCGGCGACGGTGCCGGCGCCCAGCCCGTAGGCATCTGCCTTGACTACGGCAGCCGTCTCGCACCGCGTCTTCGCGTCGAGCGCGCGCCAGTTTTCGCAGATCGCCGCAAGGTCGATCGAGAGTGTTCCGGTTCCCATGCTGCGGTTCTGACAGCGCCGTGCCGAGCGTCAAGCGGGAAAGGCACGCGCGGCGCGCCCCGGCGGCTAGTTGCGGCACCTTCTCGGGGCGGCGCGGTCGGCGGGGGCGGCGGTGCGTGGCCCGCAGTCCGGTAACGGGCGGTGCCCGCGGCGGTCAGATCGGCTCGCCGCAGTCGCCCACCAGCGTTTCGTACTGGCGTGTGATCCAGCCCAGCGCTTGCTCGGGATTGCGCTCTTCGATGGAGCCCGTGATCTGGGAGAACACCGCCGCGGAGCGACTGCCGTCGACAACGGCGACCTCCTGGCCGGCGCCCACGGTCTGGTAGACGAAAAAGGCCACCGCCACGAGCAGCACGCCCCGCAGCACGCCGAAAAGGAACCCCAGACCCTGGTCGAGGCCGCCCAGCGCGGAGCGTTGCACCAACGCGGAAAACAGCGGCGTGAAGAGGGAAACCACGACGAGCGCGAGCGCGAAAACGGCCGCGAATGCCGCGATGATCGAAAGCTCGCAACTTTCCCCTATGAAATCGCCCAGGAGCGGAATCTGGCGGACGAGCGGGCGCACGCTGTCGGCGAAGATGAAGGCCAGCACGGTGGCCGCGACCCAGCCCGCGATGGCCATGGCCTCGCGCACCAGCCCGCGCGAATAGGCCAGCAGCGCCGAGAGCACGATGACTGCGGCGACTATCCCGTCGATGAACGTGAAGCCTTCCATACCCGCTCCCTACTGCCTCGGGCCGTCTTCGCCGAACATCTCGGCCACGAAACTCGCCAGATCGGCCATCCGCCGCAGTTGGAGGCCATGTCCCGCGGGGGCCTTCCCCGCAGCAGGAGCGATCGCGGAGGAAAAACCAAGTTTTTCCGCCTCTTTCAACCGGTTTTCCGCCTGCGTGACCGGCCTGAGGGCTCCGGAGAGGCTGATTTCGCCGAAGATCACCGCATCTGGCGGCAGCGCCGCGTTCTCGCGGGCCGAAACAAGTGCCGCCGCGGCGGCGAGATCGGCGGCCGGTTCGGTGATGCGGAGCCCGCCGGCGACGTTGAGATAGACGTCGAGCCCGGCGAAGGCAATCCCGCACCGTGCTTCGAGCACGGCGAGGATCATCGCCAGCCGGCTGCCGTCCCAGCCCACGACGCTGCGCCGCGGCTGGCCCAGCGGGGAGGGCGAGACCAGCGCCTGGAACTCGCACAGCACCGGGCGCGATCCCTCGATGCCGGCGAAGACCGAGGAGCCCGGCGCCGCCGCGCCGCGCTCGGAGAGAAACAGCGAAGACGGGTTGCGCACCTCGGCAAGGCCCTTGCCCGTCATCTCGAACACGCCGATCTCGCCCGCAGGTCCGAAGCGGTTCTTGACCGCGCGCAGGATACGGAACTGGTGACCGCGCTCTCCCTCGAAGTAGAGCACCGTATCGACCATGTGCTCGATCACCCGCGGCCCGGCGATCTGGCCCTCCTTGGTGACGTGCCCCACCATCACCACGGAGATGCCGCGCCGCTTGGCGAATGTCGTCAGCTCGTGGGCGGCTGCGCGCACCTGGCTGACCGAGCCCGGGGCGGCGTCCACGGTGTCGGCCCAGACCGTCTGGATGGAGTCCACCACCACCAGGTCGGGCCGCTCGGCATCGAGGGTCGTCAGGATGTCCCGCAGGTTGGTTTCCGCGGCCAGCAGCACCGGGCTTTCGGTGAGCCCGAGCCGCCTTGCCCGCAGGCGCACCTGCTCGGCGGCCTCTTCGCCGCTCACGTAGATCACCTTCAGCCCGCCCCGCGCGAAGCGCGCCGCGGCCTGCAGCAGGAGCGTCGACTTGCCGATGCCGGGGTCGCCGCCGACAAGGAGCGCGGAACCGGCCACCAGACCGCCGCCGAGCACCCTGTCGAGCTCGGCCACACCCGACATCGTGCGCTCGGGCGGCGTGCCGCGGGTTGCGAGATCGGTCAGCTCCAGCTTGTTCCCGCGTTGGGCTCCCATCGTCCGGCTGCCCGGGCCGGAGGTCAGCGGCGCGGCCTCCACGATGGTGTTCCAGGCGCCGCAGGCTTCGCATTGCCCCGCCCATTTCGACGTCGCAGCCCCGCAGGCCGAGCAGGTGAATGCCGCGGCCTTGCCCATCACCAGAGCGCGTTCGCCAGCCAGCGCAGGGCGCCTGGCAGGAACCCCGCGGCTGGAAGGAAGCTCGCCACCGCCGCGGCTCCGAGCCAGACGTCGAGCCCTGGCCGGGCCACCGGGGCATTGACGCGCACGTAGACGGCAAGCCCGAGGGGCATGAGCCAACCGAGCGACCAGGCGAATGGCTCCATGGCGGTTCCGCCGGACATGGCACGGGTGAAGCCGAAGAGCACCATGAAGAACGTGAACACCGAGGCCAGCGCCCAGAGGCGCATCCGCCCCTCGAGCCCGAACGCCCGCCATCCCGCAAGCGGGACCAGAAAGAGGCTCGTCCAGAACAGGAACACGGCCAGAAAGGCAACGATATCGAGCATGCGGCGCGCAGTCTCCCAACGGTTGCGTGCCGTATGCCTCAGCCCCGCGGGCTTGCCAAGCGCGCGGTCGCCTGGGCGATCGCCAGCGAGGCCAGAACGCAGCCGGTGAAGAGGTAGAGCCCCCAGGCCGTCTCGATGCGGCCCACGCCGGTGCCGCGGGCCACCACGATGTAGAGCGCCAGCAGGAAGACATCGGCCATGGCAAGCCGCCCGGCGAGTGCCACTGCAGGCAGCCCCCGCACGCCGATGAGGCCGAAGTGCATGGCGGCGAGGGCAAGCGTTTTCGCGTAGGGCGCCGCGAGCGCGAGCACGGCCACGAGCACGGCGAGGGCGCGGTCGGTTTCCCAAAGCGCGGCGAGGCCCGAGAGCACGCTGATTTCCGACATGCCGAAAAGCGGAAGAATGCCCGCGCGCATGAGCGGCGCCGCCCAGGCGACGGGGAACGCCACCAGCAGCGCGAGGTTCGCGCCGATCACCAGCCGGCGCAGGGCACTTCGGCGGCCCCCTTGTGGGTCGGGCAGGCTCACGGCCGCCGCTTCGGCGGCATCCGCCGGCGTGCGGGGCGGGCGGCGCGTTCCCGGTGCGGGGAAATGGCCGTTCAGGCTCCGGGCGCGGGTTCGGCGCGGGCGGTGCGCTCCACGATCCGCTCCAGCGCGCGGGCGACCTCGACGATCTCGCCCATCGCGTCTACCCGCGAAAGGAGGCCCTGCGCGTCGTAGTGGGCGATCAGCGGGGCGGTTTCGGCATGGTAGGCGGCGAGGCGGGCGCCAACCGTCTCGGCCTTGTCGTCGGCGCGCCGCTTGAAGGCCGTGCTGCCGCACCTGTCGCAGATGCCCTGTGCGGCGGGGGTCTTGAAGCTGTCGTGGTAGCCTTCGCCGCACTCTGCACAGGTGTATCTGCCCGAGATCCGGTCCACCATGGCCGCGTCATCCACCTCGAGCGAGACCGCCGCGCCGACGCGTGCCCCCATGGCGGCGAGCAGCCCGTCGAGCGCGGCCGCCTGCGCGGATGTGCGCGGGAACCCGTCGAGAATGACCCCGGCGGCGGTATCCGGAGCGGCGAGCCGCTCCTTGAGGATCGCGATCACGATATCGTCCGAAACGAGCTTGCCCGCATCCATCACCGCCTTCGCCTGGAGCCCTGCCGCCGTGCCCTCGGCGACGGCCGCGCGCAGAAGGTCTCCGGTGGAGAGCTGCACGAGGCCGAAGCGCTCCTGCAGCATGCGGGCCTGCGTGCCCTTGCCAGCGCCCGGAGGGCCGAGGAGGATAAGTACCGCCGGCGCGGTGCCGGCGGGGCGGGCGGGCGCGATCGTGTCCATCGCCTCAGTCCTTCCGGTTCATTCGGTTCTCGATGAGATCGTCGACGACCGAGGGGTCGGCCAGCGTGGACGTATCGCCGAGGGCGCTGAAATCGTCCTCCGCGATCTTGCGCAGGATGCGGCGCATGATCTTGCCAGAGCGCGTCTTGGGAAGGCCAGGCGCCCACTGGATGAGGTCGGGCGCGGCGATCGGGCCGATCTCGGTGCGCACCCAGGTCCGCAGTTCCTTGCGCAACTCCTCGGTGGGCTCCACGCCGTTCATCAGCGTCACGTAGCAGTAGATGCCCTGGCCCTTGATGTCGTGCGGATAGCCCACCACAGCGGCCTCGGCCACCATCTCGTGGGCCACCAGGGCGCTTTCGACTTCCGCCGTGCCCATGCGGTGGCCCGAGACGTTGATGACGTCGTCCACCCGGCCGGTGATCCAGTAGTCTCCGTCCGCGTCGCGGCGGCAGCCATCGCCCGAGAAGTAGTAGCCCTTGTAGTCGCTGAAATAGGTTTTCTCGAAGCGGGCGTGATCGCCCCAGACGGTGCGCATCTGGCCCGGCCAGCTGTCCTTGATGCAGAGCACGCCCTCGGCCGCGGCGGTGGTGATCTCCTGGCCGGAGTGCGGGTCGAGCACCACGGGCTGCACGCCGAAGAAGGGCTTTGTGGCCGAGCCGGGCTTGAGCGGCGTGGCACCGGGCAGCGGGGTGAGCAGGTGGCCGCCCGTCTCGGTCTGCCACCAGGTGTCCACGATGGGGCAGCGCCCCTTCCCGACGCGGCTGTTGTACCAGTTCCACGCCTCGGGGTTGATCGGCTCGCCCACGGTGCCCAGGATGCGGAGGGAAGAGAGATCGGCCTTTTCGACCCATTCGTCCCCCTTGCCCATCAGCGCGCGGATCGCCGTGGGGGCGGTATAGAACTGGGTGACCTTGTGCTTGTCGCACACCTGCCAGAAGCGGCTTGCATCGGGATAGGTGGGCACGCCCTCGAACATCAGCGTCGTGCCGCCGTTCGCCAGTGGCCCATAGACGATGTAGCTGTGCCCGGTGACCCAGCCGACATCGGCGGTGCACCAGTACACATCGCCCTCGTGCACGTCGAACACGAACTGCTGCGTCATCGCGGCATAGACGAGATAGCCGCCCGAGGTGTGGACCACGCCCTTCGGTTGCCCGGTTGAGCCCGAAGTGTAGAGGATGAAGAGCGGATCCTCTGCACCGACCTCGACGGGCGCCTGGTGCTCGTCGGCCTCGAGCATCAGTTCGTTGTAGTCGAAATCGCGGTCGGCGATCCAGGTCGTCTGGTCGCCGGTGCGGCGCACCATCAGGCACTTCACGGTGTCCTTGCAGGCAAGAAGCGCCTTGTCGGTGTTGGATTTGAGGGGCGTCTTGCGTCCGCCGCGCGGCGCGTAGTCGGCGGTGATCACGAGCTTGGCGTCGCAGCCGTTGATGCGGGCGGCGAGCGCATCGGGCGAGAACCCGGCGAAGACGACGGAATGGATGGCCCCGATCCGTGCGCAGGCGAGCATCGCATAGGCCGCCTCGGGGATCATGGGCAGGTAGAGCACGACCCTGTCGCCCTTCCGCACCCCGAGATCCTCCAGAACGTTGGCGAACTTGCAGACCTCGCGGTGCAGCTCGCGATAGGTGATGTGGCGGGCGGGGTCGGACGGCTCGTCGGGTTCGAAGATGATGGCGGTCTGGTCGCCGCGGGTGTCGAGGTGGCGGTCGATGCAGTTGGCGGCCACGTTCAGGGTGCCGTCCTCGAACCACTTGATCGAAAC
>CAYXOX010000018.1:0-31271 GCA_964466745.1 uncultured Rhodobacterales bacterium
GGACAGGGCCTGCTCGACGCGATCCGGATGTGGGACAACAAGTCCACCCGCGCCAATTGCGACTACTCCTTCCACATGGCGATCACCTGGTGGGGCGAGCAGGTGTTCAACGAGATGGAGGCGGTCGTCCGCGAGAAGGGCATCAATACCTTCAAGCACTTCATGGCCTACAAGGGCGCTCTGATGGTGAACGACGACGAGATGTTCGCCTCCTTCCAGCGCTGCAAGGAGCTTGGCGCGATCCCGCTCGTGCATGCCGAGAACGGCGACATCGTGGCCGATCTCCAGCAGCGCCTCCTCGCCGAGGGCAACAACGGCCCGGAGGCCCACGCCTACTCCCGCCCGCCGGAGGTGGAGGGCGAGGCCACCAACCGCGCCATCATGATCGCCGACATGGCGGGCGTGCCGCTCTACGTGGTGCATACCTCCTCCGAGGAGGCGCACGAGGCCATCCGCCGGGCCCGGATGCAGGGTAAGCGCGTCTGGGGCGAGCCGCTGATCCAGCACCTCACTCTCGACGACAGCGAATACGCCCACCCCGACTGGGACCACGCGGCGCGCCGCGTGATGTCGCCGCCGTTCCGCAACAAGAAGCACCAGGAGAGTCTGTGGAACGGGCTCGCCTCGGGTTCGCTCAGCGTGGTGGCCACCGATCACTGCGCCTTCACCACCGCGCAGAAGCGCCACGGCGTGGGCGATTTCACCCAGATCCCCAACGGCACCGGCGGGCTCGAAGACCGGATGCCGATGCTCTGGAGCCACGGCGTGAACACCGGCCGGCTCACGATGCAGGAGTTCGTGGCCGTCACCTCCACCAACATCGCCAAGATCCTCGGGATCTACCCGCGCAAGGGCGCGGTGCTGGAGGGCGCCGACGCGGATCTCGTCGTGTGGGATCCGGCGAAGGAAAAGACGATCAGCGCCGCGACCCAGCAGTCGGCCATCGATTACAACGTCTTCGAAGGCCACCACGTGAAGGGTCTTCCCCGTTTCACGCTCACGCGGGGCCACGTGGCCTGCCACGACGGCGAGATGCGCACCGAGGAGGGTCACGGGAAATTCGTGAAGCGGCCGCCCAACGGCCCCGTGAACCGCGCCCTGAGCACCTGGAAGGAGCTCACCGCCCCGCGCAAGGTGGAACGCACGGGGATCCCGGCGAGCGGGGTGTGACGGCAATGCGCGCCGTGGCATTGTCGTTCGCCCTCGCCGCGGCTGCAGGCCCGGCCGCGCCCCAGGGCAACCCCATCGACGGTACGTTCGCGAACGCCGGCGGGTGCCAGCGGCTGGCGGGCGAGGTGCAGACCACCGACGAGGTCGCGATCCTCCGCCCGGACCGGCTGGAATTCCACGAAAGCTTCTGCCCGATCACCCGCCTGGGCGTGTCGGGGGGCGCCTTGACCCGGATCGAGGCCGCCTGCAGCGGCGAGGGCGAAAGCTGGACGGTGGTCTATGCCGTGGAATCGCTGCCGGCGGGCGCGGGGCATGTGTTGGTGCCCGAGCGGTTTCCCGACATCCGGATCGAGCTTCGCAGGTGCGCGCCGTGAGCGGCCTGACGCCCGACGAGGAAGCCGCGATCGAGCTGGCCGCCGCCCGCGCGCTCGACTACCGCCGTGGCGTGGCCGGGCGCCCCGTGCCGCCGGCCGACGATCTCGACACCGCGGTGGCCCGGTTCAGAACACCCCTCGCTGATGCAGGAGAATCCGCCGCCGACGTGATCCGCAACATGGCCGAGGCCGCCTGCCCCGGACTCAACCAGATGAGCGGGCCCAACTTCTACGGTTACGTTCTGGGCGCTTCGCACCCCGCCGGCGTCGCCGCCGACATGCTGGTCTCGGCCTGGGGGCAGAACGCGGGCAGCGCCTACGAGACACCGGCGATCACGGGCATGGAACGCGCCGTCTGCGACTGGGTGATCGATCTGCTCGGCCTGCCGGAAGACAGCGGCGCCGGGCTCGTGACCGGCGGCACGGTCGCCAACACGGTGGGCGTGATGGCCGCGCGCAACGCGCTCCTCGCCCGCGAAGGCTGGGACGTGGAGGACGCCGGCCTTTTCGGCGCGCCGGAGATCCCGGTGCTGATCGGGGAAGACACCCACTCGGCGCCGCTGGCTGCGCTCCGCTACGCCGGGCTCGGGTCGGCGCGGGTCACGCGGCTGGAAACGGACGCGCAGGGCCGTGTGCGCCCCGCGGCGCTGGAGGCGGCGCTGGCGGCCTGCAGCCGCCCGCCTTTGGTGATGCTGCAGGCCGGGCAGATCGTTACCGGCGCGATGGACCCCTTCGACGAGCTGATCCCGCTCGCGCATGCCCGGGGCGCCTGGGTGCACGTGGACGGCGCCTTCGGGCTCTGGCTCGCCGCCGTGCCCGACCTCGCCGGGCGCATCGCGGGCGTTGCCCTGGCCGACAGCTGGGCGGTCGATCTGCACAAGTGGCTCAACGCACCCTTCGACGCGGGCATGGCGATCGTGCGCGACCGGGCGCCTCTGGTGGCCGCGATGTCGGCGCGCGGAGCCTACCTGCCGGACACCACCGAGCACTGGGAACCCGCCGACAGCACGCCGGAGCTCTCTCGGCGCGCCCGCGGCGTGCCCAGCTACGCGATCCTTCGCCACCTCGGGAAAGCCGGCGTGCGCGAGATGGTCGCGCGGCACTGCCGCCTCGCCGCGCGGCTCGCCGCGGCCGTCTCCCGGGAGCCCGGGATCGAGGTTCTCAACGAGGTCGTGGGCAATCAGGTGGCAATTGCCTGCGGATCGGGCGCAAATGGCACGGAAATGACCGCCCGGGTGCTCGACATCGTGCAGAATCGGGGCAAGGTCTATCCGACTCACGGGGAGTGGCGGGGCCGCGGCATCATCCGGGCCTCGGTGATCGGCTACGCGATGCACGAGGAACACGTGGACCTGCTGGCCGAAGAGATCGTGGCGGCGTGGCGCCTGGTACGGAACGGGGGACGATGACGGCCGAGACGGTGATCGAGGCAACGGCGCTGGACCTCACCTTCCAGACGCGCGACGGCCCGGTGCAGGCGCTGCGCGACGTCACCCTTTCCATCGGCAAGGGGGAGTTCGTGAGCTTCATCGGCCCCTCGGGCTGCGGCAAGACGACGTTCCTGCGCTGCGTGGCCGCGCTCGAGCACCCCACCGGCGGTACGCTCACCGTGAACGGCACGAGCCCCGACGAGGCCCGCCAGGCACGGGCCTACGGCTACGTGTTCCAGGCCGCCGGCCTCTACCCGTGGCGGACGATCGCCGGCAACGTGAAGCTCCCGCTGGAAATCATGGGCTTCGACAAGGCCGAACAGGAGCGCCGGGTGGCGAGCGTGCTCAGCCTCGTGAATCTCGAGGGCTTCGAGAAGAAATACCCCTGGCAGCTTTCGGGGGGCATGCAGCAGCGCGCCTCGATCGCGCGGGCGCTGGCCTTCGATGCCGAAATACTGCTGATGGACGAACCCTTCGGGGCGCTGGACGAGATCGTGCGCGACCACCTCAACGAGCAGCTGCTCGCTCTCTGGGCGCGCACTGGCAAGACGATCGGGTTCGTCACCCACTCCATTCCCGAAGCGGTCTACCTGTCCACCAAGATCGTCGTGATGAGCCCCCGGCCGGGCCGGATCACCGACGTGATCGAGAGCACGCTTCCGGCCGAACGGCCGCTCGAGATCCGCGATGCGCCGGAATTCATCGCCATCGCGCACCGGGTGCGCGAAGGACTGCGGGCGGGGAGCAGCGATGACTGACCCCCTTCCCGCGCCGGACGATCCCATCCTGACGTCGCCCGACGACGCGGCCTACCCCTACACGCGGGCGGCGACCCGTCGTGCCAGGCGCCGCGCGGCCCGGCGGGCGCGGCGTTCGCACCGGCTGGAGTTCGTGCTGGCTTCGGCCGCCGCCGCGGCGATGGGATTGTCGGCCTGGCTGCACCTGCAAGGCGATCCGCAGACCTGGGTGCTGGCAGTCTTCGCAATCGCGGGGCTCGCCAACCTGTGGAATGCCGTGCGCGCCCTGCGCGCCATGAGGCGACGGGATGGCTGACCGCGCCCGCCCGGCGGCCATCGCCGCCGCAGCCCTCCGCCCCCGGCAGGGAACGGAGGACCGACTTCGGCCGCGGTCATCGGCTCCTCAGCCTGTACCGCGCCGGTCTGCTTGCACGCCGCTGGTTACTTTGGCCTTAAAATACCTCCGCCGGAGGCAAGAAACCCGCGCGACGGCGGCAGCCCGGACCGACCCTCCGGGGGAGGTATTTCGGGGCCAAAGTGGCGGGGAGCGTGCCCATGCTGCGTAGTGCGCTCGCAGTTATCGCGGTCGTCGCCGGGATCGTTGCGCTGTGGTACGTCGCCGTGGCGCCCATGAACATCAAGGACGTCCTCACCCAGGCCGAGCGGGCGGGGGCCGAGGTTTCGCCGCCCGGGGCGGCGCAGCGGCGCGACATGTCGGCCGTCGGCCTGACGCTCGCCCACCCCTGGGCCATCCCGGCGACCTATGCCACGGAGCGCCCGCGCCTGCCCGCGCCGCACCAGGTGGTGGCGGAGCTCTGGCAGACCACCGTGGAGCAGCGCGTGACGTCGCGGCGCAGCCTCGTTTTCCACGCCTGGATCACGCTTTCGGCGACACTGCTCGGCTTCGGGATCGGGGCGGGGCTGGGTGTGCTGCTGGCCGTGGGGATCGTCCATAACCGGGCCATGGACATGAGCGTGATGCCCTGGGCCATCGCGAGCCAGACCATCCCCATCCTGGCCATCGCCCCGATGATCATCGTGGTGCTCAATTCGGTGGGGCTGCAGGGGCTCGTCCCCAAGTCGATCATCTCGGCGTATCTGAGTTTCTTTCCGGTGGTCGTGGGCATGGTGAAGGGCCTGCGTTCGCCCGAGGCCATGCAGCTGGACCTGCTGCGGACCTACTCGGCGAGCGCCGCGCAGGGTTTCTGGAAGCTGCGCCTTCCGGCCTCCATGCCCTATCTCTTCGCGTCGCTGAAGATCGCCATCGCCGCGAGCCTCGTCGGCGCGATCGTGGGCGAGTTGCCCACGGGCGGTGTGCGCGGCCTCGGGGCGCGGCTCCTTGCCGGCAGCTACTACGGGCAGACCGTGCAGATCTGGTCGGCGCTCTTCATGGCCGCCATCGTGGCGGCGGCCATGGTGGGGATCGTGGCCCTCGTGCAGCGCATCACCCTTCGCCGCATGGGGCTGGAGCGGTGACGGCGCGGCGGGTGCGGCCGGGCCTCCCCCTGCTTGCGGGATTCCTCGCCGTTGCTTTCGCGGCGCTTCTGGATCCGCGGCTCGGGCTCGTTGTGCTGGCGTGGCTGGGGCTCTGGTGGCTCAACGCGCGGCTCGCCGCCGGGGTGGACCGCGCCGGCGGGCGCGGCCGGATCGCCGTCGCCGCGATTTTCGGGGGCACGCTCCTGCTGCTCTGGGAACTCGCGGTGCGCCTTTTCGAGGTGCCGCTGGTCATCCTGCCTGCCCCGAGCCTGATCGCGGAGACCTTCGCCGCGCGGCTGCCGATCCTCTGGCGGGATTTCGTACAGACCTTCGTGAAGGGCGCGCTCTCGGGATACGCGATCGGCTGCGCGGCTGCCTTTGCCGTCGCCATCGCCGTCGACCGCTCGGATTTCCTGCGCCGGGGGTTGCTGCCCGTGGGCAGCTTCATGGCGGCGCTGCCCATCGTCGGCACCGCGCCGATCCTGGTGATGTGGTTCGGTTTCGGCTGGCAGTCCAAGGCGGCGGTGGTGGTGCTGATGGTGTTCTTCCCCATGCTCGTGAACACCGTGGCCGGCCTTTCGGAAGCGGGTGCGATGCAGCGCGACCTCATGCGCACCTACGGGGCCAGTTACTGGCAGACGCTCACGAAGCTGCGGCTTCCCGCGGCGATGCCTTTCATCTTCAACGGGCTGAAAATTTCGACAACACTTGCCCTTATCGGCGCAATCGTGGCGGAGTTCTTCGGATCGCCGACGCTCGGCATGGGCTTTCGCATCTCCACTTCCGTGGGCCAGCTCCAGCTCGATATGGTCTGGGCGGTGATTGCCGTCGCCGCGCTGGCGGGCTCGGCCTTCTACGGGGCGGTGGCACTGATAGAGAAGGGGGTCACCTTCTGGCACCCCTCGCAACGGGGCAGAGCGCACAACTGACAGGCTCAACAAGGAGGGTAACGACATGAAGAAACTGACGACAGGCACCTTGGCGCTGGTGATGGCGGCCGGCGCGGCGCAGGCCGCGGACGAGGTGACGCTGCAGCTCAAATGGGTGACGCAGGCGCAGTTCGCCGGGTACTACGTGGCGCTGGAAAACGGCTTCTATGAGGAGGCGGATCTCGACGTGACGATCCTGCCCGGCGGGCCCGACATCGCGCCGCCGCAGGTGATCGCGGGCGGCGGTGCCGACGTGGTGGTGGAATGGATGCCGGCGGCGCTCGCCGCCCGGGAGAACGGGCTTCCGCTCGTCAATATCGCCCAGCCGTTCAAGTCCTCCGGCATGATGCTGACCTGCTGGAACGACGTCGGCATCGAGGCGCCGCAGGATCTCGTGGACCGCACGCTGGGGGTGTGGTTCTTCGGGAACGAGTTTCCGTTCCTGAGCTGGATGGCGCAGCTCGGCATCGAGACCGACGGCGCCGACGAGAACGGCGTGGAGGTGCTCAAGCAGGGCTTCAACGTCGATCCGCTGCTTCAGCGCCAGGCCGACTGCATCTCGACGATGACCTACAACGAGTACTGGCAGGTGATCGACGCGGGCGTGACGCCCGAGGAGCTGATCACCTTCAAGTACGAGGACCAGGGCGTGGCCACCCTCGAGGACGGCCTCTACGTGCTGGAGGAGAACCTCGAGGATCCGGCCTTCGTCGAAAAGATGCAGCGCTTCGTTGCCGCCTCCATGCGCGGCTGGAAATGGGCCGAGGAGAACCCCGAGGAGGCGGCGATGATCGTGCTCGAGTACGACGAGACCGGCGCCCAGACCGAAACCCATCAGAAGCGGATGATGGGCGAGGTGGCCAAGCTCACGGCAGGTTCGAACGGCGCGCTCGACCCGGCCGATTTCGAGCGCACGGTGGAGACGCTTCTCGCGGGCGGCTCCGATCCGGTGATCTCGGCCCATCCGGGTGAAGGCGCCTGGACCCACGTGATCACGGACGTGGCGCTGAACTGACGGTATCGCGTCGTCGGCCTCGCCCCGGATGTTCCGGACGCGGGGCCGACACGCGACAATCCCGATGCCGAACACCCCTCCGCCGGTCGTCGTTTTCTCCGATCTCGACGGTACATTGCTCGATCACCGGAGCTACTCGGCGGAGGCCGCGTGCCCTGCGCTGGCGCGGCTTGCCGCGCTGGGCGCGCCGGTGATCCTTGCCAGCTCGAAGACAGCCGCCGAAATGGGGCCGCTGCGCAGGGCGCTCGGGCTCGAACGCTGGCCTGCCATCGTGGAGAACGGGGCCGGCGTGCTGGATGCCGGGCAAGCGGCGGCGCGGCCCGCCTCC
The DNA here is from genome assembly GCA_964466745.1 of uncultured Rhodobacterales bacterium. GTDB lineage: Bacteria > Pseudomonadota > Alphaproteobacteria > Rhodobacterales > Rhodobacteraceae > CAYXOX01. The sequence continues at coordinate 7,460 of CAYXOX010000018.1, forward strand.
ACGGAATACCTGCAGTTGCGGGGCGCGCTCGCGCGGCTTCCGCCGCAACTGCGGGCCCCCTTCCGCGGCTTCGGCGACATGAGCATGGGCGCCATCGCCCGGGCGACGGGCCTGCCGCCGGGCGAGGTGCCGGCGGCGGCCGATCGTGGCCACTCGGAGCCCGGGATCTGGCGAGGCAGCGCGGCGCGCCGTTCCGAGTTCATCGCGGCGCTTGCAGAGATGGGCGTGACCGCCCGCGAGGGGGGCAGGTTTCTCACGCTATCCTTCGGCGGCACCAAGGCGGACCGGATGCCCGCGCTCGCCGCCCGGTTCGGTGCGCCGCTCACCCTCGCCCTCGGCGATGCCCCCAACGACCGCGAGATGATCGAGGCCGCGGATCTCGGCGTGATCGTGGCGAACCCCGACGGGAAGGTGCTGCCGCCGCTTGCCGGCGAGGCGCAGGGGCGCATCCGCCGCACGCGGCTTTCCGGCCCCGCCGGTTGGAACGAGGCCGTCCAGGCGATACTGAACGAGCAGGGCTTGTGAAGGGGGGCGCGCGCCATGGCTGATTTCCACCAGAACGGCAACATCGCCACGCTGCACAACCTGCGCACCTCGGCGCCGCACACGCTCGCGCAGGAAAACGAGGCTTTCTCCCGCTCGCGCAGGATCAGCCTCATCCTCCCGTCGCTCTATTCCGAGCTGGAGGGGCCGGCGCTTCCGGCGATCCTCGAGGAGCTTGCCGAGGTCTCCTACCTGCACCGGATCGTCATCGGGCTGGACCGTGCCGATGCGGCCCAGTTCGCCCGCGCCCGGAGCTTCTTTGCGCGCCTGCCGCAGGATCACGTGGTGATCTGGAACGACAGCCCGCGCATGCGCGCGCTCGACGCGCGGCTCGAGGCCATGGGCCTCGGGCCGGCCGCGCCGGGCAAGGGAAAGAACGTCTGGACATGCCTCGGCTATGTCATGGCCTGCCAGGACAGCGCGGTGGTGGCGATCCACGATTGCGATATCCTCACCTACAGCCGCGAGATGCTCGACAGGCTGATCTACCCGGTGGCCAATCCCAACTTTCCCTACCAGCTGGCCAAGGGCTATTACCCTCGGGTGGGGGAGGGCCGGATCAACGGCAGGGTCACGAGGCTGCTGGTGAGCCCGCTGCTGATCGCGCTCAAGCGGGTGGTGGGCGACCGCGACTATCTCGATTACCTGCGCTCGTTCCGCTACCCGCTGTCGGGCGAGTTCGCGATGCGCACCGGGATGTTGCCCGATCTGCGCATCCCGTCGGACTGGGGGCTGGAGATCGGGGTGCTCTCGGAGGCGTGGCGCAACCTCGCGCCCAAGTCCGTGTGCCAGGTGGAGATCGCCGACCGCTACGATCACAAGCACCAGCCGCTTTCGGAGGAAGACGCGAGCACCGGGCTCTCGCGGATGTCGGTGGACATCTGCAAGGCGGTGTTCCGCAAGCTCGCCGCCGACGGCACGGTATTCTCCGAGGAGGTCTTCCGCACGCTCAAGGCCGTCTACTACCGCCAGGCCCTTGATCTGCTGGAAAGCTACTCGGCCGACGCCCGCATGAACGGGCTTGCCCTCGACCGGCATACCGAGGAGCGATCCATCGAACTCTTCGCCCGCAACATCATGGAAGCCGGCCAGGTGTTTCTCGACAATCCCTCCGAAACGCCCTTCATCCCCACATGGAGCCGCGTGCATGCCGCCGATCCCGACCTGATGCGCGAAATGCTGACGGCCGTCGCGGCGGACCACGAGGAATTCGCGCCCGGGTAACGCGCAGGCGCGTTGGCAGAATCGGGCGCGCCATGCTAGCCATGGTGGCATGAGCGCACCGAACCCCAAGATAAGCTCCGCGCCGGCCCAGCCGGTGATCCGCCAGCTGGATGAGGCGGCCATCAACCGCATCGCCGCGGGCGAGGTGGTTGAGCGGCCGGCCTCCGCCGTGAAGGAGCTGGTGGAGAACGCGCTCGACGCCGGCGCCCGCCGGATCGAGGTGGATTTCGCCGAGGGCGGCAAGAGCCTGATCCGGGTGCGCGACGACGGCTGCGGCATTCCGGCCGAGGCGCTGCCCCTCGCGGTGGCCCGCCACGCCACCTCGAAGATCGACGGCTCCGATCTCATGGACATCCGCTCCTTCGGGTTCCGCGGCGAGGCGCTGGCCTCGCTGGGGGCCGTGGGCCGGCTCACGCTGGCCTCCCGGGCAACAGGCGCGTCGGAGGCCGCCGAGCTGTCGGTCCATGGCGGCCGGATGGGCACGCCCCGCCCGGCGGCGCTGCCGCGCGGAACCTGTGTCGAGCTGCGGGGCCTCTTTTCGGCCACGCCCGCGCGGCTGAAGTTCCTGCGCTCGGATCGCGCCGAGGCGCAGGCCATCGCCGAGGTCGTCCGCCGCCTCGCCATGGCCGAGCCGGAGGTGGGCTTCACCCTGCGCGATCTCTCCGGGGGCGGCGAGGGGCGCGTGGTCTTCCGTGCCCCGCCCGAGACGGGCCCAGATGCCCTTTCGTTGCGGCTCGCGGCCGTGCTCGGCCGCTCCTTCACCGAGAACGCCATCGCCATCGATGCCGCGCGCGAGGGGCTGCACCTCTCGGGCTACGCCGCGCTGCCCACCTATTCCCGCGGATCGGCCGTCCAGCAGCACCTCTTCGTGAATGCCCGCCCCGTGCGCGACAAGCTGATGGTGGGGGCCTTGCGGGCAGCTTATGCCGATTTTCTCTCGCGCGACCGTCATCCGGCGGCGGCGCTGTTTCTCGCCTGCGATCCGCACCTCGTGGACGTCAACGTGCACCCCGCGAAGGCCGAGGTGCGCTTCCGCGAGCCGGGGGTTGCCCGCGGCCTCATCGTTTCGGCACTGCGCCACGCGCTGGCGGAGGCCGGGCACCGTGCCTCCTCGACAGTTGCCGGAGCCACGCTTGGCGCCTTTCGGCCCGCGTCGGGCGCCGCACCCCGCGCCTACCAGGCAGATCGCCCCTCGCCCGGCGCACGCGCGGCGGCCTTTGCCGCCCAGGCTCCGGGCTTCGCCGAGACCGCCGGGGTCTTTGCCCGCGTCGATCCGGGCGAGGAGAGCGGCCCGCCCGACGAAGCGGACAACGCGCCCCTGGGCGCGGCGCGGGCCCAGCTGCACGAGAACTACATCGTCGCCCAGACCGCCGACGGGATCGTGCTCGTCGATCAGCACGCCGCCCACGAGCGGCTGGTCTACGAGCGCCTGAAGCGGCAGGTCGCCGAGGCGGGCGCCACCGCGCAGGCGCTGCTCATCCCGGCGATCGTGGAGGTTTCGGAGGCCGAGCGGGCGCTCCTGCTCGACGGCGCGCTTTCCCGGCTGGGCCTGGAGATCGAGCCCTTCGGCCCCGGGGCCGTGGCGGTGCGCGCCACGCCGGCCGTGCTGGGCCCGTGCGACGGCGCGGCGCTGGTGCGCGACATCCTCGACGAACTGGCCGAAGGAGAAGGGCACGGGCTGGAAGGGCGGATCGAGGCGGTGCTCTCGCGGGTCGCCTGCCACGGTTCGGTGCGCTCGGGCCGGCGGATGACCGCGCCGGAGATGAACGCGCTGCTGCGCGAGATGGAAGCCACGCCCCATTCGGGCCAGTGCAACCACGGCCGGCCCACCTACGTGGAACTGAAACTCGCCGATATCGAGCGGCTCTTCGGGCGGCGCGGATGATCGAGCTGGGCGGCCGCTCCTACGATCTCGGCGATCCGGCCGTCCTGCTTGCGCTCGGGGCAATGGCGACGCTCGTTCTGATCTGCGTCCTGCTGGTGGCAACCGCGCGCGCCGCGGCCCGCGCGGCCCGGATGGCCGAGCCCCTTTCGCGGCAGATGGGGGCACTGGGCCAGCGGGTGCAGGCGCTGTCGGACGGCCAGCACCAGCTTGCCGGGGGGCTGACCCATGTGAGCGAGGCGCAGGCCGCCGCCCAGGCCAACATGCTCAGGCTGATGGAACAGCGGCTGGCCCAGGTCTCCACCGCGATGAACGAGAACCTGCAGGGCTCGGCCCGGCGCACGGCGCAGTCGCTGGGCAACCTGCAGCAGCGCCTCCAGGCGATCGACAAGGCGCAGGCGAACATCACCAAGCTCTCGGGCGACGTTCTGAGCCTGCAGGATATCCTCTCCAACAAGCAGACCCGCGGCGCCTTCGGGGAGATCCAGCTCAACGACATCGTCTCGAAGGCGCTGCCTCCGGGCAGCTACACGCTACAGCATACCCTTTCCAACGGGCGGCGGGTGGATTGCCTGATCCACCTGCCCAACCCGCCCGGACCCATCGGGATCGACAGCAAGTTTCCGCTCGAGCCCTACGAGGCGCTCAGGCGCGCGGGCAACGAGCGCGAGCTGCAGGAGGCGGCCCGAACGCTGCGCGCCGCCGTGCGGGCTCACATCAGGGCTATTTCAGACCGGTATGTGCTGGAGGGCGAAACGGCCGACGGGGCGCTGATGTTCCTGCCCTCCGAGGCGGTCTACGCCGAGCTTCATGCAAACTTCCCCGAACTGGTGCGCGAGGGTTTCGCCGCGCGGGTCTGGATCGTGTCGCCGACCACCTGCATGGCCACGCTGAACACCATGCGCGCGATCCTCAAGGACGCGCGGATGCGGGAGCAGGCCGGGGCGATCCGCAAGACGCTGCGGCTTCTCCACCGTGACGTGGAGCTGGTGGTGGAGCGCGTCGACAAGCTGACCACCCACTTCGGCCAAGCGCGCGCCGATCTCGAGCAGATCAACACCGCCGCCGAGCGCGCCGGAAAGCGGGCCGCCCGGCTCGACAGCTTCGATTTCGAGGAAATGGAGGCGGAGGCGCCGGGGGTCGTCCCGCTTGCCGCACGCGCCGAGCGGGAGTGACATCGCCGGGAGTGCTCGAAGCCCTGCCGATTATTCGGCGCTTGCTCCGCCGGGCAGGGCAGGCTGCCGGCTGCATGTCGGCCCGGCGCGCCCGCTGAAGGCGTAACGCGTCAGATTCGCAGGAAGGGCTGTGCGATCCGCGGGATGAGCGCGTTGAACTTCAACGGCGCGTCGGTCGCGGCGAGGCAGATGCAATCCGCGCCGTCCTCGGCAACCGGGCTGTGATCGACATGCTGGTCGGCAACCTCCACGTCGCCGGGGCCGAAACGGTCCGCGCCGTCGCGGAAGGCGCCCTGCAGAACCAGGGTCAGCTCGGTGCCGCCGTGCCCGTGGTCAGGCATGGCACAGCCCGAGGGGATGTGCAGAAGCCGCACCGAAGCATCGCGGGAGGTGCGGATAACCGCCTGCTTGACCCCGCGCCCCATGGGCCGCCACCGCACTTTCGCGGGATCGGCGCCCACGTAATCCTGCAGCGGCGCAGGGAAGACGCTGCCCTTCACGGCGCGGGTCCGGATCGGATCCTTGGGGCCGCCCTCGATCAGCTTCAGCGTCGCCTCGAGGCTGCCGGAGGACACCGCCACCTCTTCTGTCTCGTCGAGCACCGAGCCGCCCACCGCCTCGAACCCCTCGAGCCGCGCACGGCACTCGTCGCAAAGCGAAACATGCGCAGCCACCACAAGCGAGAAGGCTTCAGGCAGTGATCCCGCCGCGTACGCGACGAGCATCTCGTCGGTCAGGTGGTGCTTGATCTCGTTCATCGCAGTCAATCCATCGCGTGGCGCAAACGGTCCAATGCCAACCTAATCCGCGATTTGATCGTTCCCAGCGGCAGCCCCGTTTCGGCTGCGATCTCGGAATGGGACAAATCGCCGAAATAGGCGCGCTCTATCAACTCTCTCTGTTTAGCCGGCAAGGCGGCGATCGCCTCGCGCAGCTGCTCGCTTTCCTGCTGCAGGGCGACGATGTCGTCCTGCGCAGGTTCCGCTTCGGGTCCCCAGGTCAACTCCTCGGGCTCGGGCCGTCGCTGCTTTCGCAGCGCGTCGATCTTGCGGTTGCGCGCGATCGTGAAAATCCACGTCGCCACGCTGGCCCGCGAGGGATCGAACAGTTCGGCCTTGTGCCAGAGCGTCGCCATGACCTCCTGCGTACATTCCTCGGCGAGGGCTTCGCCCGCGCCCGATTTCATCAAGAACGCCTTCACCCGCGGCGCAAAGTAACGGAAGAGTTCGGCGAACGCCGCCTGGTCGCGGTGGGCCCTGATCCGTTCCATGTGCGCGACCCAGGTTTCCCGCGTCACGATCTTCGCCTCTGCGCCCAACTCTCGGTTCGCCTTCCAAACGCGGACCAACTCCGCGCTCTCACGATACGCAAAGGGTGCATGCGTTGCACCCGTTTCCTCCGTTTGCCGCGTGGCGTTCAGCATGCAAAGGTCTACGGGTCAAGATCCGCGGCGGATCACCGTTGCGTGAATCTTTTCCGACATTTTTTATTGTCATCCGGAGCAGACTGCCTTCCGTAAACACCTAGGCCCGCGGCGCTGCCGGTGCGGGCAGGGTCGGTGCGAGCAGGGTGCCCGCCGGCGCGGCCACACTGGGAGACGACATCCGCATGCCATTCGAGACCGGACCGAACGTATTGAAGAGGATCGCCGTGATCGGCGGCGGCATCTCGGGCATGGGTGCGGCCCACGCGCTGGGCGAGCGCCACGCCGTGACGCTCTTCGAGGCCGAGCCCCGGCTTGGCGGGCACGCGCGCACCGTGCTGGCCGGCAAGCGTGGCGACCAGCCCGTCGACGTCGGCTTCATCGTGTTCAACTACGCCAACTACCCGCACCTGACGGCGCTGTTCGAAACGCTGGGCGTTCCGGTGGCGAAGAGCAACATGAGCTTCGGCGCCTCCTTCGAGGGCGGGCGCATTGAGTACGGCCTGAAGAACACCGATGCCGTGTTCGCACAGCGTTCGAACCTCCTGCGGCCGCAGTTCCTGCGGATGGTCCGCGACATCCTGCGCTTCAACGCGAAGGCCGAGCAGATGGTGGGCGAGGACCGCCAGATCACCATCGGAGCCTTCCTGGAGCGCCTCGGCACCGGCACATGGTTTCGCGAGCGCTACCTTATGCCCTTCTCGGGGGCGATCTGGTCCACCCCCACCGAACGCATCCTCGATTTCCCGGCCTACGCGATGATCTCCTTCTTCCGCAATCACGCGCTGATGTCGCGGAACAATCACCAGTGGTGGACGGTGCAGGGCGGCTCGATCGAGTATGTCTCGCGGCTCGAGGCCCGGATGCGGGCGCAGGGGGTGGATATCCGCACGCACGCGCCCGTTGCCGGGGTGCGGCGTATGTCCGATGGCGTGCAGGTCCGCGCGCACGGCGGCGAGTGGGAGCATTTCGACGAGGCGGTGCTGGCCGCGCACTCCGACGATGCCCTGGCATTGCTGGAAGACGCCTCTCCCGCCGAACGCGCCGCGTTGGGGGCGATCTCCTATCAGCCCAACGAGGTCGTGCTGCACAGCGACGAGCGTTTGATGCCGAGGCGTCGCAAGTGCTGGTCGAGCTGGAACTACACGGAGATCTCCGGCAAGTCGTCCGAACGGATCGACCTGACGTACTGGATGAACTCGCTTCAGCCGATACCGCAGGACGATCCGCTCTTCGTGACCCTCAACAACACGCGCCACGTCCGGCAGGAGCGCATCCACCACGCCACCACCTTCCGTCATCCCGTCTACGATGCAGCCGCGCTTGCGGCGCAGGAGAAGGTGCGGCGCCTGAACGGAACCGCGCGCACGTGGTTCTGCGGCGCGTGGATGAAGAACGGGTTCCACGAGGACGGGCTTTCGAGCGGGATCGAGGTGGCGCGGGCGCTCGGCGCGCGGGATGCCAGCGCGGCAACGGCCGCGTGACCGCCGCCGTCGAGCATATCCCGGGCCAGACCTTTCACGGGCGCCGCGGCGAGATCGCCAACGCGTTCCGATATTCGGTGGACTACGTGCTCCTCGACGCCGAGCGGTCCCCCGAGGCGCCCGGGCTCTTTCGCCGCAACCGCCGCGGCTTAACCTCGCTCTGGGATGCCGATCACGGCGGCCCGCGCGGCCATGGCCGCGGCGCGGCATGGGCGCGGGAGGTGCTCGAGGCCAACGGGCTCGATGCGCCCGGCCGGCTTCTGCTTCTCGCGCAGCCGCGGGTGCTGGGCCATGTCTTCAACCCGGTGAGTTTCTGGCTCTGCCACGACGGCGAGGGAACCCTGCGCGTCGTGATCGCCGAGGTCACCAACACCTTCGGTGACCGGCACTCCTACCTCGTGCACCACGAGGATCTCGCCCCCATCACCCGGCACGACGAGCTGGCCGCGCGCAAGATCTTCCACGTCTCGCCGTTCCAGCCCATCGAGGGCGGCTACAGCTTCCGCTTCGATATCCGGCCCGAAAAGATCGGCATCTGGATCGACTACAGCCGCGGCAACGCCGAGACGGAGGGCGGAGGGCTCATCGCCACGCTCACCGGCCCACGCCGCCCGCTGACCAACCGCGCGATCCTCGCGGCCGCGCTGCGGCGGCCCTTCGGTTCGCGCCGGGTGCTTGCGCTGATCCACTGGCAGGCGCTCAAGCTCTTCCTGAAGGGCGCCCGCTACCACCGGCGCCCCGCGCCGCCCGCCGAGGAGGTGAGCCGGTGAGCGGCGCCCGCGCGGAACGGCTGCCCGCCTACGCACTCTTCGCGGCCATGCTGGCCATGGCGGGGCTGCCCATCTACATCCACGCGCCCAAGTTCTACGCCGACGAGTACGGCCTGAGCCTTGCTGCGCTCGGGGCGGTGCTCTTCGCGCTCAGGCTCTTCGATTTCGTGCAGGATCCTGTGCTCGGCTGGATCTCGGAGGCGGCGCGGGCACGCCGCGCGCTCGCCGTCGGCTTCGCGGTGGCGGTGCTCGGGTTCTCCATGTTCGGGCTCTTCGCGGTGGAGCCGCCCATCGCGCCGCTGGCGTGGTTCGCGATCACGCTCACCGGCCTCTTTACCGCGTTCAGCTTTCTCACGATCACCTTCTATGCCCAGGGCGTGCAGAAGGCCGAGAGCCTGCCCGGCCGCGGCCATGTCCGGCTTGCCGCATGGCGCGAGACGGGGGCGCTTCTCGGCGTGTGCCTCGCGGCGGTGGCCCCCACCGTGTTGATGGGCGTGCCGGCCGGGCCCTTCGCGGTCTTCGCGGTGGGGTTCGTGGCCATCGCGCTCCTCGCGGCCGCCTACATGCGCGCCGAGTGGGTGGCGGCGCCCGTCGCCACGAACACCGGGTTCCGCGCCGTGCTCGCCGACGGGATCGCCCGGAGGCTGCTGCTCATCGCGCTCGTGAACGCCACGCCCGTGGCCGTCACCTCGACGCTCTTTCTCTTCTTCGTGGAGAGCCGGCTTGCGGCGCCGGGCTTCGAGGGCCCGCTTCTGCTGCTTTTCTTCCTCGCCGCGGCGGTTTCGGCGCCGCTTTGGGGAAGGGCCGCCGAGCGCTTCGGCGCCAAGGAGATGCTGGTGCTGGGCATGGCGCTTTCCATCGCCGCCTTCGGCTGGGCGGCGACACTGGGCGCGGGCGACACGCTGGCCTTCGCCATCATCTGCATCGCGTCGGGCGCGGCGCTGGGCGCCGACATGACCCTTCTTTCGGCGATCTTCGCCGGCCGCATGGCCCATGTCGCGCCGGGCGCCGGGCAGGCCTTCGGGCTCTGGTCCTTCGTTACCAAGTTCACGCTGGCCTTCGCGGCGGTCACGCTGCTGCCTTTGCTCGGCGCGGTGGGCTTCGTTTCCGGCGCGCCGGACAACTCCGAACAGGCGCTCCAGATGCTGACCATCCTCTACGCGCTCGTGCCCTGCGCGCTCAAACTCATTGCGGTCGCCCTCCTGGTGGCCACCCCCCTGCAGGAGAGCTGACCCATGGACGCACTACTCTACATCCTTCTCGGCGTCGCACTGGCGGCCGTCATCGCGGTGCTGCGCACACGGTTCCTGACGTTCCATGCCCAGGCGCCCCGGGACTACGCCGGCAAGGGCCCGCAGCTCGACCTGCGCGAGCATCTCAACGGCCCCATCGCTTGCGAGGGTGTCATCTACGGCCCCACCGGGCGGGTCGCCTCGCGGTTCACCGCCGATTTCGATGCCCGCTGGGAGGGCAACCGCGGCGTGATGAAGGAGCACTTCCGCTACGACAACGGCAACGAGCAGAACCGCGAGTGGCAGCTTGAACTCGGCAACGACGGATCGGTGAAGGCGCGCGCCGCCGACGTGATCGGCTCCGGCACCGGCCAGCTTTGCGGCCCCGCGCTCCAGCTCAGGTACAGGATTCGCCTGCCCGAGAGTTCCGGCGGGCACGTGCTCGACACGACCGACTGGATGTACCTTCTCGAGAACGGGGCGATCGTGAACCGCAGCCAGTTTCGCAAGTACGGAATCAAGGTGGCCGAGCTGGTGGCCACCATGCGGCCCAAGGACACCGGCCGGGAGAAGGCGGCATGAGGGATTGGGCAGGCAAGCGCTACTGGCTCGTGGGTGCAAGCGAGGGGCTCGGCCGGGCGCTCGCCCACGCCATGAGCCGCGCCGGCGTTTCGCTGGTGCTCTCGGCCCGGAGCCGGGAACGGCTCGAAGAGCTCGCGGCGGAGCTGCCCGGCAAGGCCGAGGTTCTGCCGATCGATATCGCCGATGATGCCTCCGTGGCCGAGGCCGCCGAGGCGCTGGGCGAGGTCGATGGCATCGTGCTGATCGCCGCCGTCTACTGGCCCATGAAGGCGGGCGAATGGGATGCCGGGCGCGCCGTCGCCATGGCCGACATCAACTTCACCGGCACCTTCCGGGCGCTCGGCGCGGTGATGCCGGGCTTCAACGAGCGCGGCCGCGGGCATGTCGTGATCATCGGCAGCCTTGCGGGGTTCCGCGGCCTTCCCGGCGCGGTGGGCTACGGCGCCTCGAAGGCCGGGGTGATGTCGCTGGCGGAGACGATGTATTGCGATCTGCGCGGCTCGGGCATCGATGTCCAGGTCGTCAATCCCGGCTACATCAAGACCCGCACCACCGATCTGAACGACTTCAGGATGCCCTTCATCATGGAGCCCGAGGCGGCCGCCCGGCGCGTGTTCGACCACATGAACTCCGGGCGCTTCAAGACGAGCTTTCCCTTTCTCTTCTCGCTGGTGTTCCGCGTCGCGCAATTCCTGCCCGACGCGATCTACTACCGCATATTCTCGAAAGCCGGCTGAGGCGCGCCGCGCGGTACAGCTGCGCCTTGCCCCCGTCCGCCGCCGGAGCGATCCTGCGGGCGATTCCCGTCGATCAGGAGACCGCGCCGATGCTCGACATTTCCAATGCCAAGATTGCCCAGATCATCCTGCTCGCCCACGAGTTCGACAGGGCCGAGCCCGAGTTGCGCGCCCTGCTCGACGGCCTCAACGAAGACGAGGCGGCAAGCCTTGTCGCGGTGATGTGGGTGGGCCGCGAGAGCTTCGGCCCCGAGGAGATCGAGGAGGCCAAGCGCACGGCGCTGGAGGAGGCCACCACCCCCACGGCGGACTACCTGATCGGCACGCCCCATTTCGCGGATCACCTCGAGTCGGGGCTCGAGGCGCTCGGCATCTCGGCGCTGGACGAGGAAGACGAGATCCTCGGCGGCGGGGGCGACTGAAGGCAGCGCGCCGGGCCGTTCAACGGCCCCCGGGCGCAGGGCACGGAAATATGCGGCCGCCGGTCCCGGCGATTTCGGTCCGGCGGGATGGGCGCTATCGCATATCCGGATGGCCGGCCCTATCTCCGTGGCAGGGCCCCGCCGCAAGGGGCGGCCCGGGAAGACTGCCGACCGACGAAGGAGTTCGCGCCCGATGCCCACCCGCCGCGCCTGCCTTGCCTGCCTCGCCGGCGCTGCCGCGCTGGTCCTCGCCGCGCCTGCCGTCCGGGCTGAGCGCCTGCCGCTCGATGTGCTGTCCGGCTATCTCGGGGCTCTCGAAACCGTCGAGGGCGCGTTCACCCAGATCAACCCCGACGGATCGCTGTCCACGGGCACGCTCTACATCAAGCGCCCCGGACGCATCCGTTTCGAATACGATCCTCCCATGGAGGCGCTCGTGATCGCCGGCGGCGGGCAGCTCGCGGTGTTCGATCCCGTCTCGAATCAGGGGGTGGACCGCTACCCGCTTGCCCAGACGCCGCTGAAGATCCTCCTCGATCGCGATGTCGATCTCGCACAAAGCGACATGGTCGCGGGTCTTCTCCACGACGGGACCACCACCATCCTCCGGGTGCAGGATCCGGCAAATCCCGATATCGGCGCGCTCGATCTGGTGTTCACCGCCGATCCCGTGCGCCTGCGCCAGTGGATCGTGACCGACGCCACCGGCGCGCAGACCACCGTTGTCTTCGGTGACGTGACGGAAGGGGGGCGGGTGCCCGAGCGGCTCTTCAACATCCGCGCCGAGATGCGCTCGAGGGGACTGGAAGAGAGTTGAGCCCCGCGACCCTCAGGCCCGGCGGCAGGCCCTGAGCTGCCGCTCGTAGAGCACGGAGCGGTCTCCCACCTCCCGGGAAACCCGCAGGAGCCACGACTTGGCGTTGTAGCTGCCCCGCGCGTAGCCCGTGTGCCCCTCGTGGTAGGCGAGATACTGCCTCCGGGCGTCGGTGAGCGGAACGCCGTTTCGCTCGACCGTCTTGTTCATGTACCAGCCCATGAAATCGGTGGCGTCGGTGATGCGGTCGCGGCGCGCGCGGAAGCGCCCCGTATCGCGACGGTATTCGTCCCAGGTGCCGTCGAGCGCCTGCGAATAGCCGAAGGCCGAGCTCTGCCGCCCCATGGGGATCACCCCGAGCGCCCAGCGGTAGGGGGTGCGGGCGTTCCCGATGAATTTCGATTCCTGGTAGATCGTGGCCATCTGCACATGCACCGGCACGCCCCAGCGCCGCTCGGTGGCGCGCATCGCGCGCAGGTAGGCCGGCCGCTCCGAGACGATGGCGCAAGCGTCATCGAGGTTGCGCGGCGCCGAGTTGTAGCGCGTTCCGCAGGAGGCCAGGACCACCAGCAGCACGATCGCGAGGAGAGGCCTGCTCATCTGCCCCGAGCTCCGTGTTTCGCACGATTTTTGCCTGTGCCGCTTCGCGGCTTATCGTGTCACTCTACCGCAACCGCCCGCCGCGAGACAGGGACGATTTCGTGAGTTCACAGGAGCAGCGCCAGCAGGACCGGCAGAAACCCGACCGAGAGCGCGGTGGAGACCACCACGAGCCCGGCCACCGCGTCGGCATCGGCGCCGAATCGCCGGGCGATGAGGTAGGAGGTCACCGCCACCGGCGTGGCGATCTGCAGCAGCAGAACCGCCTGAGCGTCCGCCTCCAGCCCGAAGAGCCGCGCGGCGGCCCAGCCGATGGGCAGGCACACCGCCAGCTTGAGCACCGCAAGCCCCAGCGCCTGCCAGAGTCGCCCGGGCCTGAGCCCCGCGATGGCCACGCCCAGAGTGATCAGCATCAGCGGGATCATCATCTGGCCCAGAAGCTCGATCGCCCGGGTCAGCACGGGCGGGGTCTGCCACCCCTGCCAGAGAAAGAGGGCGCCGGCCGCCGTGGCCCAGACCACCGGCTCGCGCGCGAGCGTCAGGAGGCTGCCCCGGCCCGCGACCAGCGCCATGCCGAGCGTGAATCCCAGCACAGACATCGCCGCGAACACGACCACGGCGAAGGCCAGCCCCGTCTCGCCGAAGGCGAAAAGCGCCAGGGGCAGCCCGAGATTGCCGGTGTTGCCCATCGCCAGGGGCGCGACGTAGGTGCGCCTGTCGAGCCCCGCCACGGCGGCGAGCCCGAGAAAAGCGAGGCCCGCCAGCGCATAGGCGGCGAACGCGGCCAGTGCGAGATCGCCCAGGGTGCGCGGATCGGCCGGGGAGAGCATCAGCGCCGAGAAGATCAGCGCGGGCATCGCCAGGGTCATGGCCAGCCGCGTGACGAAGGCCACCGGATAGTCCCACCCGCTCTTCACCCAGGCAAAGCCGATCGCGGCGAGCAGAAAGACCGGAGCAGTGACCTCGGCCACTGTAAGTACGAGGTTCACAGTCTGTTTCCCCGAAATCTCGGCGGGGTCATGGACTCCCGACCGTCGGAGCGTTTAGGGATAGGCCCCAAGGGTTGCAATGCCATGCTGAAGACGCGCGCCAAATACCATCTCGGGCAGGTCGTTCGCCACCGCGAACACCCCTTCAGGGGCGTGGTGTTCGATGTCGACCCCGAGTTCGCCAACAGCGAGGAGTGGTACGACGCGATCCCCGAGGATCGCCGGCCGCGCAAGAACCAGCCGTTCTATCACCTGCTCGCCGAGAACGACCAGAGCTACTACGTGGCGTATGTTTCGGAGCAGAACCTCGTGGCCGACTACTCGGGCGAGCCGGTAACGCACCCCGACATCCCCGATCTCTTCGGCCCGTTCGACGACGGCCGCTACCCGCTGCATTTCCAGCTCAACTGATCCGGCGGCGCCGGGGACGAGCCCGGTGAAACGCGCGGCAGTGCCAGCTTCCACGTCGGCCGCGGGCGAGGTGGCACGCGCGAGGGGCGTTTGCCTGCCGGCGCGGGCTCAGTAGCCCAGCGCGCAGCCGTCCTTGCGGGGGTCGGAGGCCCCTTCCAGCACCCCGTCGGCGCGGATGCGGATCGCCTGAGCGCCGCCGATGCCGGTTTCGGGCACTTCGAGCTCGTGGCCGAGATCCGCGAGCGCCTGGCGCACCTCCGGCGCGTAGCCGCGTTCGATGCGCAACCTGCCCTCCCAGGGGAAGCAGCGCGGCGCGTCGATGGCGGTTTGCAGGTCCAGTCCGAAATCCACGAGGTTCGTCACGAAGCGGGCGTGGCCGCAGGCCTGGTAGGGCCCGCCCATAACGCCGAAGGGCACCGCCACGCGCCCCTGCTGCCGCAGGATGCCGGGAATGATGGTGTGCAGCGGGCGCTTGCCCGGCCCGGCCTCGTTGGGATGGCCCGCCTCCAGCGTGAAGCCCGCCCCGCGATCGTGGAAGAGGATACCGTAGCGGTCGCTCGCGATTCCCGATCCGAAGCTCGAGAAGATGGAGTAGATCAGCGAAACCGCCATCCTGTCTGCATCCACGACCGTGAGATACACCGTGTCGCGGTGCACCTGCTCGGTGAGCGGGGCGACGGGGCCGAGGCAACGCGCGGGGTCGATGAGCGCGGCGAGGCGCGCGGCGGTTTCGGGAGCAAGCATGTGCTCGAGCCGCGCGGTGTGATCGGGGTCGGCGAGGATGCGGTTGCGCGCGTCGTAGGCCAGCTTCGTGGCCTCGGCCTCTATATGGGCGCGCTCCGCGCCGAAGGGCGCCAGGGCCGCGAGATCGAACCGGCGCAGGATTTTGAGAAGCAGGATCGCCGTTGCGCCCTGCCCGTTGGGCGGGTGCTCCAGCAGCTCGAAGGGCCCGTATTGCCCCGAGACGGGTTCGGCGTAATCGGCCGTGACGGCGGCGAAGTCCTCCTCGGTGTGGGCGCCCCCGGCGGCTCGCAGCGATGCCGCCATGTCGGCGGCCACCTCGCCCTCGTAGAAGCCGCGTGCGCCTTCGGCGGCGATCCGGCGCAACACCTCGGCCTGTGCCGGCAGGGCGAAGCGCTCGCCTGCGGCCGGGGGGCGGCCCGAGGGAAGGAAGACGGCGCGCGCGGAGCCCTTGAGCGTGCCGTGCGCGCTCGCGATGTCATGCGCCACGCGCGGAGCGATGGGAACGCCTGCCTCGGCATGGGCGATGGCCGGTGCGAGCACCTGTGCGAGGGGCAGCCGGCCCCAGTCCCGGGAGAGCCGGCAGAAGCCCGCAACGGCACCGGGCAGCGTGACCGTGTGGGCGGTGCCCGCAGGGATCGTTCCGTGCCCCTCGGCCCGGAGGGCCGCGGCGTCGAAGCCCGCGGGCGCCCGCCCCGAGCCGTTGAGCGCGATCACTCGGTCCTCGCCGGGCGGTGTGAAGAGGGCGAAGCAGTCTCCGCCGATCCCGGTCATCTGCGGCTCGCAGATCCCCAGCAGCAAGGCCGCGCCGATGGCGGCGTCCATGGCGTTGCCCCCCGCTTCGAGAAGCGCCACGGCGGTCTGGCTGGCGAGCGGGTGAGAGGTTGCGGCCATGCCGTTGGTCGCGAAGACGGCCGAGCGGCCCGGCAAACTGAAATCGCGCATCCAGACCCCTCCCCAGCGGACCGGCGCAACATACGTTCGCGGCGGGGATTGTCCAGAAGCGCGGTTCTCGGGATCAGGCTTGGGGGGAAAGGCCTCGACGCCGCGCATTGGGTGGGGGCTGTTACGCACGGCGCCGAGGGAAGCCATTCCAGCTACACCGCCGTTCTCCCCCATCGCCATGGCCGATTTGCGGAGCGAACGGGGCAAGATTTGGGCTTTCCATCCGGGCAACGACAATCGCCGTTTCACGGCCCACGGCCCACGGCCCACGGCCCACGGCCCACGGCCCACGGCGTGTCATGGCCAGCCGTCGCCAAGGAGGATCCACTCGCCCTGCCCAACGCGCCGAATGCCCTCCGCAGCTTGGCCGTCTCGCCCCGGCCACCGGGCCAGCCTGGCCACGGGCCTGGCCATCCTCCGTACCGGCCAGGAAGGCCAAAGTGGCGCCGGCTGCGCAACACCGCCTTCACGGCGCCCCTGACTGGGCCGCCTGGCGATCCGGTTGGCAGTGAAAAACGCCGTCAGGCCGCGTCGAGCAGGATGCGGAAACTCAGGTCGTTCACGTTGCCCCGGCGCCGGTAGCTCAGATCGTCCGCCAGCCTGTTCACGAGGAACCAGCCGAACCCGCCCTCCGGAAGCTCCTCGAGCGGCACGTCGAGCGGCCTCGGCGCGCCGCGGGGCAGGCGGCCGCCGGGCATCGGCCCGCCGAAATCGCGCACGCACACGGCAAGGCCGCGCCGGCACCACGCCGCGCGCAGCAGGATGGCGCCATCGTCCTGCCCGCAGTAGGCGTGCTCGACGACGTTGTTGAGCACCTCGGCGACGACAAGCTCGACGGTGGCGGCATCCTCCGCAAGCAGCCCCGACGCGGCGAGCCACGCCTCGAGCTTGGCGAGGCTTTCGCGGACGGCTGCGGGGGTGGCGCACAGAAGGGCCGAGAAGCCCGAAGGGGCCCGGCCGTGGCGCTCCTGCGCCGTCATGCGCTGGCCGAACGGACCGGCGACGCCAGCCCATCCTCGGTGCAGGCGTGGATCACGAAGACCGAATCGAGCTGCGTGAGCGCGAACACCTTCCGCACGATGGGCGTGAGCCCCGCGAGCTCGAGCGGCCGCTCGGGGCCGAAGAGCTTGCGCGCGGCGACGATGGCCCCGAGCCCGCTGGAATCGATGAACTGCACGCCGGAAAGATCCAGCAGCACGCGGGAGGGGTCGCGGGAAAGAACCCCGCGCATGGCGTCCTTGAAGCGGATCGCGGAAAGCGCGTCGATCCGGTGTTCCGGCACGGTCAGCACCAGCGTGTCGCCGGCCTCCCGGATGCCGAGTTCCATCGGTTGGTCGGGGCGGTGCATCTGCCTTCTCTCCCTGTCTGCGGGACCTGCGCGGCCCTGGGCCGTGACGCGCGGTAGGCTAGACGCCCGGGGTTACCATTCGGTAAGAGCGCGCCGATGATCGATTACCCGTCCCTTGCCCGCCGCCTCGACAGCCTGACCGCAGGCGAGGACGACGCCGTCGCGCTCATGGCCACCGTGGCCTGCGAGGTGCATCATTCCGACGACCGCTTCGACTGGACGGGGTTCTACCGCGTCGTGGCGCCCGGGCTGCTGAAGATCGGGCCCTACCAGGGCGGGCACGGCTGTCTCGTGATCCCGTTCGCGCGGGGCGTCTGCGGCGCCGCCGCCCGCACCCGGGAACCCCGGATCGTGGACGACGTGACCGCCTTCGAGGGGCACATCGCCTGCGCCGCGTCCACCCGCTCCGAGCTGGTGCTGCCCGTTTTCGGGTCCGGTGGCGCGCTCATCGGCGTGTTCGATATCGACAGCGACCGCCCGGCCGCTTTCACCCGGCACGACGCCGAGGCGCTGGGCGCGATCCTCGCCCGCATCTTCGCGTCGGTCGGGGCGCCGGCGTGAGCGCACCGGCAGCTCCGCCCGGCCCCGGCTACGCGCCTCCCGCGGAGCCGATCCGGCTGCTTCACGAGGATCACGAGCTGATCGTCGCGGAAAAGCCCGCCGGCCTCCTGTCGGTGCCCGGCAAGGGCCCCGAGCTGGCCGACTGCATGATGTCGCGGCTTGCCGAGGCCTTTCCCGAGGTGCTGCTCGTGCACCGGCTCGATCGCGACACCTCGGGCGTGATGGTTTTCGCGCGTACGCCCCATGCCCAGCGGCATCTCGGCCTGCAGTTCGAGAAGCGGCGCGTGGGGAAGGCCTATGTCGCCCGGGTCGAGGGCGAGGTGGCCGGCGCTTCGGGGATCGTCGATCTGCCCCTCGCGGTGGACTGGCCCAACCGTCCGCGCCAGAAGGTGGATCACGCGGCGGGCCGCGCCGCCCGAACGGGGTGGAAGGTGACGCGCCGCCGGCCCGGGGAAACCCGGATGCGCCTGACCCCGGAAACCGGGCGTTCGCACCAGCTGCGCGTTCACATGCTCGCGCTCGGCCACCCGATCCTGGGGGATCCGCTCTACGCCGAGGGGCCCGCGCGCACCGACCACCCGCGCATGATGCTCCACGCCGAAACGCTCAAGCTGCGCCACCCGGACGGCGGGCGGGGCATGCGCTTCTTCTCCCGCTGCCCGTTCTGAGCGCCCGCGGGGCGGCCGGGCCGCCCGGCCCCGGCCCCGGTGCGCGCAGAGCCCTGCGCCTCGCGAGGGGAGCCGCCCGCGCCCGCGCCCGCGGCACGGGATCGCCTGTCCTTCCCCGATGCCGGCCGGCCTCGTCCGGCACCTGCCGGTCCGGTCGCGCCGCCGGGCGTCAGCCCTCCGGCCAGCCCGTCACGGCCTTGATTTCGATGAATTCCTCCACGCCGTATTCGCCGGCCTCGCGGCCGTTGCCGCTCTGCTTGTAGCCGCCGAAGGGCGCACCGCGGGTCACGGAGCGGTAATTGGTCTGGATCACGCCGGCCCGCAGCCGCCGCGCCATCCGGACCCGCTTCTCGTCGTCGGTGGTCTGAACATAGTCCTGCAGCCCGTAGGGCGTGTCGTTCGCGATGGCCACGGCCTCCTCCTCCGTCTCGAAGGGGATGATCGAGAGCACCGGCCCGAAGATCTCCTCCCGCGCGATCGTCATGTCGTTGTGCACGTCGGCGAACACCGTTGGGCGCACGAAGTAGCCGCGGTTGAGCCCGTCGGGCCGCCCTGGTCCGCCCGCCACCAGCCGGGCACCCTCGGCGATGCCGCTCTCGATGTAGCCCTGGATCTTCTCGTACTGCGCGGCGCTGATGACGGGGCCGATATGGCGGCCGGCCTGGCTTGCCGGGCCAACCTGCGTCGCTTCCGCCGCGGCGCGCGCGGCCTCCACGGCGGCCTCGTAGATCGGCCGTTCCACCAGCATCCGCGTGGGCGCGTTGCAGCTCTGCCCGGAGTTGGAGAAGCACATCTTCGCCCCCCGCTCGGCAGCCCCCTCGGGTGCGTCGTCAAAGAGGATGTTGGCGCCCTTGCCGCCCAGTTCCAGCGTGACGCGCTTGAGCGTTTCGGCCGCCGCGCGGCTGATCGCCTTGCCGGCGCGGGTGGAGCCGGTGAAGGAAACCATGTCGATGCCGGGATGCGCGGAGAGCTGGCTGCCCACCCCGGCCCCGTCGCCGTTGACGAGGTTGAAGACGCCCGGCGGAAAGCCTGCCTCGTGCACCGCCTCGGCGAAGAGCGCGGCCGAAAGCGGCGCCAGTTCGGAGGGCTTGAGAACCACCGTGCAGCCCACCCCCAGCGCCGGAGCGACCTTGAGCGCGACCTGGCTCGTCGGCCAGTTCCAGGGCGTGATGAGCGCGCAGACGCCCACGGGCTCCTTGACGATGCGCTCGCCGGGCGCGCGGTCGTATTCCCACACCATCTCGCGCAGGGCGTCGAGCGTGCCCTCTATCTCGTAGCTGCCGGCCGGTGTCTGCGAACGGCGCGAGAAATCCGCCGGGGCGCCCATCTCCAGCGAGATCGCCTCGGCGATGGCCTCCTTGCGGGCGTCATAGGCGGCGACGAGCCGCTCCAGCGCCGCGATCCGCTCGGCGGGCGGGGTCTCCGCCCAGGCGGGGAAGGCGGCCTGCGCGGCGGCGACGGCGCGGTCTGTATCTGCCTGCCCGCCCAGCGAGATCACCCCCACGGGCTCCTCGGTGGAGGGGTCGATCACCTCGAGGTCGTGCGGCGCCGCCGGAGCGACCCAGGCGCCGTCGATGTAGAACTCCCTGCGTTCGATCATGGTAGCCTCCAGCGTTGCAACTCGGTGCGGACACTCTCACCCCGCGCGCGGCGGCGCAAGCGGCCCGGCGGTGGCACGCCGGGGCCGGGGTGCTTATGTGGAGCCCGTCGAAACGCGAAACCGAGGAGGCACGACATGGGCCTGCGCATCAACGACACCGTACCCGATTTCACCGCCGCGACCAGCCAGGGCGAGATCAGCTTCCACGAGTGGATCGGCGAAAGCTGGGCGATCCTGTTCTCGCATCCGAAGGATTTCACCCCCGTCTGCACCACCGAGTTCGGCGCCGTGGCGCAGCTTGCGGAGGAATGGGAAAGGCGCGGCACGAAGGTGATCGGCGTGTCGGTGGACGGCGTCGACGAGCACATGGGCTGGATCGGCGACATCGAGAAGGTGGGCGGCGCGACCGTGGGATTTCCGATCATCGCCGACGAGGATCTCGCCGTCTCCAAGGCCTTCGACATGCTGCCCGCCGAGGCCTACCTGCCCGACGGCCGCACCCCGGCCGACAGCGCCACCGTGCGCTCGGTGTTCATCATCGGCCCCGACAAGAAGCTCAAGCTCTCGATGACCTACCCGATGAACGTCGGCCGCAACTTCGCCGAGGTGCTCCGCGCGCTCGACGGGCTGCAGACGGCGGCGCGGGCCGGCGTGGCGACCCCGGCCAACTGGGAAGTGGGGCAGGATGTCATCATCCCCACCACCGTGTCCGACGAGGAGGCCCGCGCGAAGTTCGGCGCATTCGAGACGAAACTGCCCTATCTGAGGGTCACGAAGGCACCCGGCTGAAGCGGGCGCGCGCCGGGGCGGTCCGGGTGTCCGCGCCGGCGGTTGGCGGGCGCGATGCAGGGGGCGGCCGGGCTTAACCGGGCCGTAAGGAGCGGGGAGGTAACGGGGGCTGAACGTCCCTCGCTTCCCGTGGAGAACGCCCATGCCCGTCTTTGCCGTCCTGCCCGCCCTGGCGGGTCTCGCGCTTGCCCCCGCCCTCGTGCTGGGCGCCGCCGCGCCGCGCGAGGGGGCGCCGGTGCTCGTGATCGCGCCGGGCGCCGCGGCTGTGGTGGAGGCGGCGGGCGGGCAACTCGTGGGCCTCTCCCGGGCGCCGCTCGCGGTGCTTGCCGCGGCCGACGCGCCGGGCTTCGCCGCGCGGCTGCGGGCGGCGGGCGCGTGGTCGGTTCACGATGGCGAACGGCTCGCCGTGCTGTGCGGGGCCGGCTCGTGAGCCGCGGGGAGGATCGCGCAGCCCTGCCCCGGGCGCAGGCCCGGGCGGCGCGCCTTCTGGCCCTCGGCGCGTGGTGCCTCGCGCCGTTGCCGCCCCTCGCGGCCCACGCTGCGGGCAACGCCGTGCCGCTGGCCCTCGCGGGAGGCATTCTCATGGCGGTGCTCGCCGAAGCCGGGCTGCGGGCCCCGCCGGTCTGGGCGCGGGTGGCGGTGGCCCAGGCGCTTGTCGGGCAGACGGCCCTCGTCACCGCCGCGCTCGCGGGCCACGGCTGGCAGGTCGACAGCCACATGCTCTTCTTCGCCGTGCTCGCCGCCTGCGTGATGCTGGTGGACGTTCGCGCGATCCTGCTCGCCGCCGGGGCCATCACGCTGCACCACGTGGGGCTCAGCGTGGTGATGCCTGCGCTCGTCTACCCCGCGGCGGGTCTCGTCTCCGATCTGCTGCGCTCGGTCGGCCATGGCGCGATCCTCGCCATAGAGACGACGGCGCTGGTGTTCGCCGTGCGCCAGCGCCTCGCCCTCGATCGCGAAGCGACCGGTCGGGAGGAGGCGGTGCGCGCGGCGCTGGAGGCGGCGGAGGCCGGCCGCGCCCAGGCGGAGCGTGCCGGCGCCGAGGCGGCAGAGGCCCGCACCCGAAGCGAAGAGGCCTCCCGCTCCGCGGAGCAGGCGCTCGCCGATCTCGAAGCCGAGACCGGCCGCGCCCGCCAGGCCGCCGAGGCGGCCCGCGCCGCGGAGGCCCGCGAAGCCAAGCGCATCCGGGAAAGCGCCGAGCGGCAGGAGGCCGTCGTGGCCGCGCTTCGCGAAGGGCTCGGCCGCCTTGCGCGCGGCGACCTCTCGGTCAGCCTCGAGGGGCGCTTCGAGGATGAGTTCGAGGATCTGGGGCGCGATTTCGAAACCACGGTCCGCTCGCTTCAGCAGGCCATCGGCGATGTCGGCAGCCGGACCCGTACCATCACCGCCGAGGTCGACGCGCTCGCCGCGGCGGCCGACAGCCTGGCCCGCCGGACGGAACGGCAGGCCGCGACCCTGGAGGAGATCTCCGCCGCGGTCACCGAGCTGGCGGAAAGCACCGGAGGCGCGGCGCAGAACGCCGGCACTGCACGGGATCTCGTGACGCGGGCCCGCGGGGATGCCGAGAGCGGCGTGGCGGTGATGGCCGAGGCCATGGGCGCCATGGAGCGGATCGAGAAGGCTTCGCGCCACATCCACAAGGTGACCGAGGTGATCGACCATATCGCCTTCCAGACAAACTTGCTCGCCCTCAACGCCGGCGTCGAGGCGGCGCGGGCGGGCGATGCCGGGCGCGGCTTCGCCGTCGTCGCCGCCGAAGTGCGCGGGCTCGCGCAGCGCAGCTCCGAGGCCGCCAGCGAGATCAACCAGCTCATCGTCGACAGCGAGGCGCAGGTGAAGGAAGGCGTGCGACTGGTGGGAGAAACCGGCACCGCGCTGGGCGAGATCAAGACAGCCGTCACCGACATCGCCCGGCGCGTCACCGAGATCGCGACCTCCTCCGAGGAGCAGTCCGTCGCGCTCACAGAGATCAACACCGCGCTGGCCGAGCTCGACAGCGTGACCCAGCACAACGCGGCGATGTTCGAGGAGGCGACGGCGTCGAGCCAGATCCTCGCCAGCAACGCTGCAGAGCTGGCCGCGGCGATGGAGCGTTTCGCGCCCGCACCCTCTTCCGCGCCTCGCACGGGCGCGGGCCTGGCGGCGGGTGCGGGCGGCGACACCCCGGTGGGGCGCGGCGCCGGCCGGCGCGCGGCCTGATGCCCGCCCGGCCGGTGGTGCGCGCCCATACCGGGGCGCCCGCCCGGCCCGGGCCGCGCCGCCCGGGCGGCCTGCCCCGGCTTCACGGCGCCGCGGCCCGCCCCGACGCCGGGCCCGTCCGGGCCATGCCTCGCGGCGATGCTGCCGTGTAGAGCGCTTCGCACCTGCAGCGCGCGAGCCGCCAGCCCGGTTGAGCCCTTGGGGCGCGCACCCGCCGGGGCCCGCAGCGCCGGGGCAGTGCGACCCGGCCGCACACCGCCGCCGCGCTGCGACCGGTGAGCGGAACCGGCCAGGTTCTGCCTCGAGGAGATGACGCCCTGCGCCCTTCGCGCCCGTGGCGCGCGAGCCCTCGGCCCGGTTGCAGCCCACGGCGCCATGCCCGCGGCGCGGCCCGCGGTGTGCGGCGCCGGCAGCCACCGCCGCCTGTCTGCCTGCGTTTCCGCCCGTGCGGCTGCCGTCTCTGCCTGCATTCCACCATCAAGGGCGCAGGATCAGGCCTGCGTGCACCCGGCCCAGGGCCCGCCCCGTCCACGGAACCCACGAAAAAGGGCCCCGCCAGCGGCGGGGCCCCCATCCCTTGCCCGTCGGCGCGCGCCTACTCGGCGGCGGCGGGCTCGACCTCCTGGCCGGTCTCCTGGTCCACCACCTTCATCGAAAGGCGCACCTTGCCGCG
>CAYXOX010000019.1:0-30336 GCA_964466745.1 uncultured Rhodobacterales bacterium
GCCGGGCGGCGATTTCGCTTTTTCTAGCCAGATCAATCTTTTGGCTCAAGCCCTCGAAAAGCGAAAGCGCCGCGGGCGCAAGTGCGCCGAGATCGTCTCCGCGAGGTCGTAGCGCGTCTCGCAGATGCCCGCCGGCGCCTTCGCGGCCCGGTCGAGCCATAGCTCCACCCAACGCTCGAACGGCACCCTAGGTTTTTTCCGCATTGAATGCGGAAAGGTTTTCGGCGCCACGATGTGCCTTCGGCATGGGGCCGTTACGGCTGTTCCTGCCCTGACCGTTTCCATTCAGGTAGCTGCGTTCCGCCCGCCCCGAATGCGTCAACATGGGGCGGGCGGATTTCTTTCAGCCGCCGGGTTCGCCAAGTGGCGGTTTTCCCCAATGAACTCAGCACTGCGCCCCGCCCGGGTCGTCGCGCTATACGATTGATGTGCTTGAGTTCCGTGCTGCCTGCACGGCTCACCGCTCGGGCCAGTCCTCTTTTGTCAGGCGCCTGCCGCGGGCTTTCGCGCGTGATGGCGTCGTGCGCGCGGCGGGCGCCGCCGGGATGGACCGTGCCGCCGGAAGGTGCCGCCGGGGCGCGAGGTTCACCCGGAAGGTGCGGAATAGGCCAGGCGGAACCCAACGTGGCCCGCGGACGTATCGGGCGAGGCGCCCGAGCGCGCCGCGATCCGATAGCGCCAGCAGTACGAACGGTGGCAGAGATAGGAGCCACCCTTGAGCACCCGCGCTCCCTCGCGGCGGAGGGCGGCGTCCCTCGCCCTTGCCCCCTGCTTGAGCGAGTGGAGGCGAAACGCCTCCTCGCACCACTCCCAGACGTTGCCCACCATGTTGTAAAGGCCTGCGCCGTTCGGTGCGAAGGCGCCGACGGGCGCGGTGGTGCGGAAGCCATCGGCGGCGGTATTTTCGGACGGGAAGCTTCCCCGCCAGATGTTGCACAGCGCGGTGTTTTCGGCGGGGCCGTCGGGCTCCGCCTCGCCCCAGGGATAGCGCACCGGGCCGAGGCCGCCCTGGGCCGCATGCTCCCATTCCGCCTCGAGCGGAAGCCGCCCGCCCGCCCATGCGGCAAAGGCCCGCGCATCGTTCCAGGAGACATGCACCACCGGGTGATCCTCGCGCCCGGCGAGGGTGCTGCCCGGGCCTTCGGGCGCGTGCCAGTTCGCGGCCTCGACCCTCCGGTGCCATTCCGCTCCGACGAAGCCCTGGGTGCCATGGGGCCCCTCGCCGAGGTTGCCTGCGAAGACGGTGGACCATCCGAAGCGTTCGGCATCGGTCACGTGGCCCGTGGCCGCAACGAAGCGCGCGAAGCGGGCGTTGGTCACGGCGTGGATCTCGAGCTCGAAGGATTTCAGGCGCCGGCGCCGCACGGGGCCTTCTTCATCTTGCGGGAAGACGGGGCTGGCGGTTCCGATCCGGGCGGTGGTGGCGGGGAAGGCGGCGCGCGGCGGCTCTTCGGGCGGGAGAGGCGCGCCGGTTCCGCTGGCAGCCTGCCCATGCCCCGATGCGCCGGCGGCGGGCGGTGCGCCGGCTCCCCTGGCTGCGGGGGAAGCCCGTTCCGTGCGCGGCGGAACGCAACAAGAGCCCTGCGTCATGGGGCCTCGCGCGCGGTGGCCAGCCAGCTGTCTTCCGCCGTCATGTTCCAGCGGATCAGATCGTCCGGGCCGGTCGCCCGCGCCCAGCCTTCCAGCAACGCGAATTCCTCCCGGCGGCGCGCGAGGATCGCGGCGATGTCCTCCGGGTCCCAGTCGTCGAGCAGGGCGGCGCGCAGGCGCCCGGCCACGGCCGCATGGGCGGGATCTGCCGCCAGATCGCGCGTTTCGAGAGGATCATCGACGAGATCGAAGAACTGGTCGGGCAGCCCGTGGTGGTAGATGTACTTGTAGCGTCCATGGCGCAGCATGCGCTGGATCACCTCGCGCCCGCCCGACCACGGCGGCACGCCATCGTTCACGTATTCGCTGAAGGTCTGGTCGTGCCATGGCGTGGCGGCGTCCCGCAGCACGCCCGCGAAACTCCGGCCCTGAACACCCGGCAGGGACGGCGCGCCGGCGATGTCGAGGAGCGTCGGGCCGAGATCGGTGAGATTGACCACCGCCTCCCGCGTTTCGCCCCGGGGCAGCCCCGCACCGGCCAGGATGAGCGGAACCTTGACGCTCTCGTCGTAGAGCGTGGATTTCCACCACAGCCCACGCTCGCCGAGGTGCTCGCCGTGGTCGGAGAGGTAGACCACGAGCGTGGTCTCCGCGAGCCCGGCCTCCTCCAGCGCGGCGAGCACGCGGCCGATGTTGGCGTCGAGCGTCTCCACGAGGCCGTAATAGGCCGCGCGGGCGCGGGCGATCTCGTCGGGCGGCACAGAGGCGATGCCGCGGTTCTCCCGCCACCAGCGATAATGCTGATGCTCTGCCGCGGTCTGCGGCGGGGGAACCGCGGGCGGGGGAACCTGCCCGGCGTAGTGCGCGTAGAGATCCGGCGCGCACACGTAGGGTGCGTGGGGCAGGATCCAGCCCACGGTCAGCGCGAGCGGCTGCGGATCGCCGGCGCGGCGGCGCTCGCCGGCTTCCCGCAGCATCGCGATGGCCGCCTCGGTTACGGCCGCGTCGTAGCTCTCGTAGGCAGAGCGCCCAGGCCCCGAGGCGGTGAGGCTCTCGCGCCATGGGTCGTTGGCCCGGGCGAGGGGGCCGAGGTCGTGCGCCTTGCCGCCGGGCCAGTTCGGGCTGTGATCTCCCACCTCGCGCCGGATGTAGCCGCGCATCTGGTCGGGCCCCACCGAGTGCATGCGCCCGGCGAGCCAGGGGCTGTACCCGGCCGCGCCGAGAGCATGGGCGAAGGTGGGCACGCCCGAGGGCAGGATGTCACGGTTGGTCCAGCAGGATTGGGCCGAGGGCGTGCGGCCGGTGAGGAGCGACATGCGCGAGGGCAGGCAGATGGGAGAGGGGCAATAGGCGTTGTCCATGCGCACGCCGTGCGCGGCCAGCGCATCGAGATGCGGCGTGCGCACGATGCTGTCTCCCGCGTGCCCGGCGATGCTCGCGGCGTGCTGATCGGAGTAGAGCAGCAGGATATCGGGCGCGCGATCCATCGGTCACTCGGCCGCGTCGAGCCGGTTGAGCTCCGCGCGCATCGGCCAGAAATATGTGCTCGCCGGCCGAGTGGCATCGGCCCATTTCGCCATCAGCTCCTTGGCGGGAAGGCTCGCTTCCAGGCGGTGGGCGATGGCATCGGGGTCCCAGCCGCGCAGCACCTCGGTCAGCAGGGAATCTCGCAGGGCGGCGTGGCGCGGGCTGGCCGCGAGATCCCTCTCTTCCTCCGGGTCCTCGGCAAGGTCGAACAGCTGGGGCGGGTGGCCGTGGTAGTAGTTGAGCTTGTAGCGGCCCTCCCGGATCATCCGGTTGACGGTGGTGCCCGGGGGCGCCCAGTCCATCCGGCTGGCCTGGCAATATTCCGAGAAGGTCCGTTCGATCCAGGGCGCGCGGCCGTCGCGTGCCACCTCGAGAAAGCTGACCCCGCAGGCATCCGGCAGCGCGGGCGCCCCCATGGCATCGAGCATGGTGGCGGTGAGATCGGTGAGGTTGACCAGTTGCCCGCGCCGCTCGCCTTCCGGCAGGCGCCCGGGCCAGCGCAGGATCATCGGCACGCGCACCGATGCCTCGTAGAACGTGTGCTTCCACCACAGCCCGTGGGCGCCGAGCTGTTCGCCATGGTCGGAGGCGTAGACGACCAGGGTGTTCTTCGCGAGGCCGAGCGCGTCGAGCCGGTCGAGGATGCGGCCGATCATGCGATCCATCGCGGCCACAAGCCCGTAATAGGCCGCCCTGGCGCGCAGCTCCTCGGCTTGGCTGACGTCGGCGCTTTCGGTCCGTTCGCGCCAGGCGGCGATCCATGGATGGTCTTCGCCGGCCGGAGGCTTTCGCGGATGGGCCGGGCCGACGCGGCCGGCGAAGCGGGCATAGTCTTCTGCCCGAGCAACGAAGGGCGCATGCGGCAGCATCAGCCCGACCGTCATGGCGAAGCGTTCGCGCCGGCCGGCGGCGATCTCGGCGCCAATTCGCTCGAGCCGCGCGAGGGCTGCCTCGGTGACGTCCTCGTCCTTCAGCTCGTAGGCGCTCTGGCCGGGGCCGGAGCGGCGCAGGCTGCGGCGGTCGGGCGAGGCGGTGCCCTCCAACGGTCCCATGTCGATGCGGGGCATACCCGTCCAGTTCGGATGATGGTCGCCCACCTCGCGGTCGCAGTAGCCGAGAAGCTGGTCGGGGCCGAGGGAGTGCAGCCGCCCGATCAGCACCGGATCGAGCCCCGCCGCGCCGAGGCTGTGGGCGAAGGTGGGCAGGCCCGAGTGGAGCACGTCCTGATTGCCCCACACGCCGGTGCGGTGGGGGTGTCGTGCCGTCATCGCCGACATCCGCGACGGCGTGCAGAGCGGCGAAGGGCAGTAGCCCGCATCGAAGGTCACGCCTTCGGCGGCGAGCCGGTCGAGCGCGGGGGTCTCGGCAAGCCCGTCACCATAGCAGCCCGCCACCCGCGCCGAGTGCTGATCGGAGAAGATGAACAAGAGGTTGGGCGCTGACGCCATGGGCCGGGCCTTCCTAGCGAGGCGATTGAAATGTACTCGTGTGCATGGCGTAATGCAAACCCGCGCGCCTCATGTGGTGGCCCCGGGGCGGACCTGGGCGTCCACCCTGATCCGGCGCGGCAGGGCGCCGGGCCCGAGGGCGAGGCGGCGGATCTCGTCGGCCCCGGCTTCGGCCACGCGGGCGAGTGGGAAATCGAGCGAAGTGATGGGCGGATGGATCACTCGTGTCAGCTCGGTGCCGTCCACCGCGCAGAGCGCCACGTCGCCCGGCACGTCGATGCCCAGCCGGCGACAGGCCTCCAGCGCGCCCACCGCCACCATGTCGGACGCGCAGAGGAGCGCGTCGGGCAGGGCCCTTTCGGCGGCAAGCCGCTCGATCAGGCCGGCGCCCTCTGCGAAGCCGGGCGCGACCGCAAGCTCACCGGCTTGCGCGCCTTCCGGCGCCGCCTCCATCGCGTCGTTGAAGCCCTTCAGGCGCGTGGCATTGAGCGCGTTCAGCGGGTTCGCGGAATGCACGTAGGTGATCCGGCGGTAGCCGCGCCCGAGGAGGTGTTCGGCAAGCTGTCGCGCCGCTTCCCGGTTGTCGAAGCCCACGCAGCTGCCCTGGCTTTCCGGATCGTAGGACAGAAGCTCTACCAGCGGGGTTTGCGCCACCCGCAGGACGGTGCGCATGGGCTCCGTCAGAAGGCCGCTCATCACCACGATCACCGCCGGACACCAGCCTGCCATCTCGCGCACCGCCGCCTCGCGCTGGGCGAGGGAGTCGGTGAACGGGAAATGGTTCACGATCAGCCCGTCGCGGTGCAGCGCCTCGGCCAAACGCTCGGAAATCGCGCCGTAGACGCCCGACATCTGCGCCGGGGCGGCAAGCGAGACGATGCTGCTGCGCTCGGATCGCATGCCCCGCGCCACCTGGTTGGGGATGTAGCCGGTGCGCGCGATCGCCGCCTCGATGCGCTTGAGAGTGTCCTTGGCAACAAGCTCGGGGCGCGAGAGCGCCCGGGAGACGGTGATCCGGTTGACGTTGGCCTCGCGGGCGATATCGGCCATCCGCGGCCTCCTTGCCTTGCCTTCGCTCACCGCCGTGCCCTCCGTTGTTTCCGGCCCGACTAGCATTTCCCCGGCGCTCCCTGCCAGACCGCAGCCCCTATCCCGGAAGATCGATGAACAGGATGCGGGTGAAGGTGAACTGAAGCACGAGCCCGAGCGCCAGGCCGATAACCGCGCCGAACGCGCCGTCACGCCAGTGGATCCGGTTCGAAAGCAGCATCGTCGTGAGGGTCATGAAGGCGGCGGTCGCCAGCGCGAAGGGCAGCCATCCGAGCGCCACCGCCGTCACGAACAGGATCGTCGCGGCGGTGAAGATCACCCCGTTGCGCAGCGCCAGCGGATCAACCCGGACGGGCGCGGGCGGCGTGCGCAGCTCGCGCGCCACTTGCACGAGAACCTGCGCCAGCACCATCGCGGCCACGAGGGCCGCCGTGGCCGTCGGCAGCACGTCGGGGCCGACGACATCGAAGACGGGGCCCTCGGTGCGGCCGGTGCCGAGCAAGATGATCCCGCAAAAGGCAAGGATACCGATTTCCACATGGAGCCCGGCGAGGATCGCGAGCGCCTTCCCGGCGCCCCGGCTGGTGCTGCGTTCCTCAGCCATCGCGGCGAATCCTGAACATCATGTACCACATCACCGCCGTCAGGAGCGCGCAGAGGATCGGCACCGGGGTTGCGAGAAGCGGCCAGACGCTGCCGCCGGTATACATCGTGGCCTGCCGGAACGAGGTTTCCGCGATCGGAGCGAGCACCAGCCCGATCACCAGCGGGGCGAGGGGGTAGTTCTTGCGCTCCATGGCGAAGCCGATCACGGCGAAGGCCAGCATCACGCCCACGTCGAACCAGCTGTTGGCAAGCGCGAAGGATCCGATCACGCAGAGCACCAGAACGCCCGGAAGCAGAAGCTTCGTGGGCACGGAGGCGATGCGCGCGATCAGGCCGGTTGCCAGGTACATCACGCCCAGCATCACGATGTTGGCGATCAGAACCGAGGCAAGCACGGTTTCCACGAACTCGGGGTTGGCGCGGTAGAGCCCGGGGCCGGGTTGCAGCCCGTGGATGATGAGCCCGCCGATCAGGATCGCGTCGATCACGCTGCCGGGGATGCCGAGCGCGAAGAGCGGCACGAGCGCGCCGCCCACCGTGGCGTTGTTGGCGGCCTCGGAGGCGATCACGCCCTCTTCGGAGCCCTTCCCGAAATCCTGGGGCCGGCGGCTGAACGATTTCGCGATGCTATAGGCGAAGGCCGAGCCGATGTTCGCGCCGACGCCGGGCAGGATACCGATCCAGGTGCCGATCAGCGACGACCGGAGCATGTTGCCCCAGTGGCGAGCTAAATCGCGCGCGCCCATGAACATTCCCTTGAGATCCTGGCGAACGCCCCCGGTGGCGCGGTCGCCGCCGGGGCGCAGCACCTCGGCGAGCACCTGGTTGCCGGCGAACAGGCCCACGAGAACAGGCAGGAGCTTGAAGCCGTCGTTTAGCTCGTCGATCCCGTAGGTGAAGCGGTAGTTGCCGCCGATCGGGTCGAGCCCTGGGAGGGCGATGAGCATACCGAGAAAGCCGGCGATCAGTCCCTTGAGCATGTTGCCGCGGCTGAGCACCACCAGAAGGGCAAGCGCCATCATGATCATCGCGAAGAAATCGAAGGGCGAGAACCGCACTGCGATGATGCTGAGCGGCCTGGCCAGCAGCACGAGGAAGACCCACGAGATGATCCCGCCCACGAAACTGGCCACGATGGCCAGCCCGATGGCGCGGCCGGCCTTGCCCTGCTGGGTCATCGGGTAGCCGTCGAAGGTTGTCATCACCGAGGCGGCGGTGCCCGGCATGCGCATGAGCACCGCCGTGATGAGCGAGCCCGAGACCGCGCCGACGTACATCGCGCAGAGCATCGAGATCGCGTTGACAGCCTCCATCGTGAAGGTGAAGGGCAGCGAAAGGGCGATCAGCATGGAGCCTGTCAGCCCCGGGATCGAGCCCACGACAATCCCGAGAACGACGCCCAGCACGATGTAGAAGAGCGTGAGCGGGGCCAGTGCCGCGAAGAGCGGTTCGAGGAGTTCCATCTTCTGTGCCAGCCCCGGTGGGTGTGTGCGATTCCGGCTCCCCCCGGCTCGCGCCGGGAGGGGCCAGGGCGCGGAGCGCGCCCTACTCGAGCGTTGCCGCCACGCCTTCGATCACGGCGTAGAGCTCGTCGATTTCCGGAAGGGCTTCGGCACCCGGCTGGAAGCTGGGGATCATCCCGCGCTCCTCCAGCGTGGCCGTCAGTTCGGCGTTCGACATAGCCATGCCGAGCGCGTCCTGGAACGCGGCGACACGGTCGGCCGGGGTGCCGCCGGGCATCAGCCACATGTACTCGACGCCCATGTTCATCGGGTAGCCCTGCTCCGTTGCCGTGGGCACATCGGGGAAGTAGGGGATACGGTCACCGCCCAGCGCCGCGATCACGCGGACCTCGCCGCTCTGCGTGATCGGCAACGCCTCGGAGCCCGCCAGCACCCCAACGTCGATCTGCTCGCCGAGGAGCGCGGCCGTGGTCGCGGCGCCGCCGCCCGTCTGGACGTAGCGGAAGGCCGCACCATCGCCCTGGGCCTCGATCATTAGCATCGAGAAATGGTTGACCGCCCCGAGGTTGACCCCGGCGATCACGGGATCGTCGCCGCGCGCGGCTTCGATGATCTCGTCCAGCGAAGTGTGCGGCGAACTCGACGGCACGACCACCACCAGCGGGATCTCCACGGCCGTCGCCGCAACCTCGAAATCGGTGTGCCGGAACTCTGCCTTGTTCAGCGCCATGGCCGTCAGCAGCGTGACGTGGTTGGCGAGCACGGTGTAGCCATCTGCATCGGCCTCGTAGACGCGCCGGCTGCCGCCGACCGACCCGCTGCCGGGAACATTCACGACGACGATGCTACCGCCGAGCGCCTCCTCGAGATGGGGCTGAAGCGTGCGCACCAGCACGTCGGTTCCGCCGCCAGCGCCGGCCGGCACGATGATCCGGACCGGCTCGGAGGGGTAGTCCTGCGCCGCGGCAGGTGCTGCGGCGAGGGCACCGGCGAGCGCGGCCGCTGCAATCGAAGTGAGTTTCATCCTGGTCTCCTCCCTGTGACCGTTTCGCTTCCGCGCCGATTACTGGGGCAACGAAAGCCGTTTTCCGACGCCATGACGCGCCAGACCGCTGCTTGGCCCGGCAGCCCTTCGGCTTTCGCGTGACCTCGTCAGCAGTCGATGTTAACGAGTACATAACATGGAATTCACGATTTGCACAGGGTTTGCGGCGGATTCCGGGGATGCGCGCGGGCGCGCCCCGAGGCTGCAGCACCGGGAGGAAAACATGAGCGAAGACCGCCCAAGGGGCACGATCCGGGCCACTGTCGATTTCGTCGCACCGGGCAGGCAGATCGGCACGCTCAACCTGCCGCAGTCCGAGCACGACGATGCCTGGGGCGTGGTGCCGATTCCGGTTGCCGTGATCGCCGGCGGCTCGGGGCCCACCGTGCTGCTTGAGGGCGGGAATCACGGAGACGAGTACGAGGGCCCGATCACGCTGTGCGAACTTGCCCGCACGCTCGACCCGGGGGAGGTCAACGGCCGGCTCATCATCCTGCCGGCCGTGAACTGGCCCGCGGTGGAGGCCGCGCGGCGAACCTCCCCGATCGACGGGCTGAACATGAACCGCTGCTTCCCGGGCGATCCGCTGGGCAGCGCGACGCAGCAGATCGTCGCCTACGTGAAC
Organism: uncultured Rhodobacterales bacterium; assembly: GCA_964466745.1. Lineage (GTDB taxonomy): Bacteria > Pseudomonadota > Alphaproteobacteria > Rhodobacterales > Rhodobacteraceae > CAYXOX01. Next base: position 9,355 of record CAYXOX010000019.1, read on the forward strand.
GACATGCTCTTCCCGATGGCCGACGCCTTTCTCGATCTGCATTCGGGGGGCTCGTCGCTGGACATCCTGCCGAGCGCCATCCTCGAAACCGGCGCCGACGAAGCCCACACCGCACGCAACCGCGCGGCAGCGGAGGCCTTCGGAACCGAGACGGTGGTGGGAATCGACAATCGCGGCGATCCGCGGACCGCAACCGCCGCGGCCGTGCGCGCCGGGCTCACCGTGGTGGGAACCGAGATGGCCGGGGCGGGCACCGTCTCGATCGGCGCGCTGGAGTTGTGCCGGCAGGGCGTGCGCAACGTGCTGGCCCATCTCGGCGTGCTGGAGCCAGGCGCGGCGGTGCCGCGCCGGGGGCCTGCACGGCACCTCGCACTCGGGTCTTCCGCCCATGTGCTGAGCCCGTGCCAGGGCGTGTTCGAGCCGTTGCAGCCGCTGGGCGCCGATGTTTCCGCCGGCACGCCCGTGGGCCGCATCCACGACCTCGCGAACCCTGGGCGCCCTCCGGAAGCAATCAGCGCTTCCTGCGAGGGCATGATCTTCGGTCACCGCCACCCCGGCGCGGTCCGCCGGGGCAATTGCTGCGTGGTGGTTGCCAGCCCGGCATGAATGCGCGCGGGCGGCCCGCGGTCACCCTGCGGGCGGCACCCCGCGGGCTCGGTCCAGCGGGCCCGCGCCCACGAAATGGCCCGGGCCAAGCGCTTCCTCGATCCGGAGCACCTCGTTCCATTTCGCCATCCGCTCGGAACGGGCAAAAGAGCCAACCTTGAGCTGGCCGGCATCGAGCCCCACCGCGAGATGGGCGATCGAGACGTCTTCCGTCTCGCCCGAGCGCGCCGATACCACCGTCCCCCAGCCGGCGGCGCGGGCTGCCGCCATGGCCGCGAGGGCCTCGCTCACGGTGCCGGCCTGGTTCACCTTCACCAGCACGGCGTTGCAGGCCCTCGCGCGCGCGGCTTCCTCAACCAGCGAAGCGTTGGTCACGAGATAATCGTCGCCGATGATCTGGACGTCCCGGCCGTGGGCTGCCGTGAAGGCCACCATGCCCTCGGTGTCGTCCTCGGCCACCGGATCCTCGATGGAGAGGATGGGATACGCCTCCAGCCACCCGGCGAGCACGTCGGCCCAGGCGGCGCCGTCCATCTCGCGGTCTTCCAGGGCCAGCCGGTAGCGGCCGGCCTCGCCGAATTCCGAGGCGGCGATGTCAAGCGAGATACCGACCCGCGCGCCGGGCGCTTCGCCCGCCAGCGCGATGGCCTCCACGAGCGTCTCCAGCGCCTCCTCGTTGCTGGAGAACTCCGGCCACCAGCCGCCCTCGTCGGCCACACCTGCAAGCTTGCCGCGCCGGGCCATGATGTCCCCGGCGGCGAAATAGATCTCGGCCGTGATCTCCAGCGCTTCGGCGAAGCTCGCGGCGCCCGGCACCATCACCATGAAGTCCTGGATGTCCACGCGCCGCCCGGCATGGGCGCCGCCCCCGAAGATCTGGATCTCTGGCAGCGGGATCGAGGGTGTGGCCCCGCGGCTTGCGGCCAGGTGCTCCCACAGCGGATGCCCAGCCGAGGCCGCCGCGGCGTGGAGCACCGCCAGCGAAGTGGCCACGGTGGCGTTGCCCCCGAGCTCGGCCTTGAGCGGCGAGGGATCGAGCGCAAGAAGCGCAGCGTCCACTGCGGCCTGGTCGGCCACGGGGAGCCCGGCGAGGGCCGGTGCGATCCGTTCCGAGATCCCGGCCAGCGCGCGTTGCACATCCTTGCCCCGAAGCCGCTCTCCGCCGTCGCGGAGGTCCAGCGCCTCGCGGCGCCCCCGGGAGGCACCCGCCGGCGCAATCGCGCGCCCCGTTGCGCCACGGGCGGTGCGCACCTCCACCTCTACGGTGGGATGGCCGCGACTGTCCCAGACCCGGCGGGCGGTTATGGCGGCGATGGTGTCGGTCATTTCGTCTCCAGTTCGGTGCGCAGGCACTCGGCGTGTTCGGCGAGCGTGGGCCGCGGCTCGGCGATCAGCGGCAGGGCGATGGCGCGGACTTTCGCCTGCTCCCGGGCGTCGAGGTACTCGACGGGCGACTTGCCGTCGACCCGTGCCAGCATCAGCGCGGGGAGAAGCGCGCAGGTCCGAGCCTCCAGCGCGGCGGCATCCTCCCAGGTGACATGGTGCCTGTAGGCGCGCCAGAAGGCCCCGATCTCCTCCAGAAGCGCGGATCTCAGGGAGCGCACGTGCAGCGCCTTCAGGCACAGGTGGTTCAGGCAGAAGGCGAGGTCGAAGCAGGGGTCGCCCATCGTCGCGCACTCGGCGTCGAGGAGCACCGGCTTCCCGCCGCGCAGGAGGATGTTCTTGGGGCTGACATCGCCATGCACGAGGACGCTGCGGGCGGCGAAAAGCCCCTCGGCCAGTGCCTCCAGCCTGCCGGCGACCACGGGATGGCGGGTGGCCGTGAAGCTGAGATAAGGCTCGAGGCGGATCGCGCGGAAATCCTCGGCGTTGTCGAAGGGCGCGGCATCGAAGCCCGGCCGGGTACTGGCAGCGTGGATGCGCCCCAGCGCGTCGCCCACCAGAGCGGCTTCGCCGCGCGGGGCCTCGCCCGCCAGCATCGCCGTTTTCCACAGGTATATGTCGCCGCCAGCAAGATACTCCATGACGAATCCGTGCTCCGAGGACGAGCGCCCGAAGAGGCGCGGCGCGGCGCCGGGCAGGGCGGCCCCGGCCACGGCGAGCCAGGCATATTCGGCCGCGTTGCGATGGACGGGCGCGCGCCAGTCGGCCTCCACGCGCAGCTTGGGCAAGGCGAACTTCACCGCGACGGGCCCCGATGGCAGCTCCACCACCCCTATGTCGGACGCCACCCCCCCGGTCAGCGGGCGCACCGGGCCGATCTGGCTTGCATCGGCAAGGCCGAGCCCGGCCACCAGCGCGCGGGCGCGCGCTTCGAAGCTGCCGCTCATGCCGCCAGCCGCGACACCGCGGAGATGACGCCGCGCAGCTCCGCGAGCCCCTTCAGCCGGCCCACCAACGGGTAGCCCGGATGGGTGCCGCGGCCGATGTCGGGGCCGAGCTCGTGCCCGTGATCGGGGCGGAACGGGATCTCGGCGTCGGCCCGGCCCTCGGCCGCTCGGCTCGCTTCCTCGGCCAGCACGAGGCGCACCATTTCCACCATGTCCACCCGTCCTGTGAGGTGATCGTCTTCGAAGAAAGAGCCGTCTTCCTCGATCGTGACGTTGCGCAGGTGAAGGAAATGCACCCTGTCGGCGTAACGTGTGAACATCGCCGGAAGATCGTTGCCGGGATGGGCGCCGAAGGCGCCTGTGCAGAGGGTCAGCCCGTTGGCGCGGCTCTTGTCCCGGCCGAGAATCCAGGCGGCATCGGCCTCCGTGGAGACGACGCGCGGCAGGCCGAACACAGGGCGCGGCGGATCGTCGGGATGTACGCAAAGGCGGATGCCGAGCTCTTCCGCCGCGGGCACCACCTCGGAGAGAAACGCGGCATAGGCGGCGCGCAGGTCGTCGGCCGTCACGCCCTTCCAGCGGTTGAGGGCGGCGCGCAGTTCGGGGATCGAGTAGCGATCGTAGGCGCCGGGCAGTCCGGCCATGATCGTGCCGAGCAGCAGGTCGCGCTCGGCCTGCGAGGAGCTCTCGAACCAGCGGGTTCCGGCCGCCACCGCACCGGGCGCGAAATCGCCCTCGGCGCCGGGCCGCCCGAGCATGTGAACCTCGAAGGCGGCCATCTTGGCCTCGTCGAAGCGCAGCGCCGTCCCGCCACCGCGGCGCGGCACGGCCGGGTCGGTGCGGGTCCAGTCGAGAACCGGCATGAAGTTGTAGCACACGGTGCGCACGCCGCAGGCCGCGAGATTGGCCAGCGATTGGCGGTAGGTGCCGAAGAGACGCGCGAGATCGCCGGTTCCGCGCTTGATGTCGTCATGCACCGGCAGGCTTTCCACCACCTCCCACGAGAGACCCACGCCCGCGTCGGCGACCAGCTTCTGGCGCGCCCGGATCGCGTCGACCGACCATACTTCGCCGTAGGGCACCTCGTGCAGGGCCGTCACCACGACCCGCGCGCCGGTCTGCGCGACCTCATTGAGCGGGATCACGTCGAGCGGGCCGAACCAGCGCCAGCTTTCCTTCATGTCAGCGCCTCCCAGCGCAGGGTCATCGAAAGGGTCAGGCTCTCGCCGGGCTGCAGCACCACGAGGCCCGGCTGGCCCGGTTGATTGTGCGCATCCACCGCGTGGCTCACCGGCTCGAAACAGAAGAAGCCGCAGGAGGGATCGGGCGAGAAAACCTGCGCGACGGTGCAGGGGGGCGGCGCGGAAAGGCTCAGCGCGATCGCGTGGTCCGGCTGAAGGATGCGCGCCGCACCGTCCCAGCCGGTGAACGCGTTGTTGATGAAGCCCTCCGGCAGCGGCCCGGCGGTGCCGAAGTCCCACTCCGGGCGCTCGGCAAGCGGCAGGTGTGCGACCGGCAGATGGTCGGCCGTCTCCGTCCAGACGCCCTGGGCCGCGAACTGCAGCCGCGTGGCCGGCGTGCGCGGAAACCACGGGTGAAAGCCGCCGCCGAAGGGGAGCGCGGGCCCGCGGTTCTCCATGGTCAGGCGCGTCTCGAGCCCACCGCCGGCCAGGCTGTAGGTGACGCTGGCCGCGTAGCGGTAGGGGCCGATCTCGCCGAGGTGGCCAAGATGCGCCGCCGTGCCGCCGGCATCCCGGACCTTCCACGCAGCCTGGAACCCGTCGCCGTGGATCGGGTAGGGCTCGCCTGCGAGGTTGGGCGCGACCGGATGAAAGGTGCCGGCGACGGAGAAGCCGCCGCCGGAGATGCGGTTCGAGAACGGGACGAGCAGGTTCGAGCCGAGATCGAAGGGCCCCGCGTCCGGTGCATCGCTCCCGCGCAGGATCGGGACAGGGCCGGAGGCGGCAAGGGCCTCGAAGGTGGCGATCGCGGCCCCCGCATGGGGGGCTATACGCAGCCTGTGGCGCGCGTCACTCAGTTCCAGGAGCCTTGCCACCCATCCATCCCCCGTCGATGCCGATGTTCTGCCCGGTGATCATGCCCGCCTCGTCGGAGACAAGGAAGGCCACCAGCGCAGCGATATCCTCGGGCGCGATCCTCGCCTTGAGCGCCTGCTGTTCCAGCACCCAGTCGGAGTATTCGCCGGCCTTCTCGCCGAAGACGCGGGCCTCGGCCTCGGAAACCACCGCGCCGGGCGCCACGGCATTGACGGTAATGCCATGGCGGCCGAGTTCGCGCGCCATCGAGACCGTCAGCCCAAGCATTGCCCCCTTGGAGGCGATGTAGGGGACATAGCCGTCGATGACGCCGCGAAGGGTGACGGAGGTGAAGTTGACCACGCGGCCCCAGCCTTTCGCCTTCATCGCCTCGGCGCAGGTGGCGGTGAGCGCGTAGGCGGCCGAGGAGTTCACGCGGATCTGGTCTTCGTATTCGTCGAGGGTGAACCTGTCGTAGGGCCGGTTGATGATCAGCGCGGCGATGTTGATCAGGATGTCGAAGCCGCCGATCTCTTCGGCGGCGTTGGCCACCGCGTGCCGCGCGGCGGCGAGATCGTTCAGATCGCAGGGAAGGAAGCCGGCACCAAGTTCTGCCGCGCGGTCGGCACCGTCCTCGATTCCGGGGCGTTCGAGGATCACGACGCGCGCGCAGCGCTCGGCGAGTTTCGCGGCCTGGGCGCGCCCCAGCGAGCCGAGCCCCCCGGTGAGCAGCGCCGTCTTGCCGGTCAGATCGAGGGCCATGGGTCTTCTCCTTCGGATGCGTGTGTTCGGGGCCAGGCGGGCCGCGGGCGGCGCGGGGTTACTCCGGCCGGGCCAGGCGCGGCCGCGCGACGGTTCGCCGGCGGATCGTTGCCGGTGTGCCGGGTTGCGGGCGCCGGAGCGAGGGGCGCCGCCCCTCGCGCTCCCCGAGGTATTTCGGGGCCAAAGTGGATGCGCGGGGCCGGCGGCGCGGCCGGGCGGCGGCCGAAATGGTGCCCTCGCCCTGGAGGCGCCTTGACGGGGCGGGCCGGACGGCGGACAGCTCAGAGCACTGCATGGATCTCGTCCATGGTCACCTCGTCGGCGCGCCGGTCGAGCACGATCTCGCCGCGGGCCATGGCCACGATCCGGTCGCAGCATTCGAAGACGTGATGGATGTTGTGGCTGATGAAGACCGCGGTGATGCCCACGTCCTTGAGCCCCTGAACGAAGCCGATCACCTTCTGGGTTTCCTTGACCGCGAGGTGGTTGGTGGGCTCGTCGAGGATCATGACCTTCGACTTGAAGTGCATGGCGCGCGCGATCGCCACGCCCTGGCGCTGGCCCCCGGAGAGCTCGCCTACCAGCGCGTCGGGTGAGCGCAGGTGAAGATCGACGTCGCGCAGGGCCTGCATCGCCTCCTCGCCCATGCGCTTGCCATCCATCACGCCGATGCCGAACAGCCCGGCCTTCACAGGTTCGCGGCCGATGAACATGTTACGCGCGATGCTCATGGTGGGGACCATGGAGTTGTACTGGTAGATCGTCTCTATCCCTGCCTCCATCGCGTCGCGCGGCCCCTTGAAGTGCACCTCGCGGCCTTCGTACCGGATGGTGCCGCCATCGGGTGCCTGGGTGCCAGAGAGGATGTTGATCAGGGTGGATTTCCCGGCGCCGTTGTCGCCCACGAGCCCGAGCGCCTCGCCCCGGCGAATGTCGAGGCTCACGCCCTTGAGCGCGTGCACGCCTGAGTACCACTTGTGCAGGTCGCGCACCTCGATGATCGCTTCGTCGGCGGAAGCGTTCGCCTCATGCCCGGTCGCGGTGCCGCTCATTGGTTCGTCTCCACCTTCATGGCGCGTGCCTTCTTGCGCAGCCAGGCGTTGACGATCACGGCGAAGATCGTGAGCGAGCCCAGCGCCATCTGGAACCAGTCGGCATCGACCCGGCTGAGCACCAGCCCGTTGTCGATAACCCGGATCAGCACCGCGCCGATGATGCCGCCGAGAATTGTGCCGATCCCGCCGGTCAGCGCGGTGCCGCCGATCACGGCGGCGGCCACGGCCTGCAGCTCCAGCCCGACGCCGATCGAGGGCAGCGGAGCGCCGAGGCGCATCACCTGGATGGCGCCGGCGAACCCGGCGAGCAGCGAGCACAGCATGAAGCACGCGATCTTCACCCGCGCGGTCGGAATCCCCATCGACTGCGCGGCGGGCAGGAAGCCGCCCGTGGCCCTCACCCAGTTGCCGAAATTCGTGCGGTTGAGAACCAGCGTCACCAGCACCGCAACCGCCACGAACCACAGGAACGACATGCGGAACATGTCGCCGGGGCCGACGAAGGCGATGAAGATCTCGCGCGGCATCGCGCCGGGGGGGATCAGCGGCGGGAAGCCGCCCGAGATCACGACCGTGAGCGAGCGGGCGACGAAGAGCATGCCGAGCGTGGTGATGAAGCTGGGAATGTTGAAGCGGATCGTGATGATGCCGTTGATCAGGCCGATCGCCATCGCCGTGACGAGCCCGGCGGGGAAGGCCAGCGAGAAGGGCACGCCGTCGGAGAGGAGCACCCCCATCACCATCGGGCAGAGCGCGAAGACCGAGCCCACCGAGAGGTCGAACTCGCCGCAGATCATCAGGAGCGTCACCCCGATGGCCACCAGCGCCATCTCCGGCAGGAGCCCGAGGATGCCCTGCAGGTTCTGGGTGTTGAGAAACACGCCGTCGGACTGGACCTGGAACACTATGGCCAGCACGACCAGGAACGCGATGCCGGCGAGCTCGGGTTTTTCCATGTAGATCTTGAGAATGCGTCGCATCGCGCAAGGATCCTTTCGGGCGTCGATCTCGGGGCGGTAAGGCGCGGGCCGTGCCGGGGAGTGGCGGCGCGGCCCGCGCCCGTCAGGCGATGCGGATCAGCGCACGCCCTGCGCGGCGAGATCCTTCAGGGCCGGCACGTCCTCTGCCAGCACCAGGCCCTGGCCGGTGTCGATGTCGGAGGGGGCAAGGTTGAAGTTCTGCGCGAGGTAGGCCTGCATGACCGACATGAAGCCCTGCATGTAGGGCTGCTGGTCCACCTGGACCTGGATGTAGCCGGTTTCCATCTGCTGGAGCACCTCGGAGACGATATCGAAGCCGCCCATCAGCACCGTTCCGGGCTCGACCCCGCGGTCGATCAGCACCTGGGCGACGTAGGCGTGCCACAGGCCGGTGTCGAAATAGGCGGTCGTGTCGGGGTTGGCGTTGAGATACGCCCCCACGCGCTCGGCCACCTGCGCGCCGTCGGTGCCGGTGTCGAGGCGCACGATCTCGACTTCGCGGTCGGGGTTGGCCGCGGCATAGTCCTCGATCGCCTGGCGCACGCCGAGCCCGCGCTGCTCCGACCAGTTCTGACCGGGCGCGGAGATGCCGATGACCACCTTGATCGGCCCTTCCTCGGGGAAGAACTCGGTCATCTTGGTGCCCAGCGAGTAGCCCGCCGGCGTCAGGCCCTGCCCGATGAAGGCCGCGCGCGCGTTGCCCGCGGCGCCCTCGGTGTCGTCGGTGTTGGCGGCGATGACGATCACGCCCTGGTCGACGGCCTGCTGGATGATCTGGTCGAAGGCGGTGTCGTCCACGATCGAGGTGATAAGCGCGTCGGGGCTCGCCGCCAGCGCGGTGATCATGTTGGCGGCCTGCTGGTCGATGGCGCCTTCGGTCTGGGTGAAGATCATCTGGCAGTTCGCCCCGATCTTCTCGCAGCCATCGTCGAAGCCGCGCTTGACGGCCTGCCAGAAGGGGTTGGAGGCGCTGGAGTGGTGGGTGAACACGATGTTCATGGGCGCGTCCTGCGCGATGGCGGTGGTGCCCATCAGCGCGGCGCAGGTTGCCGCGATGGCCGTTAGTCTTTTCATGGGTAGTCTCCTCCGTTGGGGTTTTCCGGTATGCTGAATGCTAGAGATCCGCTTCTTGTGTGACCCGACGCTGTGCGGTGAACTGGCGGTCGAGTTCTGGGTGAAGGGCCATGCCGTGGCCGGGGCCGGGCGGCACGGTGATCATGCCATCGGTCACCTCGGGAAGCGCGGTGACGAGATCGCGGTACCAGGTGCGGTAGAAGGCGCGCACGCTTTCCTGCACCAGCGCGTTGGGCGCGTTGAGCGAAAGATGCGTCGAGGCGCCCAGCACCACGGGGCCGGTGCAGTCGTGGGGGGCGACGGGCAGGTGCCAAGCCTCCGCCATCGCCGCGATCTTGCGGGCCTCCGAGAGCCCCCCGCACCAGGAGATGTCGAGCATTACCACGCCGGCGGCGCCGGTTTCCAGGAGATCGCGGAACGCCCAGCGGCTGCCGAGCGTCTCCGAGGCGCAGAGCGGCGCGCGGCTGACCTCGGCGTAGCGCCTGAGGCTGCCGAGGCTGTCCATCTTGATGGGATCCTCGTGCCAGTACGTCTTGAAGGGCGCCAGCTCGCGGGCGATTTCCAGCGCCGGCAACAGCTGCCACATGGAGTGGAACTCCACCATGATATCGATGCGGTCGCCCACGGCGCTGCGGATCTTCTCGAAGGGTTCGAGGGCGGCGCGCATGTCGGAGCCCGAGATGTGGAGGCCGCGGGTCTTTTCCGCGGCAAGATCGAACGGCCAGATCTTCATGGCCGTGATTCCCTCTTCGAGCAAGGAGTGCGCCAGCTCGTCGGCCCTGCGCAGGAAGCCGTTGAGATCGTCGTAATCCTTCGAGGCGCCGAGCCCGAAATTGTCCGATTGCTGACCGGAGGCCTTCTTGATGTACTCCACGCCCGCACAGGTGTTGTAGGTGCGGATCGCCGGCCGCGAGAAACCGCCGAGCAGCTGGGCGATGGGCTGGCCCGTTGCATGGCCGAAGAGATCCCACAGCGCGATGTCGAAGGCCGAGTTGCCGCGCACCTCCGCCCCCGACGAGCGAAAGCCGAGGTAGCCCACGAGATCGGACGACAGGCGGTCGATCTGCAAGGGATCGCGCCCGATCACGCGCGGTGCGACGTATTCGTGGATGTAGGTCTCCACCGTCTCGGCCATGAAGAACGTCTCTCCAAGGCCTTTCACGCCCTCGTCGGTGTGTACCTCGAGCCAGAGGATATTCGGCCGTTCCTCGATGCGGATGGTTTCCAGCGCCCTGATCTTCATGCCCGTCCGCTCACGATATTCCTGCGGCCACGAGGGCACGCACGCTTTCGTCGAAGTGGCGCGCCATCAGCTCCACCGCCTTGGCGGGGTCGCCCGCGTCGATGGCTGCTGCGAGATCGGTGTGAATGTCGAGCATCACGTCCTGTTCCGGCTTTGCCGTCCGCGACCGCCAGCCGATGGGCCATGTCTCGCGGGTCACGCCCTCGAAGGCGCCCACGATCATCGCGAATACGGGGTTCTTCGCGGCCCGGGCGATCTCGTTGTGAAAGGCGAGGTCATGCTCCATCAGATCGGCCGGTGCATCCCGCGCGGCCCGCATCGCGTCTGCGAGCGCCACGATCGCGGCCCCCTGGGCATCGCTCCGGTGCAGCGCCGCCAAGGCGGCGGTACGCGTTTCGATGGTCCGGCGCACGTCGTAGATCTGCTGAACGGAAATCTGCTCGGTGTGGATTCCGTGCTCGATCACCGCCGACATCGTGCCGTAGTCGAGCTTGGCGACAGTGGCGCGCTTTCCCGCGGAGAGATCGATCAGCCGCATCGCCGCAAGGGAGCGGAACGCCTCGCGCACCACCGTGCGGGAAACCGAGAGGTTCTCGGTGAAATAGGCTTCGCTGGGCAGCCTGTCGCCGGGGCCGAGTGCGTTGTGCCGGATATGCCGGGTGATGGCGCCGATGGTTTCGCCGACGCGCGTCGTCTCCCTGGGTTCGCTGGCGTCGGCCATATCTCGCACCCGAATCGTCTTTCCATTGCCCCAAACCTGTCAGACAGGATAAGCTCATTCTGTCGCCGCCGGCAACCCTGCGCGGCGCATGCCGAAGGGGAGAGGAAACGCATGGCGGAGCTTGTGTGGGATGCGCGGAACATCGTCGGCGAAAGCCTGGTGTGGGACGCCGCGCGCGGTACGCTGGTGTGGGTGGATATCGTGGGGCGACGCATCTTCCGTCTCGCGCCGGGCAAGGCCGAACCGGAGGTTTGGGATGCGCCCGAGATCGTTACCTCCATCGGCCTCGCCAGGGATGGCAGCGCCGTCGTGGGGCTGCGCAAGCGCGTCGCGTGGTTCGATTTCGCGGGCAACTTCACCACCATCGCGGAAATCGAGCCCGATGTGCCGGGCAACCGGCTCAACGAAGGTGTCGTGGCACCCGACGGAAGCTTCTGGGTGGGAACGATGCAGAACAACATCGCGCCCGATGGCGCGCCGCGCTCGATTGACGCCAGCACCGGCCGGCTCTGGCGGGTGACGGCCGGAGGCGAGGTCACGCCGCTTTGCGAGGATCGCTTCGGCATCACCAACACGCTTGCCTGGCCAGGCGACGGCACCGTGCTGACGGCTGATACCCTGGCCAACACGATCTACAGCTACGATCTCGCCCCAGACGGCCGGCTCGGTGCGCGCCGTGCGCATTTCGAAGGCTTCGAGCGCGGCGTGCCCGACGGCTCCTGCCTCGATGCCGAGGCGCATCTGTGGAACTGCCGCGTGGTCGGCGGCGCATGCCTCGCCCGGATCGCGCCTGACGGCGCGCTCGACAGGGTCGAGGAACTGCCCTGTTCCTGGCCGACCAGCTGCGCGTTCGGCGGCCCGGGGCTGGACACGCTCTACGTGACGTCGGCCCGGTTCACGATGTCCGAAGCGCACCTCTCCGCCCACCCGCAGGAGGGCGGCCTTTTCGCGCTGGAGCCCGGAGTGGCCGGAACGCCGCCCAACCGGTTCGGCTAGGCGGCTTCCGCCGGGTGCCGGCCCACCTCAGCCGGCGAGGTCGGCAGGCAGCAGCGCATCGGGCATGTTCTGGTAGCAGACCGGCCGCAGGAACCGCCGGATCGCCAGCGTGCCCACCGAGGTGGCGCCGAAATTCGTCGACGCCGGGTAGGGGCCGCCATGGACCATGGCATCGGCCACTTCGACGCCGGTGGGAAAGCCGTTGGCGAGCACGCGGCCCGCCTTGCGTTCGAGCACGGGCATGAGCTTCCGCCCCAGTTCGGTATCCCCCGCGTCCTCGGCCACGAGGTGCAGGGTGCAGGTGAGCTGCCCCTCGAGGCCGCGGGCGATGGCCAGCATCTCGTCTTCGCTCTCGGCCTCCACGACGAGCCCCGCCGGCCCGAAAACCTCCTCGGCCAGCTCATGGCGTTCGAGGAAAACGCGTGCGCCGGTGCGCATCAGGCCGGCAGCCGCTTCGCGCGGGCCGCATTCGAGGGCCACCAGCGTTTCCACGCCTTTCGTGCCTGCCATCGCGCCGCGCGCCTGCGCGTATGTCTCGGCCATGGCGCCGGTGAGCATCTTCTGGCCGGCCACGCCTTCCAGCGCTTCGCGCGCGGCCTCCGCGAAGCCGCGGGCGGCTTCGCCGGCCGGGAGCACCACGATGCCGGGATTGGTGCAGAACTGCCCCGCGCCCATTGTGAGCGACCCCACCCAGGCCTGCGCGATCGCAGCGCCGTTGGCGGCAAGCGCGGCAGGAAGCACGAAGACCGGGTTGACCGAACCGAGCTCGCCGAAGAAGGGGATGGGCTCGGGCCGGCGCGCGCAGAGATCGAAGAGCGCCCGCCCGCCGCGCAGCGAGCCGGTGAAGCCCACCGCCTTGATGCGCGGATGCTGCACCAGAGCGGCGCCGACCGAACGGTCGCCGCCCTGGATCAGCGAGAACACGCCCGCGGGCATCCCGCAGCGCGCCACCGCGGCGGCGATGGCCTGGGCCACGATCTCGCCGGTGCCGGGGTGCGCGGAGTGGCCCTTGACCACCACCGGGCAGCCAGCGGCGAGGGCCGAGGCGGTATCGCCCCCAGCCACCGAGAAGGCGAGCGGGAAGTTCGAGGCGCCGAACACCGCCACGGGGCCGATCGGGCGCTGCACCATCTTCAGGTCCGGGCGCGGGAGCGGCTGGCGGTCCGGGAGCGCGGCGTCGTGGCGCCGGTCGAGATAGGTGCCGTCCTCGATATGGTCGGCGAAGAGGCGAAGCTGGCCGGTGGTGCGGCCGCGCTCGCCCTCGAGCCGGGCGTCGGGCAGGCCTGTCTCGCGGGTGCCGATCTGGGTGATGTCCGCGCCGCGTGCCTCGATCTCCTCCGCGATGGCGCGAAGGAAGGCCGCGCGTTCCGCCCGGCTCGTCGCCGCGTAGCTCGCGAACGCCGCTTCGGCCGCCTCGCAGGCGCGGCCGACGAGTTCGGGGGTGCCCATGGAGAACCTGTCGGGCTCTCCTGAAACGGGCTCGTTGGCGAAGGTTTCGGGCGTTTCCACCCATTCGCCGGCGATGAAGTGCTTGCCATGCAGCATGTGCGAGGTTCCTTCCGGTCAGATGAGATTGCGGCGGGCGAGGTTTCGCATCAGCTCGCGCGTTCCGAAGGTCCACTCCGGGCACTCCGTGCAGAGCGCAACGGTGTTCGCGAGCGTTCCGAGGCCGGGGGAGGAGATCTCCACCCGATCGCCGATCTTGTGAGTGAACCCGCCCCCGGGCGTGTCGCGATCCTCGACCGGAGCGAAGAGCGTGCCGAGAAACAGCATGAGCCCGTCCGGATACTGGTGGTGGCGCCCGATCGTCTGGCCGACGAGATCGGCCGGGTCGCGGCTGATCTGGGCCATGTCGGAGCGTCCCTCCAGAACGAAACCGTCGGGCCCTTCCACCCGCAGTTCCAGCTTGGCGCGGCGGACGTCTTCGAGGCCGTAGCTCTCGTCGAAGAGGCGCAGGAAGGGCCCGATGGCGCAGGAGGCGTTGTTGTCCTTCGCCTTCGAAAGAAGCAGCGCCGAGCGCCCTTCCACGTCGCGCAGGTTCACGTCGTTGCCGAGCGTGGCGCCGACGATGTGCCCCGCCGGAGAGACCGCGAGCACGATCTCCGGCTCGGGATTGTTCCATGTCGAGACGGGGTGCAGGCCGATCCGCGCCCCATGCCCCACGGAGGAAAGCACCTGCGCCTTGGAAAACACCTCGGCATCCGGCCCGATGCCCACCTCGAGATATTGGCTCCACAGCCCCTCGGCGATGAGCGCGGCCTTGCACTCGGCAGCCTCCGGCGAGCCCGGCACGATATCGCGCAGGCTGGCGCCGATGGCGTCGCCGATACGGGCGCGGATCGCTTCGGCGCGGGCCGGGTCGCCCGCCGCCTGCTCCTCGATCACGCGCTCGACCATCGAGTTCGCGAAGGTCACGCCGCAGGCCTTGATGGCCTGCAGATCGCATGGAGCGAGCAGGTGAAGCCGTTCGGCGTCTCCGGGAGTGGCCGCCAGAAGCGCGTCGAGGCTTCCGATGTCTTCCCCGGGCGCGGCCCGAACATGGGCGGCAGGATCGTCCATGGCGCAGATATCGGCGACGAGGGGCGCTGCGCGCGAGGTGATGTCGACGACCCGGCCCTCGCGCACCGCGATCACGATCGGCCCCCGGGCCGCGGGCGACCATGCGCGGCCGAGCAGCGTGCCGGTGGTGTCCATGGGCCGCATCCTCCCTTCATTGTGCGCCGCGCCAACCCTTAGCCGCCGCGCCGCCCCGAGGAAAGGGAGGGCGGGCGCCAGGGCGCCCGCTCAGGCCGGAACGTCGATATCTGCGGGGGCCTCGCCCTTGCGCCAGCGTTCCCAGGCGGCATCGTAGCCCGCTTCAAGGTAGCGCACGAAGCGCGGAACATCGAAGAGCGGTGCCGTCCCTGTGGCGGCTTCCATGCGGGCGCGAAGATCCGCAAGCCTCTCGCGATCGCGGGCGAGCGCGAGCGCGGTGGCCTCGTATTGCTCGGTGGTGTCGGTCACCAGATCTGGAAAGCCCAGTGCGATGTTCTGGCTCGCCGAAACCCGGCTGGAGAAGCTGCGCCCGCGGCGCGTGAGAACCGGAAGGCCCGCGAAGAGCGCATCGCTCCCCGTCGTGTGGGCGCCGTAGTTGAACGTGTCGAGGAAAAGGTCGGCGCAGCGCTGCCGCGCCAGGTGGATGGGGAGCTGAGCCCGTTCGGCGAAGACGAGACGGGCTGGATCCACGCCGGCGGCCCGCGCGTGGGATCGCAGACGCTCGCGCACCGTTTCGTCGGGCTCGATCAGCCAGAGCACGCTTCCTTCGATGGCGGTCAGCAGCCGCATCCAGACCGCGAAAGCCTCGCGCGTGATCTTGTAGGTGCGGTTGAACGCGCAGAACACGAATGCATCTTCCGGCAATCCCACCTCGGCGCGGGTCGTGGCGGGCATCTTCGTGCGGGTTTCACGGGCACAGTAGTGGAAGGGAAGCGCGATCACGCTCTCGGCGTAGTTCTGGCGTTCGGCTTGCGGGATGATCTCCGGGGTGGCCACGATGTAGTCGTGCCAGAGCCCGCCGCAGGTGCCCGGGTAGCCAAGGAAATTGATCTGCACTGCCGACGGGCGTCGCGCGAAGATCCCCAGGCGCATGTACTGGGTGAAGCCCAGCAGGTCCACCGCGAGGTCGATTCCGGTCTCCCGCGCCAGCTGCGCGATCTCTTCGGGCGTCCGGTCGCGCACGAAATGGGCCTTGTGAAAGGTGCGCTCGAGATGATCGGTGATCTCCTGACGCGTATCGGGGCCGAAACTGAAGGCATGGATCTCGAAACGTTCGGGGTCGTGGTGCTCGAAGGCTTCCCGCATCAGCGTCATCATCGCATGGGCCCGGAAATCGGCGCTGAAGTAGCCGATCTTGAGGCGCTCGGGGCGCGAAGCCGGGCGGGCCGGTGCCGGCATCGGAGTGTGCACCGCGTAGCTCTGCGAGGCCGTCCTCGCGAGGTCGCGAAACAGCGGCGGGTCGTCGATCGCCGCCATCAGATTGAGTGAGGGGAATGTGTCCGCCGAGAACCCCAGCTCGATCAGCTTCCGGAGCGAGCGCTCGGCTTCGTCCCAGTCGGCGGCCTCCTGGGAGTATCCGAACAGCGACGAGAGCGCCGAAGTCGCCTTCGGTTCGATTTCCAGTGTGCGCCGGAAAGCGTCGCGTGCCTCCTCGTTGCGATCGAGCAGCCTGAGGGCTTCGCCGCGTGCGGAGTGGGCCGCCGCGCATTCCGGATCCGTCGCAATGGCGTTATCGGCCATGGCCAGCGCATCCTCGTGCCTGTCCTGCCGGCGCAGTAGGAAGGACATGCCCGCAAGGGCCGGCGCATCGTTCGGGTTTTCCGCCAGAAGCGCGTTGTAGATTGCGGTGGCTTCCTCGGTGCGGCCAAGCAGGGCGAGGCAGTTGGCCAAACCGTGGCGGGGCGCGCGCGCGGCCGGGTCGATGTCGCGCGCGCGCTCGAAGGCTTGGAGCGCACCCTCCGTGTCGCGGCTGGCACGCAGCGCAACGCCCAGGTTGTGCCACGGCGTCTGGTTACCCGGCAGGCGCGCCGTAGCCTTCTCGAGCGCTTCCACAGCCTCGGCGTTGCGGCCCGCTTCGGCGAATTGCCGGCCGAGCTCGGCAGAGAGTTCGCCAAGGTGCGGATAGGCGTCGGCAGCCGGACGCAGCACCTCAATCGCCGCCTCGGGGCTTGTGCGACTTGCAAGCACGCGGGCCAGGCCGAGCGCGGCGGGCGGGTTATTGGGCGCGAGCGAGAGAGCCTTTCGGAAACGCAAGGCTGCCTCGTCAAGCCGACCGAGGCCACGCAGGGCCTCGCCGAGAGCGGCGTGGATCGAGGGGTTTGCCGGCGCCAGAGGCTCGGCCGCGGCCAGCACCCGCACCGCCTCGTCAACCATCCCGCGCGCGAGCAGGGCCGTTCCAAGATTCGAAAGCGCGCCCACGTGGCGCGGCGCGATCTCCACGGCGCGGCGGAAAGCCGCGAGCCCGGCTTCCGGCATGCGGGCGCCCATGTAGGCTGCACCGCTGAGGTTGTAGAGATCCACGGCGTTGGGGTATTCGCGCGCGAGCGCGGCTGCGCCGCGTAGCACCTTCTGCGTCTCGCCGGCGTTGAGAGCCGCGACCAGCGCATCGATTTCGGCTTGTGGCGGTGCCTTGCCGCCAAGCTCGGGGTCGGGCTGCTCTTCAGCGGGGGCGGCGCTGTCGCTGGGCTTTTGCGGCGTATCTGTCATCGGGCCTCTTCCGGCAAGGATGTGCTTTTCGCTGGCGCTCCGGGCGCCGCGTGGGGTCAGCGGCGTTTCAGGGTGTCGCCGTAGCTGATGGTGGGGCTCAGTTCCACCACCTGCCCGCCTTCCATGCCCGGATCGGCACAGCGCGCGGCGATGATCTCGGCGGCCTTGCGCCCGATCTCGAGCCGGCACGCATCCATCGTGGCCAGCTTTCGCGGAAGCCCGTCCAGCAGCTCCACCCCGTTGAAGCCCGCGAGCCCTATGGTGCCGGGGATGTCGGCGCCCTGTTCCAGCAGGTAGAGCAGGCCACCCGCACCGATCATGTCGTTGGAGTAGTAGAGGAAATCGAGGTCGGGCGTTCGAGCCAGCAGTTTCTGTGTCAGCTCGCGGCCCTTGGCCAGCGCGGAGCCGCCCTCGTAGAACTCCTGGTCGGCGATCTCGATCCCGTTGCGCGCCAGCACGCCCGTCATGCCCTCGAAGCGCTTTCTCGCCCGGTGATCGAGCGGCATCTTCGTGCCCATGAAACCGATCCGTCGGTACCCCGCCTTGCAGATCGCCTCGCCCATCACGCGGCCGGCGCGCCGGTGCGAGATGCCCACCATCGCGTCGATGGGCGTTCCGTCCACGTCCATGATCTCGACGATGGGGATGTCGGCGTTGGCGAGCATCGCACGGGAGGCCTCCGAATGCTCGAGCCCGGCAATGATGACGCCCGAAGGCCGCCAGGAAAGCATCTCGTAGAGCACGTCTTCCTCGCGGTCGGGCAGATAATTGGTGACGCCGACCACCGGTTGCAGCGGCGTGTCGCGCAGCGTTTCGGAGATGCCTGTCATGACCTCGGGAAAGACCATGTTCGAAAGCGAGGGGATGACAACCGCCACCAGGTTCACGCGCTGGGAGGCGAGTGCGCCAGCGATCTTGTTGGGCACGTAGCCGAGGCGCTTCGCGGCCGCCTGAACCTTTTCGCGGGTTGCTTCGCTCACGTCGCCGCGGTTGCGCAGGACACGGCTCACGGTCATCTCCGACACGCCGGATGCTTCGGACACGTCGCGCAGGGTCAACGGGCGTTTGGGCGGCTTGGTCACGCGGGGCGCTCCTCGGCTTTTGCTCGTCCAGTTATCGCGCCTTGCGTGGCCGGATGCCAACCCCGCGAACACGCGTTCACCGACGAGGGTTGCAGCGTGCGGCGTGGCGGGCCAAAACCGATGCGCAGGCCCCGTAGCTCAGCAGGATAGAGCGACCGCCTCCTAAGCGGTAGGTCACAGGTTCGAATCCTGTCGGGGCCGCCACCGCTCGGCGCGCTTCTATTGCGCTGCCGCCCCGGCGAGCCAGCCTGGCCGGTTTCTGCCCCCGGGTGATTGCCGTCCGGAGGCAGATCTCAACCGTCAGCCTCCGCCATGGTCGGCCGAATCCGCCGAGGTTCCGGGGGTGTCAGTCCCCCATTCCCGCCCGGCGCGCCGCGCGCAGCCCCGCCCCCCGCAGACTGCTGCCTTCACGGCACGATCAGCCGGGTCCGGTGCTCGATGCGCGGCAGGATCCAGTCGAGTGCCGCCGGGGAAAGGCCGATGCAGCCCTCGGTGGGGTGCCCGGGCTTCCGCCAGCGGTGCAGGAAGATCGCCGAACCCGCGCCGCGACGGGGGTAGGGCCAGTTCCAGTCGGTAAGCAGAACGCGGTCGTAGAGCATGTCCGCCCGCCGCAGGCGCTCGGCGGAAAAGCCGTGAGGCAGGCGCACCATCAGGTTGTAGTCGGGGTCTCGTGGATCGTCCGACCAGCCGTCGAAGGGCCGGATCGGCAGCGCCCAGTCGGCCGGCCGGGCCAGGCGGTCCGTCCGGTAGAGCATGCCCACGAAGCGGTGGGTGCCGCGCGGCGTGGCGCCATCGCCCTCGCGCTTGACCGCGCGCGTTCCACCACGGCCCACCGTGCAGGGAAAGATGCGCCCGCGGAAGCGGAGCCCCCGAGGCGTGATCACCATGTCCGTCGCCCGGGGCATCGCCGGTGCCGCGCGGCGGGCCGGGCGGGGTGCAGCGCGGCTCATGGATGTGCCCTCCCGGCCGCCTTTCGCGGCGCGCCCTGCGTGCCGTCCGGTGCGGCCCTCACAGCAGGTGCCCCGATTTCGCGGCCTTGGTGGCGAGGTAGTGGTGGTTGAAGCGGTTCGCTCCGGCCCTCAGCGGAACCCGCTCGGTCACGACGATCCCGGCTTCCTGCATGCGCGCGAGTTTCGCCGGGTTGTTGGTGAGCAACCTGACCCGGGAGATCCCGAGTTCGGCGAGCATCTGCGAGCCGATGCGAAAATCGCGCTCGTCGTCGTCGAAGCCCAGCCGGTGATTGGCTTCCACGGTGTCGAAGCCCTCGTCCTGCAGCGCATAGGCGCGCATCTTGTTGGCGAGGCCGATTCCCCTGCCTTCCTGGTTGAGGTAGAGCAGGACGCCCGCTCCTTCGCCGGCCATCTGTGCAAGAGCCCCGTGCAGTTGCGGGCCGCAATCGCATTTGAGCGAGCCCAGCACGTCGCCGGTGAAGCAGGCGGAGTGAAGCCGGGTGAGCACCGGCTCGGCCCGGTCCGGCCGACCGATCTCGAGCGCGTAGTGTTCCTCCGAGCCGTCGCGCAGGCGGAAGACGTGAAGCCGTGCTTCGCCCGCGGCATCGAGCGGCAGCCGTGCCGAGGCCACGCGCTCCGGTGCGGGCGGAACCTCGGGCGGAGCGATCTCGGAGACGGCGAGCCGCGTGAGGCCTCCGTCGGCGAGCCGGGCGGCCTCGGCCTCGGCCAAGGGCACCGTCAGCGCTGCGGGCAGCAGGCGGGCCGACTTCGCCAGCGCCAGCGCCGCCCGCGCGGGGCCGGCATCGCCATCCCGCAGGGTCGGGAAGGGCCCCTTCAGCGGCACCGAGAGATCGCGCGAGGGATCGGCGAGCGCCCGCAGCCATCCCGCGCTCGCCTCCGCCGGCACCGCGATGCGCGCCAGATCTCCGTCGTAGGCGGGGACCTTGAGGGTCTGCGCCCTGCGCGCGGCAAGGGCCAGCACCAACCCCGTGCCGGCGGCGCGAAGTTCCTCGAGCCGCGCCGGCACGAGCACCTCGACGGCAGCCACGAGCACGGCGCCCCCCCCCTCTTCGGACGCGAGCAGAACCGGCAGCCCCATGCGAAGGTCGCCCCGGGCACGGGCGAGCCGTTCGGCAGGTGTGGGAGCGAGAGACATGGGCGGGCGTCCTCCGGGCGATTGGTGCCGAATAGCGTGCCGGGCCCGCGAAGTGAAACATATCCCGCGCCTGCGACACGAGCGCGTGAGGCCCTTGCAGCAAACATTGCCGTGCGGGCCGGGTGAAGACATCTCACGCGCAGCAACGCGGGAGACAGCATATGGCACAGCTCAAGAAGATCCTTCTCGTGGACGACGACGACGATCTGCGCGACGCCCTTTCCGAACAGCTCGTGATGACCGAGGACTTCGACGTGTTCGAGGCGGAGAGCGGCGCCGGTGCGATGGAGCGCATCAAGGAACAGCTCTACGATCTGGTCATCCTAGACGTTGGCTTGCCCGACACCGACGGGCGGGAGCTGTGCCGGCGGATGCGCAAGCAGGGGGTGAAATGCCCCATCCTGATGCTCACCGGCCACGACAGCGATTCCGACACGATCCTCGGGCTCGACGCCGGCGCCAACGATTACGTCACCAAGCCGTTCAAGTTCCCGGTGCTGCTCGCCCGCATCCGGGCCCAGCTTCGCCAGCACGAGCAGAGCGAAGACGCGGTGTTCCAGCTCGGCCCCTACACCTTCAAGCCCGCGATGAAGATGCTGCTCACCGAGGACGAGCGGAAGATCCGCCTGACCGAGAAGGAAACCAACATCCTGAAGTACCTCTACCGCGCCTCGGAAGGCGTCGTCGCCCGCGACATCCTTCTGCACGAGGTCTGGGGCTACAACGCGGGCGTGACGACACACACGCTCG
>CAYXOX010000020.1:0-16899 GCA_964466745.1 uncultured Rhodobacterales bacterium
CGGCCGGCCACCGGCCCGGGACCCGGCGAGCCCTCCGCCGCCCGGAGCGCCGCTGCCCCGGCCCATGCCAACCGGTCGCCGCGGCAGGACGGGCCGGCCCCCGGCAGCCGCGGCCCGCGGCGCCCGGCCCGTTCAGCGCAGGCGGATCGCCCGCCTGTCGACCGCCAGCGTGTAGCCTTTCCGGGTGATCGTCTTGACCAGCAGCTCGGCCACCATCTGGTTTCCGAGGCTGTCGCGCAGCCGCTTGATCCGGGTGGCGCCGGCGGCCTCGTCGCATTCCGCGGCGGTGCGGCCCGAGATCACCGCCTCGATCTCGGCGCCGGTCAGCACCTCGTCGTCGAGGCGCGCCTCGGCGAGCACCGCGAGCGTCTCGAAGGCCGCGTCGGTGAGCCGGAACACCATGTCGTTGAGGGCCACGGTGCGCTCCTCGCGGCTGATCTCCAGCGAGGCGACCTGGATGCCGGTGCGCTCGATCTGCGCGATGCGCCGCCCCAGCGCCACCAGCATCACGAGGAACACCACCGCCGCGATCAGCATCGCCGTGGCGAAGGCCAGGAGCACCACGATCACCACCCGGTAGCTCGCCAGCACCTCCGAGAAGGCGGTGCCAGACTGCGCCAGGAGCTCAAGCAGCCTGATCTCGGCCTGCGAGGAAAGATCGTCGTTCTCCACGAAGAGCCGCTCGACCCGGGCGTTGAACGCGTTGGCATCCGGAAGCGTGAGCAGGAGGAACGCGCCCGCGGCCAGCAGGATCGCGACGATCGCCGCGAGGCCCGTGGCGACGAGGCGCGCGGTGGCGCGGCGGGCGTCAGAAGCGGAGGAAAAACGCTCCGGCACTCTCTTTTCTCTCCCCGAGACCCTCCTCGCCGAACAGATCGACGATCGTCAGCAATGTCCAGCCGGCGCGGTCGAGCCGCCGCGCGAGCTCGCCCTGCGCGGCGCTCTCGGTGCAGGCCCCGCGCAGGGCGGCCACGCCGAAGTGGAGCCGGAGCGGATCGTCGCGCTTGGCCTTGTAGGACGCGTAGCACGGCTCTTGTGCCGCCGGGGCGGTGGCGATCGCCCCGAGGCCGGCGGCGAGGGCGAGGGCAAGGGCGAAAAGGTGGGGGCGCAGCCTGGTCATGACCGGCCGAGCATGCCGCCGGACCGCCCCGCTAGGCAATAGCCGCGCGCCCGGCGGCCCCCGGGGCGCCCGCGCTATCGGATATCCGCGGCGCGATATTGCCTGTCGCTCCGGCGGCGCCCGAGGCTCGGGACAGGCAACGCCCCCGCGTCGCGGACCCGGCCCGCCCGGCACCGCCGCCTGCCTCGGCACGCGGCCTCGGGCTGCCTCCACCAGGCCCGGCCCAGCGCCGCGCCGCAGACCTAAAGGATCGACCGATGCCCAACCGCCAAGTAGCCCGCCTCGCCATTCTCGCCCGCCTCGACCGTCTCGCCCGCCGCCGCCGGTTCGCCCGGGCAGCGCCACCGGCCGCTGCGGGCCCCGGAAGCGGCTTCGGGCGCCGCGCCGCGGCCGCCGGCCTCGCCCCGGTGCTGGCCCTCGCGCTCGCCCTCTCGGGCGCCGCCGCGCCCGCCCGCGCCGCCTCCGAGGAGGACGTGGCCCGCTTTCTGGCCGGGGCGATCACGCTCGCGATCATCGGCAAGGTGATCGCCGATGCCAACGACGGCAGGCGCGCCAAGGCGCCGATCTACCAGGAGCACCGCCAGCGGCAGCAGACCCACCGGCCACGGGACGACCGCTTCACCGGCACCTATCGCCCCGGCGCGGGCGCCGGGACCGGCGGCCACCGCGACCGCGTGCTGCCGGCCAGCTGCCTGCGCGTGATCGACACCGATCACGGCCAGCGACGCGCGGTCGGCGCGCCCTGCCTGCAGCGCAACGGCGTGAACACCGCCCGGCTTCCGGACCGCTGCGAGGGCAGCGTGCGCACCCCCCGCGGACGGGTGGACGCCTGGGGCGCCCGGTGCCTGACCCGCGCGGGCTACCGGTTCGACTGAACCGCGGACCCAACCGCGGCAGAGGCGCGGCAGATCCGTTCGCTGCGGGCCGCGCCGGGAGGGCGGGGGCCGGAAGGTGCCCCGCCCGCTTCCCTTGCCGGAACGTGCCGCCGCGTCCGGGCGCCTGCCCGGGCCCGACGGCAGGCGGGCGCCGCCGTCCCCTTCCCCCGGGGTGCGGGGCTCTCCGCCGGGCCGCCGCCGCCACGACGGCTCACCTCGCGGTACCGTACCCCCGCGGAGCCGCACCGCACCACAGGCCCGGCGCCGCGGCCACCGGCGGTGCGCTCGGCGGTGCGCCCGGAACGACCTGTGCATGGCACCCCCGCCTTCCGCCGGTGCCGGCGGCGGCGCGCCGCCCCTGCTCCCGGCACGACCCCGGCCACCTCGCGGCCGGTGGCGCCGGCGGGTGCGGGGCAGGCGCGGGCCGGCAGGCCGCGAGCCCCCCTGCCCCGGCCGCGCCCCGCGGCGGCTTCCCATGCCGCCCGCCCGGGGCTAAGGGAGGCCGATGCCCTTCGCACCCCGGACGCTCGCCGAATTCGCCGCCCACGGCTTCGACACCGTGATCGATGCCCGCGCGCCCTCGGAATTCGCCGAGGACAGGCTGCCCGGCGCCGTCAACCTGCCGGTGCTGAGCGACGCCGAGCGCGCCCGGGTGGGCACGGTCTACGTGCAGCAGAGCGCCTTCCGCGCCCGCAAGATCGGCGCGGCGCTGGTGGCCCGCAACATCGCCCGCCATCTGGAGGGCCCGCTCGCGGAAAAGGACGGCGGATGGCGGCCGCTCGTCTACTGCTGGCGCGGCGGACAGCGCTCGGGCGCCTTCGCCGCCATCCTCGGCCAGATCGGCTGGCGGGTCGAGGTGCTCGAGGGCGGCTACCGGCGCTTCCGCAGGATGGTAAAGGCGGCCCTGTACGATGCGCCGCCCCCCTGCCCCGTGATCCTGCTGGACGGCGACACGGGCACCGGCAAGACGGCGCTCCTGCCGCTCCTGGCGGCCCGCGGCGTGCAGGTGCTCGACCTCGAGGGGCTGGCCGCGCACCGCGGCTCGGTGCTCGGGCCGGTGGACCGGCCCCAGCCGAGCCAGAAGGGCTTCGAATCGGCGCTCGCCATGGCGATGGCCGGGCTCGATCCGGCGCGCCCGGTGGTGGTGGAGGCCGAGAGCAGCAGGATCGGCGAGCGGATGATCCCGCCGGGGCTCTGGGCGGCCATGCGCGGGGCGCCGCGGCTGGAGATCGCCGCACCCCGCGCGGCGCGGGCCGCCTTCCTCGCCCGGGCCTATGCCGACATGACGGCCGAGCCCGAGCGCCTGCTTGCGCGGCTGGAGCAGCTGGTGCCCTTCCACGGGCGCGCCACCGTGGAGAGCTGGGCGGCGCTGGTGCACGAGCGCCGGTGGGAGCGCCTCGCCGCGGAGCTGATGGAGCGCCACTACGATCCGCGCTACGCGAAATCCCGCGCCCGTCGCGGCGGAGGCGGGCCGGGCCACGGCGCCGGGGGCGGCTCGGCGGAGCCCGGGGCCGACCGTACGGCGCACGGTGCGGAGCCCGGCGCGGTGCTGGCCCGCTTCGAGGCCGAACGGCTGGACGATGCGGGGCTGGACGTGCTGGCGGGCGCGCTGGCCGCCGAGCTGGAGCGCCGGGCACCGGCTGGCTGACGGGCCGGAACACCGGCGCCAACCGCACCCCAGCGCACGGACGGGCGCAAACGGCGCCGGTCCGCGGCGTCGCCTGCCCGGCCAGCCCCGCGCGGGCACGGCCCCTGGCGGCTCCCGGGCCGCCCGGTGAGGCACGCGCCATGGCAGCCGCGCGGCGCGTCCCGGCATCCCGCGGCGTCGGTCCCGCCGCCAAGCTTGCCCCGCTGCCCCCTCCCGCGCCCCGCGCGCACCCGGCGCACGCCCGACGACCCCGAACCGCGCCCGGGGCAGCCGAGGCGCGCGCCCCCTTCATCTTTGCAGAAATCCTCATGCCGCGCGGGCGACCGACCCGCCGATCGCCCGCGGGGCCGGATGCGGGCTCAGATGAAGGCGATCGCCCCGGGGGAGCCGGCCTCGAGCCGTCCGACCACGGCCGCGCGCTCGCCCGCGTCGGCCAGCGCCGCGACGATCGCCCCGGCTGCCGCGGGGGGTACCGCGGCCAGGAGCCCGCCCGCCGTCTGCGGGTCGAGCACCAGCGCGCCGCGGGGCGATGCCGGCAGGGCGATGCCCGCCGCCTCGGCCGCGGCCCGGTTGGCCGGATGCAGGGTCGAGCGGATGCCCCGGGCGGCGAGGTCCTCGGCCCCGTCGTAGAGCGGCACGGCGGCAAGCTCGATCCGGGCCGCGCAGCCCGAGGCCCGCGCGAGCCCGGAGAGGTGCCCCGCGAGACCGAAGCCGGTGACATCGGTCATCGCCCGGGCGGTGCCCGCGAGGGCGGCGGCGGCGGCGAGCTGGGGCCGGGCCATCGTCTCCAGCGCGGCGGCGACCCATGGCCCGCGGGCGGCTAGCCGCATCTCGCCGGCCATGACCGTGCCCGAGCCGATGGCCCGGGTCAGGACCAGCGCGTCGCCCGGGCGGCCGCCGGCCCGCGCCACCGGCGCGCCGGCGCTCAGCCCGGTCACCGCGAAGCCGATGGTGAGCTCCGCGCCGAGCGTGGTGTGCCCGCCGGCGATCTCGGCACCTGCCGCGCCGAAGACCTCGGCCGCGCCGGCCATGATCTCCTCGAGCCAGGGACCCTGCAGGGCCTCGGCCATCCGCGGCAGCACGATCTGCGCGAGCGCGGCCTGGGGCGCCGCCCCCATGGCCCAGACATCGCCCAGCGCATGGACCGCCGCGATCCGGGCCATGGTGTAGGGATCCCCGGTCAGGGCGGACAGGTGGTCGGTGGAGATGACCTGCCGCACGCCACCCAGCGAGAGGATCGCCGCGTCCTCGCCCTCGGGGCGCAGCACGTCGCCGCGCCGAAGCGCCGGCAGCCCCGCGAGGGCGGCGCCCAGCGCGCCCTCCCCCATCTTGGCGCCGCAGCCGCCGCAGGGCGGCTCCGGCGGCAGCGCACCGCGGGCGCGTTCGCGCGGAAGCGGCGGGGGGGGCATGGGCTGGAGGCGCGTGAACCCTTCCATGAAGCGCCGGTCGATCCGGTCCTTCAGGCGCCAGACGGCGGGGCCGGCGAGGGCAAGGCCGCCGCGCTCGCCCACCGCCTCCTTCCCGCCCAGGGAGATCAGCTTGAGATAGTCCCGCTGGGGCCGGAACCGGCGACGCATCAGCCCGGCCAGATCGGCGCGCAGGTTGTGGGCAAGCACCGGCGCCGCGCGCACCGCGAAGACTCCGGCCTTGGGCCGGGGCGCATGGGAGAGGTGGGCGCAGTCGCCCGCGGCGAAGATCGCCGGGTCGGAGCTGCGCAGCTGGGCGTCGACGGCGACGAAACCCTCGTGGAGCTCGAGCCCGGTGCCGGCCAGCCAGCCCTGGGGAAGGGCGCCCGCGGCCCCAACGGTGAGCGCGGAAGGGACGAAGGGCCGGCCGGCGATCTCCACCCCGGCCGCGCGCACCGCCGTGACGTCCGCGCGCTCGAGGAGCGTCACGCCGAGGGCGTCCATCCGCGCGAGCAGGGCCGCGCGGGCGCGGGCGGGCGTTCCGTGGAGGGCGCGGCGGGCCTCGATCACCGTCACCGGGCGGGGGCAACCCTCGGCGCGGAGGCGCCAGGCCATGGCCATGGCGAGCTCGACCCCGGCCACGCCGCCGCCGATGACCACCACCGGGCCGGGCCCGCCCTCGGCGACGAAGCGCTGCCAGCGGTCCGCGAAGCGGGCCAGCGGCTTGGCCGGCACGGCATGCTCGGCGAAGCCCGGCAGGCCCGGCATCCCGGAGGTGATGCCGATGTCGAGGGAAGCGATGTCGTAGGCGATGGCGGGATGACCCTCCAGCGCGATGCGGCCGGCGGCACGGTCGATGCCCGTGGCGCGCCCCAGGATCAGCCGCGCCCCGGCGAAGCGTGCGAGGCGCACGAGATCGATTTCCAGATCGTCGCGCCCGTAATGCCCAGCGACGAACCCCGGAAGCATGCCGGTGTAGGGCGCCGTTGGCCCGGGATTGACGAGCGTCAGCCGGACGCCGGGCAGGGGCCGCATACCCCACTTGCGCAGGACGAGCGCGTGGGTGTGCCCGCCGCCGAGGAGGACGAGTTCGCGGGTGAGCGGAAGGGGCGCGCCGTGCATGGCGCCCCTTCTGCCGCCCGGCGCCGCGCTGCGCGAGGCGTCAGGGTGACGCTGCGCGCCCCGGCGCGGGCGGATCACCGCGGACGGACGGGCAGGTGCGCGCGCCCTGGCCCCGGCCGGGCGCCGGGGCGGCCGGCCGGTCGCCGTGAGTGTTTTTTCCACGATGAGGGAGAGGCCGCGCGCCGCCCCGGCGGGACGCCCAGGGCCGGGTCGGCGAGCCCGCGGGAGGGAGGACCGCACCGCGGGCCTTCATCCTGGCACAAGTGCTCGCGGCGCAACGCAGGCGAGGATGTGCGGGCTCAGGGGCAAAGCCGGCGCCCGCCAAAGCCTTCCCGGCGCAGGAAACGGGCCCGGAGATGCCGCTCGCGCCCGAGGTGGAGCGCATCGATCTGCTCGACGAGCGCCTCGACGACGGCGAAGCGCGCGGGATCGGGGCCCGGCGAGTGGGTGGCGGGATCGTCCAGCGGCCGGCCCGGCGCGGGCTTGCCGCCGTAGACGCTTCGGGCGGCCGACGGTACGCGCCGCCACTCTTCGGCCGTCTCCGGCCGCAGCGCGAGCCGCACCGCGCAACGCAGCTGAAGCGCGCTGCCCGGATCCCGGAAGAGGAGCGCGCCCCGCGGCTCGGCGGCGATCTCGCCTGCCTTCGCCGACGCCGCATCGGTGTGGAGCGTGAGCCGCGCGGCGGCCCTGTCGGCCCCGCGGAGCACCACGACGCGGGCAGTGGCGCCGCCGCCTTCGGCAACGGTGGCGAGGGCCGGGTACCGCGCGGGCGAGCGACGCGCGTGCACGCCCCGCGCCAGCAGTTCCCAGGCGGCCTCGAGAAGGGCTTGCGGGCATGCGTGGGTGGCGGGCGGCGCGCTCACGGCAGCCTCCCGCGCCGACGCAGCGGGCCCGCCTGCCAATGGGCGCGGCAGGGATCGCCGGGCAGGGCGCGGCGTTGCGGCCTCGCCGGCGCGGGGGCGAAACGGGGCGTGCGCCGCAGACCGGGCGCGCCCGTGGGGCCATGCCACCGCCCGGCACGGCGGCCAGGGCCGTCCCCGTCCTCGCCCCCGCCGCGGCGCCGGAGCGCGCCTCGTGACGCTGCCGCACCCCGGGCGCCCGCAGCGGCGGCCCTGCCTCCTTCGCAGGCCAAGCAGGCCCGTTGCCGCAGCGGGCGCGCCGCGGACGCCGCCCGGGAGGGTCGCGCGCAGGCGGACCCCGGGCGGCGCCGGGCCGGGCGGGGGGCGGCGCTATTCATACCCCGTCATCTCCAGATACCCGCGGCCGGCGTGGCTGCCTTCCAGCATCACCGGCCCCTCCCAGTAGGGAAAGCTCGTGTCCATCCAGGAGTCGGGGTTGAGCGCCGCGGCCTCCACATCGAGCCCCCGGGCGGGCAGGGCGAGGCGCCAGCGCACCGGCACCTCGCGCCCCGCCACCCGCGCCGTGGCCAGCGGCTCTGCCGTGAAGGCGCCGTCGGGGTAGGGGGTGGGCGTGCCGTCGGGCGCGATCCAGGTGGCAGCGGTGAAGGGCGGGCCCGTCCGCGCGCGCAGGCGGAATCCCATCATCCGCGCACCGCTTTCGAAGACGAGGCTGAACCAGTCCCACCCCGTCTGGTCTTCCGAGAGCGGCTGGGAGGACCATTCGCGGTCGAGCCAGCCGGTGCCGGTGACGGCGATCGGCCCGCCCGGCGTGCGGATCGTCCCCGACACCTCGTAGAACGGCTGCGAGTAGTAGTAGCTGGCCTGCCCCTCGGCGGATTTCACCGAGTAGCCCCCCTGCCCCTGGGGCACGAAGGGCGCATCGGTGGCGAAACGGAGCGCGAAGCCGAATCGCGCGTCCTGCGCGGTGACCTCGATCTCCGACAGGCTCGGGCCCGACGCTTCCCAGGCATCGATCCAGGCGCGGAAGGGTTCGGCCTCGACGCCGGCCTGCCCGATCCCGCCCCGGGCGAGACGTTCGGCCGAGAAGTGCGCCTCGGGCGTGGTGAGCCCGGCATGGCCCATCCAGAGCTGCGGGCTCGCCCAGCCCTCCGCCTCGCGGGGGGCGAGCGCGGTGCGGAAGAGCGTCCATTGCGCGCCGTAGTCGCGCCCGTCCTCGCCGGTGAGGAGCGCGGTGAGATACCACCATTCGATCCGGTAGGCCGGGTGGGCGCCGTGATCGGCGGGAAACACGAGGGGCCGGCCCGGCACCGGCACGGCGAAGCCCTCGGCCTCGGTGCCCAGCCCGGCGAAGCCCTGCGCCCGCGCCGGGCCCGGCGCGCCGGCGCAGAGCGCGGTCAGGAGCGCGAGAACGGCCAGTGCCGCCGCAAGGGTGCGCGGCGCGCGCCGCCCGAGGCCCCCCGGGCGCGGCAGCCGGCGCGGGCGCGGAAGGGCTGCGGGCCTAGCGCTCATGGGCGAACACCGCGAGCAGCCGGGCGGGCGGGCTGCGCCAGAGCTGGAGTGCGGGCAGCAGGCTCGCCAGCACCGCCGCCGCCGCGGCCAGGGCCGCCAGCCGCGCCCATTCGGCCGGGAAGAGCAGCATCGGCAGCCGCCAGCCGAACGCCTCCACGTTGATCACCGCCAGCAGCGCCCAGGCCAGCGCGAGCCCCGCCGGCAGCGCCCAGAGCGCGGTGAGCCCGGCGAGCAGAAGCGCGCGCAGGAGTTCAAGCCGCGCCAGCCGCGCCCGCGGAAGCCCGAGCGCCCAGACCGGCGCGAGCTGGGGCCGGCGCATCGCCGCGAGGGTGAGCAGGCTGGTGAAGATGGCGAAGCCCGCGACCGCGAGAGTGAGCAGGTTGAGCGCGGCGGTAACGGCGAAGGTGCGCTCGAAGACCTCCAGCGAGAAGCGCTTGATGGCGGCCTGGTCGATCACCCGCTCCGGATCGAGGCCCACCTCCTCGACGAGACCTTCCGCGATGGCGCGCACCGCGGTTTCAGGTCCGTTTTCCGGGGCGGCCTCCGAGGCGGCGTGCCGGGCCGCTTCCGGCGTGGCCGGGGCGCCGGCGGCCGCCGGAGCGGAGGGGGCGCCCGCGGACGGGGGCACGCGCAGGCCGAAGGAAAGCCGCTCGGCGGCGGGGAAGCGCGCGAGGAAGGCATGGTCGGCCAGCAGCACCTGGGCGCGCGGATTGCCGTAGTCGGAGTAGACGCCCGCCACCAGGAGCGGCGGCCCGCCGGGCAGCGGCAGGCTGTCGCCGGGGGAAAGGCCCTCACGGCGCGCGAGCTGTTCGTTGACGAGGAGCGCGCCGCCCGAGGCCACCGCCTCCCAGGTGTCCGGAAGCGCGGCGAGCAGCGGCCAGTTCTCGCGCCAGGTTGCGTGGTCGGCCGCGGCCAGCACCTCGCCGGGCTGGCCGGCGATCTCGGCCTCGGCGCTCCAGTTGGGCAGCACTGTCACGCCCCGGGGGGCGAGCCAGGCCGCCATGCGCGCGGCCTCGGCGCCGTCGCGCGCGCCCACGTAGAGCTCGGCGGCGAGGCGCTGGTCGAGCCAGCCGGTGAAGGTGGCGCGGAAGCTGCCCACCATGGTGCCGACGCCGATGTTGGCCGCCAGCGCCAGCAGGAGTGCCGCGAGCGCCATGGAGAGCCCCGGCAGCTGCTGGCGGCTGTCGGCCCAGAACCACTGGGCGACGGGCCCGCGCGCCGTGGCCTCGCCCAGCCGGAGCAGGGCGCGCAGCACGAGCGGCAGCGCCAGGGTGAAGCCGAGCATCAGCGCCGCGACGAGCCCGAAGCCCGCCACGAGCCCGCCGCCGGGGCGCGCGAGCACCGCCGCCGCCGCAAGGCAGGCGGCGCAGCCGAGGGCGAGCCAGCGCCCGCCCCTGCCCGCGGCGTTGGCCCAGGCGCGGGGGCGGGCCGGGGCGAGCACCGGCAGGCGCGCAAGGGTCCAGAGGCTGCGGGCGCCGGCAAGCGCGGTGCCGAGAGCGGAGAGTGCGAGGCCCCCGAGCCACCAGCCGGGCGCCAGCGTCAGCGTGCCCTCGACGCTGGCGCCATAGAGCCCGCGCAGGGTGGCCGCGACATCCGGCAGGAGCGCCGCCGCGAAGAGATAGCCGAGCCCGATACCGAGGAGGCCCGCGAGAAGGGCGAGGCCCGCAAGTTCCACCCCCGCGGCGAGAAGGAGCCCGCGCACCGGCAGGCCCAGCGCACGCAGGGTGCGCAGCATCGGCCGGCGCTGCTCGAAGGCGAGCCCGATCACCGACTGCACGATGAAGAGACCCACTGCGAAGGCCAGGAGCCCGAAGGCGGTGAGGTTGAGATGGAAGCTCTCGGTGAGCCGCCCGATGTCGGCCGCGGTGCGGGGCGCCTCCTCGCGCAGCCCCGGGGCGATCTCGGCGATGGCCGGGCGGCCCGGAACGGGAGCGGCCTCCTCCAGCAGCACCAGCCGGGAGAGCCGGCCGGGCCTATCGAGAAGGCGCTGGGCGGTGCCGACATCGGCGAAGGCGACCCCCGGGGGAAGCCCCTCCACCGCGCGCACCGGCGGCAGGGCCGGGCGCCCGGGCGATGCGGCCGGCGGGGCGGGTGCGCCGGCGCCCGGCTCCGGGGGAGAGGCAGCGGACGGCGCATCGCGGCGCCCGGCCTGGCCTGCGGCGGCCTCCGAGGCATCGCCCGTATCGGCGACCTGCCCGGAGGCGGCGGCGCGGGCGGCGGGGGTATCGCCGGTTTCCGGCGCCGCTGGCGGGGCGGCACGGCCAGCCGGCCCCGCGGATGCGGTGCCATCGGCGCCAGGCCCGCGCCGCGCGCCGACCTCCGGGCGGGGATCGCCGCCCAGGGCGCCGCCCTCCACGGCGTGAACGGCGGGGGCGCCCGGCGCGGCCGCAGCGGAGGGGCCATCGCGAGCGGCGGCATCGCGGGGTGCGGAAGGAGCGGCGGCCCCGGCGACGCCGGCCCCTCCGGCAGCGGGAGCGCCCGCGCCATCGCCCGCCCCGGAGGCCTCCGGCGCCGGGGGCGCGGCGCGGGCACCCTCGGCCAGCCGCGCCGCGGTGGCGGGAGCGGCCAGGAGCAGCCCCGGCGGGGTGAGAAAGGCGAACGGATCCTCGCCCAGCGCCGGGCCGGCCGCGGCGGTGCCGGGCGGCGCGGTGAGCGGATCGAAGCCGAGCAGGCGCACGGGGCCGCCGGCGGTCCGGAGCCGCCCCTCGACCACCGGCGCTACGGGCCAGCCGGCCCGGCGCAGCGCCACGTAGACCGACTGCTCGATCTCGCCGCCACCCGACGCGACGAGCACGGTGCGGGCCTCGGCGCCCAGCGCCCTGGCCGCCTCGGCATAGCTCTTGCGCGCCTCGGCGTTGATCGCCTGCACGCCCGTCCAGAGCCCGGTCGCGAGCGCAAGGCCCAGCACCGCGGCGAGCGCCTGGCCCGGCCGGTGCCGCCAGTGCGACAGGAGCGCGCCCAGCGCGGGGCCGAGCCGTGCCCTCACGGGGAAAACCTCCCGTGGCGGAGATGCAGGCGCCGGTCGAGCCGCGCCGCGAGCCGCTCGGAATGGGTGACCATGAGCAGACCCGCCCCGGCCTCGCGCACCAGCGCGAGCATCGCCTCCAGCACCGCGTCGCCGGTGGCCTCGTCGAGGTTCCCGGTGGGCTCGTCGGCGAGGATCAGCGCCGGGCCCGCGGCGAGGGCGCGGGCCACCGCCACGCGCTGCTGCTGGCCGCCCGAAAGCTCCTCGGGGTATTTCCGGGCCGCGTCCGCGAGGCCCAGCCGGCCGAGCAGCGCGGCCACGCGGGCCGGATCGTGCCGCCCGGCGAGGCGCGCCTGGAACGCGACGTTGGCCTCCGCGGTGAGCGAGGGCACCAGGTTGAACTGCTGGAAGACGATGCCCAGCCGCTCGCGCCGCAGCGCGGCCCGCCCGGCATCGGAGAGCGCCGCCGGATCGGCGCCGCAGACGCGCAGCGCGCCGGCATCGGCGGTCTCGAGCCCGGCGACGATGTGCAGGAAGGTGGACTTGCCCGAGCCGCTTTCGCCGGTGAGGGCCACCGTCTCGCCCGGGGCGAGGGCGAGCGACACGCCCCGGAGCACCGGCGAGGCGCCGCCCGCGAAGCTCTTCTCGATGTCGCGCGCCTCGATCAGCATGGGCGCGGACGTAGACTGGCGGGTGCCGCGCGCCAAGGGCCTTGCGCGCGCAGGCCGCGGCGGGCATTTCAGGGCGATGCCGCCGAGCCGAGACCGGACCGGGCGCGCCGGGGATGCCGCCGGCCGGCCCGCAGCGCGCCGCGCGATCCCCGCCGCAGCGCCGGCGGGACCGGACTTCCTGCGCGAACGGGCGGCCCTGGCCCGCGGCATCGCCCGCGTCGCCGGGGTGGACGAGGTGGGCCGCGGAC
Source organism: uncultured Rhodobacterales bacterium (assembly GCA_964466745.1). Taxonomy (GTDB): domain Bacteria; phylum Pseudomonadota; class Alphaproteobacteria; order Rhodobacterales; family Rhodobacteraceae; genus CAYXOX01. The sequence continues at coordinate 12,425 of CAYXOX010000020.1, forward strand.
CGCTGGCCGGGCCGGTGACGGCGGCCGCCGTGGTGCTCGACCCGGCCCGCCTGCCGGCGGGGCTGGACGACAGCAAGCGGCTCTCGCCCCGGCGGCGGGCGGCGCTCGACGCCGAGATCCGCGCCGTGGCGGAGGTATCCATCGCCCATGCCAGCGTGGAGGAAATCGACCGGCTCAACATCCTGCGGGCGGCACAGCTGGCGATGTGCCGGGCCCTCGACGGGCTGGGCCGGCCCTGCGGCCTCGCGCTGATCGACGGTAACGCCCTGCCCGCGGAGCTGGCCATGCCCGGCGAGGCGGTGGTGGGGGGCGACGGGCGGGTGCTTTCCGTCGCCGCGGCCTCGATCGTGGCGAAGTGCGCGCGCGACGCGCTGATGCGGGATTTGGCGCAACAGTTTCCCGGCTACGGCTGGGAACGCAACGCCGGATACGGCTCGGCGGAGCATCTCGCGGCGCTCCGAAATCTCGGCGTGACCCCACACCATAGGCGATCCTTCGCGCCGGTACACAAGATATTGTATCAAGGAAAAACTGTAACCCCCTGATTCAAAAAAGAATTTGACCGCGAATCACCTTTGACTCATCCTCTGGGCGGAACGAGAGGCGCAGATCGAGGCGCCCCGGGGACAGAGGCAGACCGAGATGACACCGAGCGCGGCGACCGCGGGCAAACCTCCCGTGGACAGCATCCTGGACGGAGACTGCGTGGAGGCGATGGCGCGGCTGCCCGCCGCCAGCGTCGATCTCGTCTTCGCCGACCCGCCCTACAACCTGCAACTGCGCGGCGCCCTGCACCGGCCCGACAACTCGGCCGTGGACGCGGTGACCGACGCCTGGGACCGCTTCGCCAGCTTCGCGGATTACGACCGTTTCACCCGCGACTGGCTGGCCGAGGCGCGACGGGTGCTCAAGCCCGACGGCGCGATCTGGGTGATCGGCAGCTACCACAACGTGTTCCGGCTCGGCACCGCGTTGCAGGACGCCGGGTTCTGGATCCTGAACGACGTGGTCTGGCGGAAGTCGAACCCGATGCCCAACTTTCGCGGCAAGCGCTTCACCAACGCCCACGAGACGCTGATCTGGGCGAGCCGCGACGAAGCCAGCCGCTACACCTTCAACTACGACGCGCTCAAGGCGCTCAACGAGGGCGTGCAGATGCGCTCGGACTGGGTGCTGCCGCTGTGCACCGGCCACGAACGGCTGAAGGATGCCGCCGGCGACAAGGCGCACCCGACCCAGAAACCCGAGGCGCTGCTGCACCGGGTGCTGCTGGCCACCACCCGGCCGGGCGACCTGGTGCTCGACCCGTTCTTCGGCACCGGCACCACCGGCGCGGTGGCGAAGATGCTGGGCCGGCGCTGGATCGGCATCGAGCGCGAGCCCCGCTACCGGGCGCTGGCCGAGGCGCGGATCGCGAAGGCGCGGCCCTACGAGAGCGACGCCCTGCAGGTGACCGCCTCGCGGCGCGCCGCGCCCCGGGTGCCCTTCGGCCAGCTGGTGGAGCGCGGGCTGCTGCGGCCCGGCGAGGTGCTGACCTCGCCCCGCGGCAAGACCGCCAAGGTGCGCGCCGACGGCACGCTGGTGGCCGCGGACGTGACCGGCTCGATCCACCAGGTGGGCGCGGCGCTGGAAGGCGCCCCCTCCTGCAACGGCTGGACCTACTGGCATTTCCGGCGCGACGGGCAGGCGATCCCCATCGACCTGCTGCGCCAGCAGCTGCGCGCGGAGATGGACGCGCCCTGACCCGGTGCGCCCGCAGCGGCGCAGGCGCCCGGCCCCGCCGCCGCGCGCAACATGGTTACCGCCCGTGCCTGTGGCCTGGCCACGGCGCGACCTCGGCCCCGCCTGGACCCAAGCAGGCGGGGCCCTTTTTTTGCCCGGTGCCTCCCCCGCAGGCGGACCCCGAAGGCCCGAGGCAGGGGCGCGCCCGCCCGGTTCGGGCGCGTGCGGCGTTGCGGGCGGGCGGCACGGCTCGCCGGGCAGCGGGGCCTGCGGGACGGGCGAGGGCGCACCGGTGAGGGCGCAACGCCGGGCTGCCACCGGCGAGGGGCGCTGCCCCTCGCGCTCCCCGAGGTATTTGGGGGCCAAAGTGGAGGGCGGGCCTTGCAGGACGGCGGCGGCGATGCCTGGCGCACCCCGGGGCCGGTGCGCGCGGAGCGGGCGGGCGCGGCCGCTCCTAGGGACGGTGCCGCGGGAGGGCCCGCGCGGGCCTGTGCGGCGTTGCCGGCGGGCGGCGGGGCCGATGCGTCAGGAGGTGCCGGGGGCACCCCCTCCGCCCTGCCGGGACCAGTCGGCGATATCGGGGTAGTGGCGGCGGCGCCAGGCCTTCAGGCGGGGGTGCATGATCCGCCGCCAGAGGGGCGGGACCATGGCCGCCCCGGCGATGAGCGGATAGCCCAGCGGCAGCTGGGGCGCCTCCTCGCGCGCGTAGGTTTGCAGGAGCGGGAAGCGGCGGGCCGGTTTGACGTGGTGGTCGGAGTGGCGCTGGAGGTTGATGAGCAGCCGGTTGGACGCGGCGTGATCGGAGTTCCAGCTGTGGTGGGGGCCGGCGGGCTCGTAGCGACCGCCGCCCAGGTGGCGCCGGGTGAGCCCGTAGTGCTCGACGTAGTTCGTGAGTTCCAGCACCCAGATCGCCGTGGCCGCCTGTACCGCGAAGAGCGCGAGCCCCCAGGCTCCGCCGAGGGCGAGGGCGGCGGCCAGGAACCCCGCCTGCAGCGCCGCGTAGCGCCAGAACGGGTTGCGGCGGTGCCAGGGCGAACGGCCGGCCGCCCTCAGCCGTGCGGCCTCGGCTTGCAGGGCCGAGCGCAGGCTCCCCGCCAGCACCCGGGGGAAGAAGTGGTAGAAGCTCTCCCCGTAGCGGGCGGTGACGGTGTCGCGCGGGGTGGCCACGTGGCGGTGGTGCACCAGCAGGTGCTCGGAGCGGAAATGCCCGTAGAGCACGCTGGCCAGCAGCAGGTCCGCCAGCGCGCGCTCGACCCCGGGGCGCTGGTGCATCATCTCGTGGGCGTAGGTGATGCCGATGGTGCCGGTGAACACGCCGACGCCGAAGAAGAGGGCGAGTTGCTCGGCCTGGGAGAGATGGGCCGGGCCGGTGCCGGCGGTGACCCAGGTCAGCGTTCCGAAGACAAGGAGCAGCTGCACCGGCGGCCAGGCCAGCGTGAGGGCGCGGTGCCGGCGCAGCGCGGCCTCGGGGAGGTTCGGGTCGGCATTGGCGGTATCGCGGCCGAAGAGCGCGTCGGCCGCGCCCACGGCCCACCATGCCATCGCGGGTGGCAGCAGCAGCGCCCACCCCCCGAGCAGCGCCGCCGCGGGCACCGAGGCGAGGAGCAGCGCCAGCGGCAACGCGAAGGAGAGGGCGCCCGGGAGCGGGCCCGGAGCCCCAGTGCCGGTGGTGGCGGACGCCCCGCCGCCATCGCGGGACGCGCCGGGGCCGGACGGGCGGGTCCCCGGGGGCGCTGCCGCGGTGCCATGGCCCCCCCGGGCTGCGGCTGCCTCCGCGGCCGCGGCCGCGGAGGGCCGTGCCGTTCCACCTCCCGCGCCGGGCGCCGTGCGTGCAGGGGCCGGCGCATCGACGGCCCGGGGCTGCCCGGACGCGCCAGGCGCGCCGGCAGGTGCGGCGGCCCCGCCGCCCGCCGGCGCACCGTGTGGCGCGGACGCATCGGCGAGGCCGGACGACCCGGCCGGATCGCCCGGATCGGCCGGATCGCGCGGTTCTGACGGTCTGGACACCTGCGCACCCTCCTGCGCCCGGGACGATCCCGGCGCCGACGCCCCGCCCGGCGCGGCGGCACCGGCGGGCGGCTGGGAGGATAGCGCGTCGGGGCGGGTCATCTCAATCCGTGGCGAGGGCGGCATGGGCGAGGTCGTAGGCCTTGCGCATGACGGTTGGCAGATCGGTGGGGCGAAACTCCGGCGCGGGGATGAAGAAACCGCGGCCCGGCTCGCTGCCGTCGGGCAGGCGCGCGGTGTGCAACTCCAGCCGCAGGTGGAAATGGGTGAAGGTGTGGCGCGCCTCGGCCGCCACCGGTTGCCAGTCGGCCGGCGCGGGGGGGCTGGGCGCGGGGGCGCCCTCCTCCACCCAGTCCGACCCCGGCCAGCCCAGCATGCCGCCGAGCAGGCCGCGGGCGGCCCGACGCTCGACCAGCCAGGCGCCGTCGGCGCGGCGCCCCAGATAGGCGATGCCGCGCCGCGTGGGCTTGGGCCTTCGCGGGGCGCGGGCGGGCAGCTCGGCCGCGCGGCCCTCGGCGCGGGCCCGGCACGGCGCGCGCCAGGGGCAGATCCCGCAGGCGGGGTTGCGCGGGGTGCAGATGGTGGCGCCCAGATCCATCACCGCCTGCGCGTAGTCGCCCGGCCGCCGGGCGGGCGTGAGCCGGGCGGCGAGCGCTGTCAGCCGCGGCTTGGCGGCGGGCATCGGCTCATCGACCGCGTGCAGGCGGGCCATGACCCGCTCCGCCAGCTTGTTCTTCTGGCGCTGG
>CAYXOX010000020.1:16909-29555 GCA_964466745.1 uncultured Rhodobacterales bacterium
CCGCTCCACGTTGCCGTCCACCACCGTCTCGGGCCGGTCGAAGGCGATGGCCGCCACGGCGGCGGCGGTGTAGGGTCCGATGCCCGGCAGCGCGAGGAGCGCTTCCCGCGTGTCCGGGAACCGCGCCCCGGGCAGGGCGGCCACCGCGCGGGCGCAGGCCAGCAGGTTGCGCGCCCTGGCGTAGTACCCGAGCCCGGCCCAGGCGGCCATCACCTCGCCGTCCTCGGCGGCGGCGAGCGCCTCCACCGTCGGCCAGCGCGCGAGGAAGGCCTCGAAATAGGGGCGCACGGCAGCCACGGTGGTTTGCTGGAGCATGATCTCGGAAAGCCACACGGCGTAGGGATCGGGCCGGACGCCGGCGCGCCGGGCGCCGGGCGGCACGCGCCACGGCATGGCCCTGGCGTTCCTGTCGTACCATTCGAGCAGCGTCGCCGGAGACGGGCTGGCGGCTTCGTCACGCATTCTTTAACTCGCTTTCCGCGCAATTCGCTGGCCCGCCGGGCCACCTTCCATAGAATAGCGCACCGGAGCAGGGAGCAAGCCGCCCGCCATGAGCGAGACGACCGACAGCGCAGCAGGGGCACAGGCCGGCGGCAACCGGCGGCGCCGGGCCGGCTTCCGCCGTGCCGCCGCGCTGGTGGAGGCGCGGGTGCGCACCGCCGGCGAGGCGCGCGGTTTCGCCGTGGCGCGGCTGCTCACCCACTGGGCCGAGATCGCCGGCAGCGAGACCGCCGCCCGGGCCCGGCCGGTGAAGGTGAGCTACGGCCGCGAGGGCTTCGGCGCCACGCTGACGCTCCTTTGCCCCGGACCGCTCGCGCCGCTGGTGGAGATGGAGGCGCCGCGGATCCGCGAACGCGTGAACGCCTGCTACGGCTACGCCGCGATCAGCCGGATCCGCATCACCCAGACGGCGCCGGAGGGCTTCGCCGAGGCGCAGGCCGCCTTCGCGCCGGCACCCGAAGGCGCGGCGCGCGGCAGCGCGGCCGGGCCCGCGGGCGCCGAGGACGAGCCCGCCGGGCGAGGTGCCGCGGCCGAGTTTGCCCGGGAGGTGGCCGACCCGGAGCTGCGCGCCGCCCTTGAACGGCTGGGACGATCCGTGCTTTCCCGCCAGGACTGAACCCGAACCCAGGAGCCAGACCACATGACCCGTATCACCGCTATCGGCGCCCTCGCCCTCGGCTTCGCGCTGGGGATCGGCGCGCTCGCCTTTTCCACCTCCGCGCCAGTCTCTGGCCCCCCGCTGGGCAGCCTGGGCGCGCAGGAGGCCGCGGAGGTCGATACCTCCTCGGTGGCCGAGATGGCGCTCGGCGCGGCGGATGCGCCGGTGACGGTGATCGAGTACGCCTCCTATACCTGCCCCCATTGCGCCACCTTCCACGCCGGCCCGTTCAAGCAGCTCCTGGCCGATTACGTGGAGAACGGCTCCGTCCGCTTCGTCTACCGCGAGGTCTATTTCGACAGGTTCGGGCTCTGGGCCTCCATGGTCGCCCGCTGCGGCGGCGAGGAGCGCTTCTTCGGTATCACCGAACTGCTCTACGACCAGCAGCGCGACTGGACCCGCGGCGAGCCCGCGGACGTCGCCGCCGCGCTGCGCCGGATCGGCCTCACCGCCGGGCTGGAGCCCGATTCGCTCGACGCCTGCCTCAGCGATGCCGGGACCGCCGAGACGCTGGTGGCCTGGTACCGCCAGAACGCCGAGGCCGACGACGTGACGGCGACCCCGAGCTTCGTGATCAACGGGCAGAAGTATTCCAACATGTCCTACCTGGATATGGCGGGGATCATCGACGGGCTGCTGGAGGAGTGAGCGGGCCGCTCGCGGGGCTCCGCGTCGTCGAGCTGGCGCGAATCCTGGCCGGGCCCTGGGCGGGGCAGACGCTCGCGGCGCTCGGGGCCGAGGTGATCAAGGTCGAGGCGCCCGAGGGAGACGACACGCGCCGCTGGGGCCCGCCCTTCATCGCCCGCGAGGGCGAGGAGGCGGCCGCCTATTTCCACGCCTGCAACCGCGGCAAGCGCTCGGTGACGGCCGATCTGCGCAGCGAGGAGGGGCGCGCGAAGGTGCGCGCGCTGGTGGCCGGCGCCGACGTGCTGATCGAGAACTTCAAGGTGGGCGGGCTGGAGAAATACGGGCTCGACCACGCCACCCTGCGCGCGGAGCACCCGGGGCTGATCTACTGCTCCATCACCGGCTTCGGGCAGACCGGGCCCTATGCCGGGCGGGCGGGATACGATTTCATCGTGCAGGCGATGTCGGGGCTGATGTCGATCACCGGCGAGGCGGGGGGCACGCCGCAGAAGGTGGGCGTGGCGGTGACCGACGTGTTCACCGGGGTCTACGCCACCACGGCGATCCTCGCGGCGCTGCACGAGCGCGCACGCACCGGGCTCGGCACCCATGTGGACATGGCGCTCTTCGACGTGGCGGTGGCGATCACCGCGAACCAGGCGATGAACTACCTGGCCACGGGCACCGCGCCGGGGCGGATGGGCAACGCCCACCCCAACCTCGCGCCCTACCAGTCCTTTCCGTGCCGCGACGGCGAGATCGTGATCGCCACGGGCAACGATGCCCAGTACCGCCGGCTGTGCGCGGTGCTGGGATGCCCGGAGGCCGCCGCGGACCCCCGCTTCGCCAGCAACGCGCTCCGGGTGGAGAACCGCGCCGCCCTCACCGGGGCGCTCGAAGCCCGGACCCGCGGCTTCGCGGCGGCCGCGCTGCTCGCGGCCTGCGAGCGCGAGGGCATCCCGGCCGGCCCGATCAACGACATGGCCGCGGTCTTCGCCGATCCACAGGTGGCCGCGCGGGGTCTGCGCCTCGGCGCGGGAGGCGTGCCCGGGGTGCGCACGCCGATCACCTTCACCGGGCGCCCGTCGCCCGAGCCACCTCCGGCGCCGCGGCTGGGCGAGGCCGATGGCGGACAGGTTGCAGTGCCCGGAACGGACGCGGGGGAAGGAACCGCCGAAGTGGCCGGGGCGGACCCCGCCACGGTCGCACCGCGGCGCAGCTGAGCCTCCCGCCCGCGCAGGGGAAGGGGCGCCGCGGCCCCGCGCCCGGGGCATCCCGCCAGCGCCCGGCAGGCCCCGCTCCCCGGGGCACGAACGCCCCCGCCGCGCGCACGCCGCCTCCCGGCACCCCGGTGCCCGGCCCCGCCCCCGCGCACGGCCCCGCGCCGCCACCGCCTCGCGCCGCACCATGCGCCCCTTCATCCTGGCCGAAATACTCCGGGGGAGCCCGGCGCCAGCCGGGCGGGGGCGGAGGCCCCTTCCGGCCCTGACCCTCCGGCCCCCGCCTGCGCCGGCCCCGCCCGCTTCCGGGCCGGGCCGGGCCGCGCCCCGTCAGTCGATCGCAAGGCCGATTGCGGCGAGGCGCGCCGCCAGGAGCCCGGGCGTTTCGAGGGCGAGCCGGACCGGCAGCGTCAGCACCCGCGCGCGGTAGGCGGCGGGGAGCCGGACCGCGTCCTTCTCGGTGGTCACAAGCTGGGCCGAGGCCGCCTCCGCCTCCCGCAGGAGCCGCGCCAGCAGCGGCCCGGTCAGCTGCTGGTGGTCGTCGAGCGCCCGGGTTCCCGCAAGCTCCGCGCCGAGGCCGCGCAGGGTCGCGAAGAACTTCTCCGGCCGGCCGATCCCCGCGAATGCGTAGACCCGCAGGCCCGCCCAGGGCATGCCGGTGGCCAGCGGGTCCAGACGGCCTTCCGCCACCGGCAGCCCCGCCAGCGCGCCGCCCCAGGTGGCCGCGAAACCCGCGCGGGCGTCCGGCGGGCCGATGGCCAGCACGAGGTCGGCCCGGGCGAGCCCCGCGCGAACCGGCTCGCGCAGCGGGCCCGCCGGGAGGCAGCGACCGTTGCCGAAGCCCTGCGCGGCGTCCACCACGACCAGCGAGAGGTCCTTTTCCAGCGCCGGGTTCTGGTGGCCGTCGTCGAGTATGAGGCACCCCGGCCGCGCGGTCTCCAGAGCCAGCGCCGCAGCCGCGGCGCGGTCCCGGGCCACGAAGGTGGGCGCGAAGGCCGCCAGCAGCAGCGCCTCGTCGCCCACATCACGCGCCCGGTGCCGGGCCGCGTCCACGCCGACCGGCCCCGCGAGCCGACCGCCGTAGCCGCGCAGGAGGATCGCCGGCCGGTGCCCGGCGGCGGCCAGCATCTCCGCCAGCGCGATGGCCGTGGGCGTCTTGCCGGCGCCGCCCAGCGTGAGGTTGCCCACCGAGATCACCGGCACCGCCGGCCGCAGCGCCGGGGGCCGTGCCACCCGCCGTGCCGTGGCCCGGGCGGTGAGCGCGGCGAGCGGCGCCAGCAGCCGCGGCATCGCGCCCGGGCGCCCGGGCGGCGCCCACCAGAAGCCCGGCGGCCGCATCAGGCCGCGTGCCCTTCGGCCAGCGCGGCCTCGATGAGCGACGCGGCGCGGTCGGCCACCTCGACCCCGCGGGAGGCCACGTCCCAGGCGGCCAGCGCCGCCTCCGCCGCCCGCGCCGGAACGAGGGTGGCCTCCAGTGCCTGGGCGAGCGCCTCCGCGCTGTCGACTTCGCGGGTGGCGCCGGCGGCGCCGAGCCGCGCGTAGAGCCCGGCGTGCCGTCCGGTGAGCGGGCCGTGGAGGATCGCCGAGCCCAGCGCTGCGGGCTCGAACGGGCTGCGCCCGCCCGCCCCGTTGAGCGTTCCGCCCATGAAGGTCACGCCGGCAAGCCGGTAGAAGAGGCCCATGTCGGCCGTGCCCGGGCCGATGAGCACGTCCACCGTCTCGCGCACCGGCGCGCCGCTGCCGTGGAGCACGGCGGTGAGCCCGGCCTCGCGGCAGCGCGCGGCGAGCCAGGGCGCCCGGCCCGGATCCTCCGCCGCGACGACGAGGAGCAGCCGGTAGGTGAGCCGCCGCGCCTGGGCATGGGCGCTGAGCACCAGCGCCTCCTCGAGCTCGGTGCACGCGGCAACGCACCATGCCGGGCGCGCCGCGATCTGCGCCGCGAGGCGCGCCCGCTCCGCCTCCTCGCATTCGAGCGCCTGCGCGCCCTCCTCCAGCGCGCCCGAAACCTCGATACGCGCGGGATCCGCGCCGAGCCGCAGCAGAAGGTCGCGCGCCGCGCCGTCGCGGGCGTGCAGCCCGGAGAACCCGCCGAGAAGCGCGCGCGCGAGGCCCCGGCGCCAGCGCGGCAGGTGCTCGGCGAGCTCGGAGGCGCGGGCGTCGAAGAGGATCAGCGGGGCCGGGCGCCCCGCCGCGGCGTGGAGCAGCACCGGGCGGAACCGCGCGCCCACCCAGAGCCCGGCGTCGGGCCGCCAGTGATCGAGGAAGGCGCGCACCGCCTCGCGGCGTTCGGGCGGAGGCGCCAGCGGGGCGGGCCAGCCGGCGGCGGCGCGGTCCGCCCCGGGCGTGCCGGGCGGCGCGTCCGCGGTTCCTGCGGCGGCCGACGCTGCGCCCCCGGCGCCGGTGCCGTTGCCGGCCGCCTCCGAGGTGACAAGGAGCGCGGGGGGGGCATCGCCGGTTTCGAGCCGCTCGGCCAGGGTGCGCAGGGGGCCGGGGTCGGGGCCGCGCGCGTCGTGCAGCCAGACCAGCGGCCCCGGGGGGCGGGCGGGCCAGGCCCCCGGCCCCGCCGCCCCGCCGGGCGGACGGCCCCGCGCGGCGGCAAGCTGCAGCGCGAGCCTGAGCGAGCCCTTCACCGCGCGCTCCGGCCCGCTCGTCAGCCCCCGAGCTCCTCGGTGGGGGAGGCCTCGGTCTCCTCGTCGCGCAGGCGGTGGATATGGGCGATGAAGTAGCGCATGTGGGCATTGTCCACCGTGCGCTGGGCCTCGGCCTTCCAGGCGGCGTGGGCGGAGGCGTAATCGGGGAACATGCCCACGATGTGGATGTCCTCCACGTCGCGGAACTCGGTGCGCGACGGGTCGACGAGCTCGCCGCCGAAAACGAGGTGCAGGCGCTGGGTCATGGGGGCTCCGTGGCTGTTCGGGCGCAGCCTACGGCTTTGGCGGGGGCGGTCAAGAAACCGGCGGCGTCGTCGGGTTCAGGGCGCCGCGGCAAGCGCCTCGATCTCCGCGAGGATGCCCTCCACCTGCGCGAGCCGATGCTCCGCGCCGGCTTGCGCCAAGACGCCCCGCGCCGCCTCCGCATGCTCTCGCGCCTCCGCGAGATGCGCCGCGTCCCCCGTCTTGCGGTGAAAGGCGAGGCTGAGGATGGCGAGGTTGAACTGCACCGCCGCCCAATGTAGCGGCACGCGCACGCGGGAGAATTCCTCCAGCGCGGCGCTGTAGGCGGCGGCGGCCTCGTCGAGCCGATCCGTACCGGCTTCACGTTCTGCGAGGATACGAAGCGCGTTGCCAAGGTTCATCTGCGCCGTGGCCCAATCGAGCGGCACGCGCTCGCGGGTCCGTTCCTCCAGCGCGGCGCGGAAGGCGGTAACGGCCTCCTCAAGCCGCTCCGTCCCCGCCTCACGCGCCCCGAGGGCCTGGAGCGCATTGCCAAGGTTCACCTGCGCAGTGGCCCAATCGAGCGGCACGCGGTCGCGGGTTCGCTCCTCCAGCGCGGAACGGAAGGCGGCGACGGCCTCCTCCAGCCGCTCCGTTCCGGCCTCGCGCTCTCCGAGGACACGAAGCGCGTTGCCGAGGTTCATCTGCGCCGTGGCCCAATCGAGTGCCGCACGCTCGCGGGGGCGTTCCTCCAGCGCGGCGCGGTGGGCAGCTACGGCCTCCTCCAGCCGCGCCGTCCCGGCCTCGCGCTGCCCGAGGGTCCGGAGCGCGTTGCCGAGGTTCATCTGCGTCATGGCCCACTGAAGCGGCACGCGCTCGCGGGGGCATTCCTCCAGCGCGGCGCGGTAGGCGGCGACGGCCTCCTCCAGCCGCTCCGTCCCGGCCTCGCGCGCCCCGAGGGTCTGGAGCGCAATGCCGAGATTCATCTGCGCCGTGGCCCACTGAAGCGGCACGCGCTCGCGGGTCCATTCCTCCAGCGCGGCGCGGAAGGCGGTAACGGCCTCCTCAAGCCGGTCCGTTCCGGCCTCGCGCTCCCCGAGGGTCCCTAGCGCGGTGCCGATGTTCATCTGCGCCATGGCCCAATCAAGCGGCACGCGCTCGCGGGTCCATTCCTCCAACGCGGCGCGGTAGGCGGCGACGGCCTCCTCCAGCCGATCCGTTCCCGCCTCGCGCTCGCCGAGAACAAAAAGCGCGTTGCCGAGACTGTTCCCGGCTGCGCCACGCTCATCCGCCGTGGTGCCACGCGCCACAGCCTTCCGTGCGAGCGCAATGGCGACCTCGAGATCGAAGTTCAGCCCCGCGTCGTGGCCCCGTTCGTACCACTCGGTCAACACGCCCCACAGCGCCGCGAGCCGCGCGGCGGGATCGGGGGTCTCCAGCTCGACCTTCCGGACGAGGAACGCCGCTGCCCGGCCGGGCTCCCTGGCAAGGATGGCCTGCTCCGTGCCGGACGAAAGCAGCCGCAACCGCCGCGCCTGCGATTCCGCCTCCTCCCGGCGCAACGCCTCCTCGATCTCCCCCATCGCTTCTTCGTTCGCGCCCTCCCGCGAAAGCTCGGCCACGCGCGCCAGCACCGCGTCGACGAAACCGGCATGGTTCGTGCCGGTCGCCCCCTCCCGCTGGACGTTGACCGCGATGTCCATGGCGTTCTGGAGTTCCCGCCAGGCCTGGCCCACATCCTCGACCTTCTCGGCGATGCGCTGGGCCAGCCGCACGATTGCCCGTTCCGTGATGCCTTCGTTGCGCAGCCTGTCTGCCTGACCGGCCTGCCGCGCGAGGTCGAGCAGCTCGCTCTGGCGCCTCAGCATCACCCGCTCGAATGCCGTTGCCGGGTCTTTCTCCACCGGGTCGAGCATGGCGCCTACAAGGGCTTCGAACTTGTCGAGTATGGCTTGCGTCTTGTGGCCGCTGTCTCGGCTTTCGGCGCCGACCCGTGCGCGATGCTGCGACGCGATGAGGCTTGCGGTCAGATCGCCCTGACAGAGATGGTCCGCCGTGAGCGGAAAGAGCTCCAGCATCTGTTTCAGATGCGTCCTGTCGTCTTGCGTGAGCGGGTTGGCCGCGAGATGCGCATCCATCGCCTCGGCCATCATCCTCGCGAAGCGTTGTTGTTCGGTCTGCGCCCTCCTGAAGAGCGCGGTCCCGGACAAAGCGGCGCCGATCGCCGTTCCCGCTCCGGCGGCAAGCGAAAGATCGGCCGTCGTGGCGATGATCCCGAACGCGGCCGCGATATTCCCGGCGTGTAACGCCCGCTCCACCATTTACGCCTCCGGCACGCCCGGGCCCCAGCCTAGAGCTTCCGGGCATCGCTGGCCAGAATCCCGGGTGGGCGCTTCGGCGCCCCCCCGGCCTCAGGGGGCGGGCGCGGGGGACGGGGCGAGGGCGCCGGCGAGCTCGGCATGCACGGCGGGGGCCGCGGCGAGCACCCCGTCCACCAGCGGGGTGGCGGCATTGAAGCGCAGCGGCGCGCCGGCCCGGTCGCTCACCCGCGCGCCGGCCTCGGCGGCGAGGAGCGCGCCGGCGGCGACGTCCCACTCCCAGGTCGGGCGCAGGGTGAGCATGGCGTCGAAGCGCCCGTCGGCCACGAGGCTCATGCGGTGGGCGAGCGAGGGGCGGAACACGCGCTCCACCGCCGGCGGGGCGCCCGCGCGCCAGTTCTCCGCCGCCAGCGCCGGGCGCGCGGCGAGGAGCGTCGCCCCCCGCGCCCCCTGCCGCCCGCTCGCGCGCACCGGCGCGCCGTTGCAGGTGGCGCCCCGCCCGGCGGCGGCGGCGTAGAGCCGCTCCAGCATGGGAAGGAACACCGCCGCGGCGATCACCTCGCCGCGCTCGGCGACGGCCAGGGAGAGCGCCCAGCCCGGCTCCCCGGCGACGAAGGCGCGGGTGCCGTCGATGGGATCGACGATGAAGACGCGCTCGGCGGAGAGGCGGGCCGGGCCGTCCTCGGTTTCCTCCGAAAGCCAGCCGTAGCCGGGCCGGGCGGCGGTGAGGGCCCCGCGCAGGAAGGCGTCGACCGCGAGATCGGCCTCGGTGACGGGCCCGGCGCCCCCGGGCTTCTCCCGCGCAGGCGGGCGGCGGGCGAAATGGGCCGCCGCGAGCGCGCCGGCCTCGCGCGCGGCATCGACGAGGAGGGCGAGATCATCCGCCGGCAAGGGTGAGCCCCTCCACCAGCAGCGAGGGGACGATGCGCGAGCGGCTCTCGCGGGCGTCGTTGGCGGGCACGAGGCCGCCGAGCATCTCGCGCAGGTTGCCGGCCACGGTGCACTCGTTGACGGGGTAGGCCGGCGCGCCATTCTCGATCCAGAAGCCCGAGGCGCCGCGGGAGTAGTCGCCGGTGGTGGGGTTGATGGAGCTGCCGATGAGCGAGGTGACGAGAAGGCCGGTGCCCATCTCGCGCATCAACTCCTCCGGGCTGGCGCTGCCGGAAGTGAGGCGGATGTTGCCCGCGGAGGGCGACGGCGGGCCCGAGGGCCCGCGGGCGGCGTTGGCGGTGCTGGACAGGCCGAGCTTGCGCGCGGTGGCGAGATCGAGCACCCAGCTGCGCAGGACACCCGCCTCCACCAGCGCGCGGGTGCCGGTGGGCAGGCCCTCGGCGTCGAAAGGGCGCCCGGCCGTGGAGCGCGGGCGGTGGGGCTCCTCGGTCAGCGAAAGCCCCGCGGGCAGAACCCGGGCGCCCATGGCGTCGCGCAGCCAGGAGGCGCCGCGGGCGACGGCGCTGCCGTTGATGGCCGCGAGCAGATGGCCCACGAGGGACCCGGCCACGCGCTCGTCGAACAGGACGGGAAAGGCGCCGGTGGGCGGCTTGCGCGCACCGGCGCGCGCCGCGGCGCGCTCGCCCGCGATGCGGCCGATCTCCTCGGCGCTGCGCAGATCGGCCCGGTGGGTGCGGTAGTCGCCGTCGTAGTCGCGCTCCATGGCAATGCCCTCGCCGCTGATGGCCACCGCCGAAAGCCCGGAGCCGGTGCGCGCGTAGCCGCCCGAGAAGCCGTTGGAGGCGGCGAGATGGAGCCTGCGGGCACTGTAGCCGGCGCCCGCCCCGTCCATCCGGGAAACGCCCGGCACCGCGAGGGCCGCGGCCTCGGCCCGGCGCGCGGCCTCCTCGAGTTCGGCCGGGCCGGGCTCGGGCGCGGGATCGGCCAGGTGAAGCGCCCCGGCATCGCGCGCCCCGGCCGGCGCCAGCGCGCCGGGCTCGGCGAGCCCGGCATGCGGATCCTCCGGGGCCTCCCGCGCCATGGCGACGGCACGTCCGGCCATTTCGGCAAGGGTCTCGGGACGGCTGTCGGAGGCGGAAACGCAGGCCTGGCGGCGCCCCATCAGCACGCGCAGGCCGAGATCGATCCCTTCGGCGCGCTCGGCACGCTCGAGCGTGCCGTTGCGCACGTCGATGGAGAGCGAGGTGCCCTCGACCACGAGCGCGTCGGCGGCATCCGCCCCTGCGCGCGCCGCGGCATCGAGCAATGCCCCGGCGAGGGCTTCGAGATCGGGTGCCATGGTGAGGTCCTTCCTGCTGCGGTCGCGCAGGAGGTAGGCCGCCGGCACCCCGCGCGCAAGCGCGGACCGGCCCGACGTCACTGAGGCTCAACCAAAGCCACCCCCCTTCATCTTGGCCGAAATACTCCGGGGAGCGCGAGGGGCAGCGCCCCTCGCCTACCACGGCGGGACCCGGGGCGACGAGCCCGGCAGCGGGTCTTGCGGCGCGCCGCCGGGACACGAGGCCTTCTGTTGCCGCGGCCAATGACTGCGAGGGGCGCTGCCCCTCGCGCTCCCCGAGGTATTTCGAGGCCAAAGTGGGGAGGAGGCGCAGGCACGCGGAGCGGCGCCTCCGATGCGGCCGGACCGGGCGGCGGGCCGGTGCCCCCTTGGGCGCGCACCTCGGGGCATCGTCGGCGTGGCGCGCCTGGACCGGCAGCGGGGCGCGCGCCGGTCTCGCGTCGACCTACTGGATGCGTTGCCCGTTGGCGAGGATGCGGCCATCCTCGGTGAACTCGATGGTGGAGGTGAGCGTGTCCTCGGCACCGGGCTCGGCCACCGCGAAGGCGCCGATGCCGATGCGCATGCCGACGGCGTTCTCCTCGGGCACGAGCCCCATGCTCACCAGCGTATCGAGCAGCGTGTTGCCCCCCGTCAGGCGCATGGTGAGCGTGCCGGCCGGGCGCGGCATTCCGAAGAAGCCGAGATCGCCCGGATCGAAGGCGAAGAGCCCCTGGCCGCTGAAGCGCGCGCCGAGCGCTGCGAGCGCCACGTTCTCGATCGTCAGTCCGGTCAGCGCGTAGGGCACCGGTGCCGGCTCCGCGCCGGGTTCGGCCTGCGGCCCGGGGTCCGCGGCGGGATCGCGGGTGACACGGGCGGTTCCGGCGAGGTCGAGCGCGAGGCGCGCGGGCTCGCGCGGCAGCATCTCGCCGGGATCGAAGAGGTTCCACAGCCCGTCGGACATGGCGAAGCCCTCGACCGCGAGATCGAGGCCGAAGGGCTGGGGCTCTCCGCCCACCGGGCCGAGCGGCGCCGCGACTTCGGCGCGCGCCTCGTCCGCCCGTACCGAGAGCGGGAAGGGCACCGCGCTGGCCACGAGTTCCAGCACCAGCTCGCGGCTGCGGGACGCGTAGCGCAGGCGGTTCGCGTCCAGCGCCATCTCGAGGCCGCCGCCGGTGTTGGTGAAGGTTCCCACCGCGCTGTCCCCGTCGTCCTCGAGATCGAAGGCATAGGCGGCCGCATCGTAGCCATAGGCGAGATCGAGCGTGAACCCCGCGCCGAGAAGCGCGGCGGTATCGCCCCGGTCCACAGCCTCCGGCAGCGCGGTTTCCGCGGAGGCCTCGAGCCCGGTGAGCGCCCCGTCGAGCTGGAAGGTCTCGCCGGTGTCGGGATCGGTTCCGGTGATGGCCAGGAACGCCCCCGAGGCGCGCATCCGCGCCTCGATGCTGCGCAGCACCCCCTCGAGACTCGCGTAGCTGCCGCGCAGGTTCTCGAAGCGGAGCGACATGTCCACGGGCAGCGGCACGCCGTTCTCCAGGATCTCGTCGATCCTTGCCCCGGACGCGTCGGCGATGACATCGTAGGTGAGCGCCCCGGGATCGCCGCTGACCAGCGTGGTGGCGCCCTCCTGGAAGATGGTCATGCGGGTCATCGACTGGCCGCCCTCGGGCATCCGCGAGACGATGGTGACCGGGTACTCGGGCGAGACGGTAACGGCCACGGTCCCGTTGCCGGCCTCGGTGAAGGCGATCTCGGGCAGTTCCAGCGCCACGGAGCCCTCGGCGAAGCTCGCCCGCCAGGCGAGGCCCCGCACGGTCAGCCGGTCGGCGGTGCGGGTTTCGCTCTGGGTGGTCAGGCTGCTCTCGGGCGTGAGGGCAAAGAGTTCCTGCCAATCGGACCAGACATCCTCTGCGGTGACATCGGCGTGGGCAGGCAGGGGCAGCGCGGCGATCGCGGTCGCGGCGACGGCGGCGAACGGGAGGGCGCGGAACGGTGCGATTCGGGCCATGGGGGTCTTTCCTTTGGAACGGGTCGCGCGCAACCTCGGCCCGCTGGCCTGCCGGGTCAAGCCGCGAGGCGGCGCGGGCGGGTTTGCGCCGGCGCGGCGGGCGGTCTAGGCTCGTGCCGGCGGGCGCCGCGCCCCCCGGGGCAGGCCCCGCGGGGTGGGCACGGAGCCGCCTTCGGCCGGGGGCGTCCATCGGGGGACAGCGGCGGGGGCGCAGCGGCGCGGCTGTGTAGCG
>CAYXOX010000021.1:0-29344 GCA_964466745.1 uncultured Rhodobacterales bacterium
CGCGCCCCTGGTCGTCGGTTCCGAGCCAGAACGTCTCGCCGGTGAAGGCGTTGGGCTCCATCGGGGCGGTGAAGCCGTTCATCAGGTTGAGCGTGCGCGGGTCGAACGGATCGTGGGGCGCCACGAGGGGGGCGAAGACGGCCGACAGTACCAGCAGCAGCACCACCGCCGCCGAGACCATGGCGACCGGCGAGCGGCGGAAGGCGTAGGCGAGATCGCTGTCCCAGGCGCGCGCGAGGCGCGACGGCGCGCGCGCGTCCTCGGGCGCCTTGCTGCCGGCGGTTTCGGTCATTTGCCCCCCTCGGTGCGCAGCCGCGGATCGATGGCCGCGTAGAGCAGGTCCACCGCGAGGTTGATGCCCACGAACATCACGGAGATGAGCATCAGGTAGGCGGCCATCACGGGGATGTCGACGAACTGGATCGCGTTGATGAACAGAAGGCCCACCCCCGGCCACTGGAAGACCGTCTCGGTGATGATCGCGAAGGCGATGATGGAGCCGAGCTGCAGCCCGGTGACGGTGATCACGGGCACCATGGTGTTCTTGAGCGCGTGGCGGAAGTTCACCGCGCGCTCCCTCAGGCCCCGCGCCCGCGCGAAGCGGATGTAATCCTGCCGCAGCACCTCCAGCATCTCCGAGCGCACGAGGCGCATGATCAGCGTCATCTGGTAGAGGCCCAGCGTGATCGCCGGCAGGATGATCGCCGCGCGGCCCGAGGGCGTGAGAAACCCGGTGCTCCACCAGCCGAGATCCACCACCTCGCCGCGCCCGAAGGAGGGCAGCCAGCCGAGCTCCACCGCGAAGACGTAGATCAGCAGGATGCCGATGAGGAAGGTGGGCAGCGACACGCCGATGAGCGAGGCCGACATCACCGCGTTGGACAGCCAGCCGTCGCGACGGATCGCGGTGTAGACGCCGAGCGCGATCCCGACCGTCACGGCGAGCAGGGCCGAGACGGCGGCGAGTTCCAGCGTGGCCGGCAGGCGCTCGATGATGATTTCCGCCACCGGGCGGCCCTGGCGGTAGGACACGCCGAAATCGCACTGCAGCGCGCTGGTGAGGAAGTTCCAGTACTGCACCACGAAGGGATCGTTCAGGCCGAGGATCTCGCGCAGGCGTTCGACGTCCTCCATGGTGCGTTCCTGGCCGAGCATGTTGTCGATGGGATCGCCGACGAAGCGGAACAGCGAGAACGCCACGAGCCCCACGACGAGGAGCACGAGAACCGACTGAAGGACCCTGCGGAGGATGTAGACAAGCATGAAGGCTCCGGCTGGTGTCCGACTGTCTTCCCCGCTCGGGGCGCCCGCGTCAAGCGCGGGCTCCTCCCGGGTGCGCCAGGGGGAAAAGGGAATGCGGTCTGATGAGGCGGCGGGCGGCGCTCGGCGGCGAAAGCGCCGAAACGCGCCCCGGCCCGCGCGCTCAGCCCTGAAGATGCGCGCGCATCGCCGCGAGGAACACGGGCCAGGCGGGGTCGGAGGCCCGCATCACGTGGTTCCGGCTGTCGAGTTCGAGGAAACGGGCGCCGGGAATGCTTGCCGCCAGGCGGCGCCCCTCGCTCACGGGCTGCACGCCGTCGCCCCGGGCGTGCGCGACAAGGGTGGGCGCCTCGACGCGGGCGAGAAGGTCGCGCACGTCGAAATCGTCGGCCATCCGCCGCAGGCGGACCGCGTTTTCCGCCGAGACCGTCCGGCGCTGAAGTTCGGCCAGGCTGGCCAGTTCCTCCTGCGTGCCTTCGGGGAGGAAGAGCGCCGAGAACGCCTCGACGAAGGGGCTATCGGGCCGGCCCCAACCGGCGCGGATCATGGTGAGCATCGCCTCGCCCTCGTCCGCGTCGCGCCGTGCGCGGCCGAGCGCGAAGCCGCCGAGAAGCACGAGGTGGCTTACCCTCGCGGGGTTCAGCACGGCGTAGGCAATGGCGATGGGAACGCCCTGCGACTTCGCGTAGATCGGGAAACGGTCCAGCCTCGCGGCATCGGCGACCGCGCCCATGTCGCCGACGCAGGCCTGCAGCGTGAAGGCCGGCGGCTCGTGGTCCGAGAGCCCGTTTCCCCTCTGGTCGTAGCGGGTTACGGAAAAATGGCGCCCGAGCCCCTCGAGCTGCGGGCGCCAGATCGGGCTTTGCCAGTCGTGCTCGAGGTGGGTGAGCCAGTGCCCGGCCGCAAGGAGCGGCGGCCCCGTGCCGGTCCGCGTCCAGGCGATGGACGCGCCGTCCGGCGCGCGGGCGAAACGGACCTCCTGAGGGGGCGCGGCGGGCGCGGACGGGGCCACGTCTTCGGGCCGGACCTCGGGAAGAAGGCGGAAGCCGCGGCGGGGAACCGTCCGGATCACCGCCTGTGCCCGCCCGTTATCGCCCAGCGCGGCGCGGGCGGCGCTGATCCGGGCCGCGATGGCACTCTCCGAGACGATCCGCCCCTGCCAGACGCCGGCGATCAGGTCGTCGGTGGTGACGAGATCGCCTCCCGCCGCGGCCAGGGTGCGGATCACTTCGAAGACCTGCGGTTCGACCGCGACGGTTTCGCCCGCAACCTCGAGGAGATGGCGGGCGGTGTCGAGCCGGGCCTCTGCGAACCGGTAGATCATGGCTCCCCCTTGCGCCCAGCTTTCGGGGGAATGGCGTGCAGCGCAAGCGTTTCCTGAGGCGCGCTTCCGCCACGCCGGGGGCCGGGTGGGCCGGCAGCTCCCGCCGAACGCCGAAGGGGCGCCCCTTCATGGCCCGCTGCCACGGCCGCGAGGACAGCACCGCCGCTTTCGGCGGCTGCGCCGAGGGAGCCATCCGCAACGGCCGTTACAGGCCCCGAGGCCGGCCGGGGCAGGGAGCCCCGGCGGAAGAGCGGCCCGGCGGCCTGCCCCTTCCGGCAGGCGTCCGCCCCGTCAGTCCACCCTCACCCAGCGCAGCATGAAGAAATCGTCGGGACGCTGGGTGAGGCTGACGCCCTCGCGGACGCCCCAGAGCAGCGGCTGCACGTAGAGCGGGACGTAGACCATATCCTCCGCGACGATCCCGGCGACCTCGTCGAGCATCGCCTGGCGGGCGGGCTCGTCGATCTCCGACTGGATCGCGGGCAGAAGCTCGTCGACCCGGGGGTTGGAGTAGCCGCCGAAGTTCCAGGTGCCCAGCCGCTCGCCGGGGGTGTGCACGAGAAAGCGCACCGGGTGCTCGGCGTCGAAGGTGCCGGAGCCCCAGCCGAGAAGATACATGTCGAAATCGTCTTCCCGCAGGCGCGGCCAGTAGGTGCGCACCGGCACCGCCTCGAGTTCGGCTTCGATGCCCACCTGCGCCAGCATCGTCACCACCGCCTGGCAGACGGCCTCGTCGTTGAGGTAGCGGTCGTTGGTGCATTTCAGCCCGAAGGAAAAGCCGTCCGGGTAGCCGGCCTCGGCCAGCAGCGCGCGGGCGCGCTCGGGGTCGTGGGCGGGGCGGGGGCCGAGGCCCTCGGCGAAGCCTCGCATCCCGAGGGGGACGAGCTGGCTCGCGGGCTCGGCATTGCCGCGCATGATCGTCTGCAGGATGGCGGGCACGTTGATGGCATGGGCCACCGCCTGCCGCACACGGACATCGGCGAAGGGATTGGGCGCGCCGGCATCGGCGCCGTATTTGAGCACCTCGTGATCGTGCCCGAAGCCGAGCATGATCACCCGCGCCTCGATGCCGCGCACCACCTCGAAGCCCTCGCGCGCCTCGATCCGCGCGGCATCCTGGATCGGCACCGGGTTGATCATGTCGACCTCGCCGGAGAGCAGGGCGGCCACGGCGGTGGCGGGGTTCTGCACCGGGGTGAAGATGGCGGTCGTGAGGTTGTGCTCGGCCTCGTCCCACCAGTCGGCGAAGGGCTCGAGCGTGGCGTCGAGCCCCGGCGCGCGGCCCACCAGCCGGAACGGCCCCGTCCCGTTGGCGTTGAGGGTGGCGAAGCTTCCGGTCTCCCGGTTGGGCCGGAGGGCGTCGCGTTCCTCGGCCCAGGAACTGTCCATGATCATCCAGTTGGCGATGCTGTCGGGGAAGATCGGGTTGGGTGCGGCCGTGATGATGTCCACCGTGTGGGAATCGACCATGCGGACATCGGTGACCGGGGCGAACCAGCTGCGCGTGTCGGCCTCCTCCGAAGAGGCGCGCTGGTACGAGAACAGCACGTCTTCGGCGGTGAAGGCGCTTTCGTCGTGGAAGGTCACGCCCTCGCGCAGGTGGAAGCGCCAGCCCACGGTGCCGTCCTCCTCGGCGATCGGCTCCCAGGAGGTCGCCAGCGCAGGCTCGATCGACATGTCCTTTCCGCGCCGCACAAGACCCTCGTAGACATTGCCGAGAAAGCTCAGGACCGGCGTGGAGTTCACGGCGTGAGGGTCCATCGTCTGCGGATCGGTGGTGCCGGCCCAGCGGAAGGTTTCGGCGCCTGCGGCGGAGGCCGACAGGGTGGCTGCAAGAAGTGCGGGGGCGAAGGGGCGCATGGGCGGCTCCTGGATGAAGGTTGGACCCGAGAAGCGTCGCAGCCCGCCGCAGGCCGCGCAAGGCGCGTCACGGCAAGGTGATCGCGGGCGGTGCGGGGCGCGCGTGCGCGCGGGGCGGGTGTGCGGAGCGGTCGCGGCGGTCCGTTTGCGCATCGCCAGTTGGCTGTTGCGCCCGGCCCGGCGGTGCTCAGTCCGGCTCCAGCCAGTCCCAGGCCCAGCCGGTTTCGGCGTCTTCCTCGGCCGCCAGCACGACCGCAACGTCGCCGGTTTCGAGGTCCATCCGGATATCGGAGGCATAGCCGAGATCGCCGCCGGCATGCCCGACCACCGGCCATTCAATCTCCACGCCCGCGCCGTAGCCCACGCCGAGCGGGTCTTCCAGCAGCACGTCCAGCATGGCGGGCGGCAGGAGCTTCCCTTCGAGGAAGATCGCGCGGTAAAGGCGGGCGAGATCGCGCGCGGTGGAGATCACGCCGCCGTCGCCGAGCCCCGGGCCGGAGTAGTAGCCGCGCACCGTCCCGGCCTCGGGGTGGCCCGCGGCGAAGGCGGCGGGCAGGGCGCGCGATCCGAAGACGAAGCTGTCCTCGAGCCCCGCCGGACGCAGCACCTCGCGCGCGACGACCTCGGAGTAGGGCGCGCGGGAAACCTCTTCCAGGACAAGCCCGAGCAGCACGTAGTTGGTATTGGAATAGTCGAAATCCTCGCCGGGCTCGAAGAGCGGCGCCTGGCCCGACCCGTGCCGCAGGGCGCCGAGCGGGGTCTGCACGCCGCCGGAGCCTTCGATGGCGGCCTCGACGAACGCGTCGTCGAGATAGTCCGGCAGGCCGCTCGTCATGGTCAGCAGATGCCGCAGGGTCACGCCCTCCATCCCGCCGTAGCCGCGCCGTATCTCGGCCGGAACGAAGCGCACGACGGGCGCGTCGAGATCGAGCGCGCCGCGCGCGGCGAGCCGCAGCACCGCCACCGAGGTGGCTATCTTTCCCGCCGAAGCGATGGCGAAGGGGGTCCGCGCGTCCGCCCCGGAGGCGTCCACGACCGTTCCGGCGCCGTCGCCGCTCACCGCGTAGTGGATGAAGGGGGCGGGGCCTTCGGCGGCCGCGGGGCCCGCCAGCGCCGCCGTCAGGGCGATGCCGGCCACCCAGGCGCGGCGGTGCCCCTTGCGGCCCGGCTCCGGGCCCCTCGCCATCTCAGGCCAGCCTCGCCGGCGGCCCGTCCCGGTAGGGCGCGAGCGCATGCCAGGCGGTGCTGTGGGCCGGGGTCGGCACGCCGAGTTCGCGCCCCAGCGCATGAACGCGGCCCGAAAGCCAGGCGAGCTCCGTCGGTTTGCCCGCCTCGATATCCACGAGGAGCGAGGAGGACTGCGCCGCGGGCTGCCGGCGGTAGAGTTCAAGCGCGTTGGCCGCGTGATCCGGGGGCAGGGCGATGCCGCGCGCCGTGGCGACCTCCACCGCCTCCTCGATGAGCTGCCGCAGGAGCGCCGTTGCCTCGGGGGAGGCGAAGACCCCGCCGAGCGGCAGCCGGGTGAGCGAGGTGACGGCGGCGATGGAGGCCTGCGCGGTGAATTTCTGCCAGACCGTGACGTCGGACTGCGCATCACGCGCAACATCGATGGCCACCGCACGGTCGATGGCATCGAAGAACCCGCCGAGAACGGCATCGCCTCCGAGCGAATCCACGATCATCTGGTGCTTGCCGCCCGGCGTGCCGATCACGCCGGGCGCGGTGATGTAGGCGGCGAGGTAGATCACGCCCTGGGCGATGCTCTCCGCCGGGTAGTGGGCGGAAAGGATGCCGCGGGCGTCCACGCCGTTCTGCAGCGCCACGATGCGCGTGCCGGCATGCGCCAGCGGCCGTGCCGCGCGGGCGGCGGCATCGAGATCGGGAAGCTTCACCGTGAAGAGGATGACATCGGCCGGGGCCGCCGCGGCGGGCGCGTCGGTGGCGAGGCGCGGGCGGACATGGGCGTTGCCGAGGGGGCTATCCACCCGTAGGCCGTTCGCGCGGATCGCGGCCAGGTGCCGCCCGCGCGCAATGAGCGTGACCTCTTCGCCGGCCTCAACGAGGCGCGCCCCGACATAGCCGCCGATGCCGCCGGCCCCGATCACCGCGATGTGCATGCCTTGTCCCCCGGGTGTGTCCCGAGGCACATCGGCCAACGGATCGGCCGGCCTGTCAAGCTGCGACGCGCCACGTCAGGCGAAACCGGCCGTGGCCGCGCCGGGGCTTCTCTGGGCGGTGAGACCCGCCGGGCGCAACGCCGTGGCCGCATTCGCTCTGCCCGCCGCAGCGGGCATTCGGCGCCCCTCGCAGTCCCGAGAGGCGCCGCGACGCCGCGATCAGCGCTCGATCAGGTCAACGATCCGGGCGCCAAACTCCGGATCGGCCCGGGCCAGCGTCAGAATCTCAACGTACCGCTGCACGCTGATGCCCGGGGTTTCGTCGACGGCCTCCGTCATCTCGCGCTGGGCTTCTTCCTGCAGGGACTGCAACTCGCCCTCGTCCGAAGCATCGGCAAACCGGGGAGCGTATTCGGCGTCGATCTCGGCGACGGAGTGGTACGCGACCACGAAGGCCTCTATCTCCTGGCCGGAGACTTCCTCGACGGATGGGGCGGGTTGCGCTGTCTGGGCCAGGACCGCCGCGGGGGCGGCCAGGGCGACCGCTGCGGAGACGACCACGCCGCGCAAGAAATCGGACTGTTTCATCTGCTTTCCTTTCCTCGTTTTCGTTCGGCCGCGGGAAACCTGCGCGGCTCTCCACGAACTATCAACGCGGCTGTGCGGGGCAAAACCGGCCCGCGGGCCCTTGCCGAAATCGCGCGACGGCTCGGCGGGTTCTCGCGTTGCGCGTCAGGATGTCACGCTTGGCAGCGCCGTCCGGCGGCGCGCCCCACGGCGCCTCCAGCGCGCCGAAACTGGGGCGTGGAACCTGGGTGCGCGGAATGTGACGCACCGCAGGAGCGAGCCGGAAAACAGAAAAGCGCCCCGGCCGCTGTGCCGGGGCGCTTCGGAAACTCAGCGAATTTTCGCCTCAGTTCATGGTGAAGTACTTGATCTTGGGCTGGTCCTCGGGATCGACCTCGATGCCCACGCCTTCCTTCATGCCCCAGTTCAGCACCTGGTGGTGAACCGGCAGGTAGACCACCTCGTCCTGCACCACGCGCCAGATATCGGCTATGTCCTGGTTGCGGGAGGCCAGATCGGTGTTGGAGGCGAGGCTCACGATCTTGGCGTCGAGCTCGGCGTCGGAGAAGCCGGTGTTGTTCCAGGTTCCGATGTCGGAGCTGCGGCTGTGCACGAGGAAGTTGAAGATGTACTCGCTGTCATAGGTCGGCACGCCCCAGCCCAGCATGTAGAAATCGGTTTCCGCGTTCTGGATGAGGGGGAAATGCTGCGCCCGGGTCTTGGCATCGAGGTTCACCGTGATGCCGATCTGCGAGAGCATGCCCACCGTGGCCTGGCAGATCGCCTCGTCGTTGATGTAGCGATCGTTCGGGCAATCGAGGCGGATGGTGAAGCCGTCGCCGTAGCCGGCCTCTTCCATCAGCGCCCGCGCGGTTTCGAGATCGGTGGCGGCCTCGGCATCCATCTCGGCCGTCCAGCCGTTCACGAAGGGCGGCGCGATCATGCCGGCCGGGGCCGACTGGCCGCGCATCACCACCTGCTGGATGGCGTCCCTGTCGATGGCGAGGTTCATCGCGCGGCGCACGCGCACGTCCGCGAGCGGGTTCGCGCCCTCGACGTTGTCGGACTCGAGATCATCGGCGCCCTGGTTCATGCCGAAGAAGATCACCCGGTTCTGGGGCGCGGTCTTCACCACCAGCCCGTCGGCCGCGGCGACCCGGCCGAGATCCTGCACCGGCACGTCCTGGATGAAGTCGACCTCGCCGGAAAGCAGCGCGGCAACGCGGGTGGCGGCGTTCTGGATCGGGGTGAAGATGACCTCGGTCACCTCCATCGGGAACTGGTCCTTGCCCCAGTAATCCTCGTTGATCTGCAGGACGGTGCGCACGTCGGGTTCGCGGCTGACCAGCTTGTACGGGCCGGTGCCCATGGCGTTGGTGGCCGCGAAGGTGCTCTCGCCGCCCTCGTAATCCTGCACGTCGACGGCGTTGTTCGCCTCGGCCCAGCCCTTGTCCATGATGAAGAGGTTCGTCAGGTTGGCCGGCAGGATCGGGTTGGGCCCGTCGGTCACGAACTCCACGGTGTAATCGCCGACCGCGCGGATCTCGACCACCGAGTTGATCAGCTCCTTCATGTCGCTGTCGGGCGTCTTGGCGCGCTCGAAGGAGAAGAGCACGTCCTCCGCGGTGAAGGGCGAGCCGTCGTGGAAGGTCACGCCCTCGCGCAGGGTGAAGGTCCAGACGTTGGGATCCTCGGTGGAGGGCGCCCATTCGGTGGCGAGCGCGGGCTCGAAGGCGCCGGTGACGTCGCGGATGATGAGCGGCTCGTAGATCTGGTGGGCGAGCGTGTGGGTCGGCCCCTCGTTCTGGGCATGCGGATCGAGCGTGAGGCTGTCGCCGGTACGGGCCCAGCGCAGCGTTTCCGCGGAGGCCGAGAGCGCAGTGGTGGCCAGGAGGGCCGCCGCCAGCGCGGGTATGCGGATAGACATGATGAACTCCCTGTGTATCTCGTGCACTGCCGGCGAGTATCGAGAAGCGGTCGCAAAGTGCAAGCCGCGAGCCCGCCCGGTGCGCTGAGCGGCAGCGCGGCGCGGGGCGCCTTGCCTGCCTCAGGCGGGAGCGAGCGCCGCTTGCAGGGCGGCGATATCCTCGGCGAACACGGTGTGGCCCGCCCCGGGCGCGGTGTGCCGGGCAACCTGCGCGCCGGCGCCGGCGAAGACCTCGGCGCTGCGGGCCACCCGGGCCAGCGGTATGTGGGGATCGGTCTCGTGGACCGAGATCCACACCGGGATGCCGTCGAGGCGCGCGGAATAGTCGAATCGCTTCTCGCCGTGGTCGTAGAGCGCCTCCAGCCCGGGGCCGCCGGCATCGCCGGTGCCGACGAGCCCGCCCGAGAACCCGAAGGCCCCGGCCAGCGGTCCGCCCCGGCGGGCGGCCCATTCCAGCGCGAGGCATGCCCCTTGCGAGAAGCCTGCCACCGCGATGGAAGCGCGCGCGAGACCTTCGGTCTCGAGCGCGGCCACCGCGGCGTCCATCGCGGCAAGGGCAGCCTCCAGCGGCGCTTCCATCCGGGCGTGGGGCGCGAGGAAGGAGGTGGGCCACCAGCTGTTGCCGGGCGCCTGCGGCGCGGCCAGCGCGATATCGCCATGGCCCAGCGCGGTGCCGAGGGTCAGGATGTCTTCGGCGGTTCCGCCCCGGCCGTGCGCCAGCACGAGCCCGGCGCGGGCCTCGCCGCCGGGAGGGCCCGCACGCAGGAGGGTCGCGGCGTGCGACGCCTCGCTCACGCCGTTACCTCGAGCGGCGGAAGATGGGCCTCGATCTGGCTGCGCATCCCCTCGTAACGCTCGGGCAGCATGAGTTTTTCGCCGAGGTGCTCCACCGGCTCGTCGCGGGCGAAGCCCGGTGGATCGGTCGCGATCTCGAAGAGGATGCCGCCGGGTTCGCGGAAGTAGATGGCATCGAAATACTGCCGGTCGATCACGGGGGTGACGTCGAACCCGGCCGAGCGGACGGCCTCGCGCCACGCGGCATGTGCCTCGCGGGTCTCGGCCCGGAATGCGACGTGGTGAATGGTGCCGGCGCCGGGCCGGCCGGGGCGGGCATCGTCGCGGCGCATCACGTCGACCACGGCGGCCCGCGCGCCGCCGGGCACCACCAGCCGCAGGCGCTCTCCGCCGCCGGCGGTTTCGCTGTCCTGCTCGGCGTAGCCGAAGACGTCGGTCAGAAGCCGGGCGGTCGGCGCGATATCGTTCACCCAGAGCGTGACGGAGTGGAAACCGTCCAGCGGCTCCTCGCTGTCCCGCCCGGTTTCCACCAGCTCCACCGGCGCGCCGTCGGGGTCACGTACCGTCAGCACGCGGGCCCCGAACCGCTCGGTGGGCCCTTCGGTGACCGCGCCCGAGCCTGCGAGCCGCTCCACCCACGCGTCGAACCCGCCGGCCGGCACGGCATAGGCGTAGGCGCTCGCCATGCCCGGCCCGGCCCGGCCCGCGCCGGCATTGGCGAAGGGAAAGAAGGTGAGGATCGTGCCGGGGCTTCCCGCCCGGTCGCCGTAGTAGAGGTGATAGGTGCCCGGATCGTCGAAGTTCACCGTCTTCTTCACCAGCCGCTGCGCCAGTGTGCCGGTGTAGAAGTCGACGTTCCGCTGCGGCGGGCCGGAGATCGCGGTGACGTGGTGCAGTCCGGGGATGTGGCGAGGCATGGTGTGCTCCGTTCAACGTTTGCGGGGTGCGGCAAGGCCGCGCTTGTCTGCCAGATAGCGGTGCCGGCCTGCGCGGCCAAGCCGGACCACCGCAAGCGACCTGTGCGAATTTGCAGGGTCGGGGCCGGCGGGGCCGCGCCAATTCGTGGCACCCGCCGCGACGCGGGTTGCGACGCGGCGCGGCGGGCACTATCGCTCGCGGCGAGAGCATCCCGCCGCCGCTTGCCCCGCTTCCCCGCCCCCAGTCGTAGGCCAACGAGGAAACCCTCCGTGACCGTTACCACAGAACTGCCCGCAGCCCCGTCCGGAGCTGCCGTCGGCGTCGCGTCCCAGCCCGGCGCCGAGCATGCGGCCGCGCGTCTTTACGGGGCCGACCGCTGGGGGCACGGCTTCTTCGAGGTCATGCCCTCTGGTGATCTCGGGCTGCGCAACCCCGCTCGCCCCGAGGCGCCGGCAGTGAGCCTGCCGGCCATCATCGCCGATCTCGGCCAGCGCGGCATTCCCGTGCCCATGGTGCTGCGCGTGGCCGACTACCTCGATCACGAGATCGCCGAACTGAACCGCGCCTTCGCCGAGGCCATCGCCCGCACCGGCTACCGAGGCGCCTACCGCGGCGTGTTTCCCATCAAGGTGAACCAGCAGGCGCAGGTCGTCTCCCGGATCGTGGAAACGGGCACGCCCTGGCACTTCGGGCTCGAGGCCGGCTCGAAGCCCGAACTGGTGATGGCGCTTTCCCACCGGCTGCCCTCCGAGGCGCTGCTGGTGTGCAACGGGGTGAAGGACGCGGAGTTCATCCGCCTTGCCGTGCTCTCTCGCAAGCTGGGCTTCAACACCGTGATCGTGCTGGAAAGCCCCCGCGAGGTGGCGACGGTGATCGAGGTGTGCGCCGGACTCGACGTGGAACCCATGCTGGGCGTGCGCGTGAAGCTGACGCAGAAGGTGGGCGGGGCGTGGGCCGAAAGCTCGGGCGACCGTTCGACCTTCGGGATGACCACCGACCAGCTCGTGGAGGTGATCGACCGTCTGCGCGCGGCGAACCTGCTGCATTGCCTCAAGCTGCAGCACTCCCATCTCGGCAGCCAGGTGCCCGACGTGAACGACGTGCGCCGCGCCGTCGCCGAGGCCTGCCGGTATTTCACCGAGCTTGCCGGGGAGGGCGTGCCGCTCACCCATCTCGATCTCGGCGGCGGCCTCGGTGTGGACTACACCGGCGAGAAGCGCGCGACCGAGAACTCCATCAACTACACCGCGGCCGAGTATGCCGCGAACATCGTGGAGATGGTGGGCTACGCGATGGACGAGGCGGGCATCGATCATCCCGTTCTCGTCACCGAGAGCGGGCGGGCGATCACGGCCACCTCCTCGATGCTGGTGTTCGACGTGCTCGAGGCCACGCTCTTCGACGCGGCCGAGGCGCCCGCGCCAGAGCCGGACGACCATCACCTCGTGGCCGATCTGGCGGCGGTGGCGGGCTATCTGGAGCCGTCGCGGCTCCAGGAATGCTGGAACGACGCGAGTTTCTACCGCAACGAGCTGCGCGCGCTCTTCCGCCGGGGTCACGTGGGGCTGCGCCAGATGGCCCGGGCCGAGCGGCTCTACCTTGCGCTGATGACGCGGCTGCGGGCGCTCGCGGCCGAAGACGGGGTGGGCAGCGAGATACGCTCCGAGCTAGGCGCCGGGGCCGACATCTACCACTGCAACTTCTCGCTCTTCCAGTCGCTTCCCGATGTCTGGGCGATCGACCAGCTGCACCCGGCGATGCCGCTGCAGATGCTGGACAAGGTGCCCGACAGGCACGCCGTTCTCGCCGACATCACCTGCGACAGCGACGGCAAGATCGACAGGTTCATCCTCGGCGAGGGCGAGGCGCACGCGCTGCCGGTGCATTCGCTTCCCGAGGCAACGCCCTACTACATCGGCGTTTTCTTCGTGGGGGCCTACCAGGAGACCCTGGGCGATCTGCACAACCTCTTCGGCGACACCTCGGTCGCCACCATCGCGCTGCGCGACGACGGCGGTTTCGATCTGATCCACGAGCAGGAGGGCGACAGCATCGCCGAGGTGCTCGCCTACGTGGAATACGACCCGAGCGATTGCATCGCCGCGTTCCGCCGCTTCGTCGACGAGGCCACGAGCGCCGGCCGGATCGCGGCGGCCGAGCGTCGCGCTCTGCTGGCGACCTACCGCGAGAGCCTCAACGGCTACACCTACTATGAATGACCGGAAGTCAGGGAGACGGGCGATGGGCAAGACACTGGTGATCGGCGCGGGCGGGGTGGCCTGGGCCTCGGTACACAAGATGGCGATGAATCCCGGGATCTTCACCGAGATCACGGTGGCCTCCCGCACGCTTGCGCGCTGCGAGGCGATCGCTGCCTCGGTGAAGGAGCGCACCGGCGTGCAGATCGCCACCGCGCAGGTGGACGCGATGGACGTGGGCGCCGTTGTCGACCTTCTGCGCAGCACAAAGGCCGACATCCTCGTCAACCTCGCGCTCCCCTACCAGGATCTGAAGCTGATGGATGCCTGCCTCGAAGCCGGCGTTCCCTATCTCGACACCGCCAATTACGAGCCCGAGGACGAGGCGAAATTCGAATACCGCTGGCAGTGGGCCTACCGCGAAAGGTTCCGCGAGGCGGGCCTGCCGGCGATCCTCGGCTCGGGCTTCGATCCCGGGGTGACCTCCGTCTTCGCCACCTGGCTGCGCAAGCACAAGCTCGACGCGATCCGCACCATCGACATCCTCGATTGCAACGGGGGGGACAACGGGCAGGCCTTCGCCACCAACTTCAACCCCGAGATCAACATCCGCGAGGTCACCGCCGAGGTGCGGCACTGGGAGGACGGGGCCTGGCAGGTGAGCCCGGCGATGTCGCGCAAGGTGCCGTTCGATTTCCCCGGGGTGGGCGTGCGCAACATGTACCTGATGTACCACGAGGAGCTGGAAAGCCTCGTGACGCATTTTCCCGAGATCGAGCGGGCCCGGTTCTGGATGACCTTCGGCGACGAGTACATCAAGCACGTCACCGTGCTGCAGAACGTCGGGATGACCTCCATCGAGCCGGTGCTGCACGAGGGCCGCGAGATCATCCCGCTGCAATTCCTCAAGACGGTGCTGCCCGACCCGGGCGATCTCGGCGCGCTCACCCGCGGCAAGACCTGCATCGGGGATATCGTCACCGGCAGCCGCGACGGCGAGGAAAAGACCTACTACATCTACAACATCTGCGATCACGAGGAATGCTACCGCGAGGTGGGCAGCCAGGCGGTGAGCTACACCACCGGGGTTCCCGCCATGATCGGGGCGGCCATGGTGCTGCAGGGGCACTGGGCGGCACCGGGCGTGTGGAACATGGAAGAGCTCGATCCCGATCCGTTCATGGAGATGCTCAACACCCAGGGTTTGCCGTGGACGGTGGTGCCGCTCGACGGCCCGGTGGAGTTCTAGCCGGGGTGACGGCACAGGCGACGATGATGGAGACGCGCGCCGGCGGGGCGGGGGCCTTCGCCGGGTTCGACCTCGCGCGGGTCCCGAGCCCCTGCTTCGTGGTCGACGAGGCGGCGGTGGAGAGGAACCTGCAGATCCTCGCCGATGTGGCAGAGCAGTCCGGCGCCCATGTGCTCGCCGCGCTGAAGGCGTTCTCCATGTGGTCGCTGGGCCCGCTGGTGGCGCGCCATCTGGCCGGGACCTGCGCGAGCGGGCTGCACGAAGCGCGGCTCGGGCGCGAGGCTTACGGCGGCGAGGTCGCGACCTTCAGCACGGCCTACAAGCCATCGGAGTTCCAGGCGATTCTCGATCTGTCCGACCACGTGATCTTCAACAGCCCGGCGCAGAAGGCGCGCTTCCTTCCCGCCGTGCGCGCCCATGGCCGGCCGGTGTCGGTGGGGCTCAGGGTGAACCCCGAGCACTCCGAAGGCGAGATCCCGCGCTACGATCCCTGCGCGCCGTTCTCGCGGCTCGGCACGCCCATCTCGCAGCTCACCCCGGAGATGCTCGAAGGCGTGGACGGGCTGCACATGCACACGCTCTGCGAGCAGGGCTTCGCGCCCCTGGCCCGGACATGGGCGGCGGCCGAGCCCGTGCTGGCCCCGTTCCTGCCGCGGCTGAAGTGGCTCAATCTCGGCGGCGGCCACCACATCACGCGCGCCGACTACGACCGGGCCGGCCTCGTGTCCTTCCTGCGCGGGCTGCGCGCCCGCACGGGGCTGGAGATCTACCTCGAACCGGGGGAGGCAGTGGCGCTGGACGCGGGCATCCTCGTGGGCGAGATCCTCGACGTGATCGACAACGGCATGCCCATCGCGATCTGCGATCTCTCTGCCACCTGCCACATGCCCGACGTGATCGAGGCGCCCTACCGGCCCGCGCTCCTCGGCGAGCCCGGGGCCGGCACCCTGCACCGCATCGGCGGGCCGTCCTGCCTGGCGGGCGACGTGATCGGCGATTACACCTTCGCGCAAAGGCCGGAGCCGGGCACGCGCATCGCCTTTCTCGACCAGGCGCACTATTCGATGGTCAAGACCAACACCTTCAACGGGGTGCCGCTGCCTTCGATCGCGCTGTGGAACAGCCGCACCGACGCGCTTAGGATCGTGCGCAGCTTCGGCTACGAGTCGTTCCGGGACCGGCTGTCATGACCCATTTCCTCGAGGGCGAGCTGAGCGACGCCGAGCGCGGGCCGGACGCGCGCTTCCGCGTGATCCCCGTGCCGCTGGAGCGGACGGTGTCCTGGGGCTCGGGCACGGCGGCGGGCCCGGCGGCGATCCTCGAGGCCTCCGTGGAACTCGAGCGGCGCACCGCCGGGCGCGAGCCCTGCGCCAGGGGCATCCTGACCGAACCGGCGGTGGACTGCACGGGGCCGCTGCCGGAGGTGATGGAGCGCATCGCCGCCCGGACCGAGGCCGCGGTGCGGGCAGGGGCCGTGCCGGTCTCCCTGGGCGGAGAGCACGCGCTCACCTACGGCGCGGCGCTCGGGGTGGCGCGGGCGCTGGGGCGGCCGCTGGGAATCGTCCAGATCGACGCCCACGCCGACCTGCGCCGGGCCTACCGCGGCGAGCGGCATTCCCATGCCTCGGTGATGCAGCTGCTGGCCGAGGAGGAGGGCATGGCGCTGGCGCAGTTCGGGGTGCGCGCGCTCTGCGGCGAGGAGGAGGCGCTGCGCCGGCGGCTCGGCGTGTTCCACGTGGATGCCGAGCGCCTCGTCACCGAGGGCCGCCACGAGGTGGACCTGCCGGAGAGGTTTCCCCGGGACGTCTACGTGAGCTTCGACGTGGACGGCCTCGATCCGGCGGTGATGCCGGCCACGGGCACGCCCGTGCCCGGCGGGCTGTCCTTCTACCAGGCGCTGCATCTGGTGGAGCATGCTCTGGACGGCCGCCGCTGCGCCGGGATCGACGTGGTGGAGCTGGCGCCGGACGGCGCCGCGGCCTGGCCCTTCACCGCGGCCCAGCTCACCTACCGGCTCATGGCTGCCGCCGCGGGCTGAGGACCGGGCCTGCGCGCGGGTGGCGCGCGCCGTGGGAGCCGCCCCCGGACCCCCGGAGTATTTCGGCCATGATGACAGAGGGCCGGGCGCGGGGGCCTGCGGGTCCGCCGCCTCCTGGCGCGACCGGGCGGGGCGGTGCGGCCGGACGGACCTCCCGGACGGATGCGGGGGTGCCGGGTCCGGGCCGCCGCCGCCGGGCGGCGCGGTCCACCAAGGGTGTCCGCCCCCCGCGCTGCCTGTGCGGCATGGGGGCGGATCCTGGCACGGCAGCGGCCCCGCTCAGCGGGGCGTGAGCGTGGTGATGCCGACCGCCGCGGCCCGCGCGAGCCCGCGGTCGAGCGACATCGGCACGTATTCGCCGCGCCGCCATCGTTCCCCGAGATCGTCGTAGTGGCGCGACAGCGGGTGACCGGACTGGCCGGTGGCGGTCACGAAGACCGAGCTGTCGGGATCGGCGAAATCGTAGACACCGCGGTAGCCTGCACCGTGCACGTTGCGGAACGGGTGGGGCTCCCGGCCCGAGGTGGCGCCGCGCATCAGCGTGTTGTCGCCGCCCGAGGTGGACTGGCGGATGTTGACGATCCAGCGCAGGATCGGGATGTCGCCCAGCACGGGATGATCGTGGGACGCCTCGTGGGCGTCGCCCCAGCGCAGGCTTTCGAGCGCGCTGCCGTGGCGTTCGGCGACCTCGACCAGCGCGTCGTCGAGCGCCAGCCGTGCGATCTCGGCGCAGCTCTCCCGCGGGGAGGACTGGATGACGTCGCACCAGGCCGACGCGCCGTCGACGTCGCGGAACACGCGCTCCACGAAGAGCGGCTCGAGATGGGTGAACGCGCGCGCCAGCGGGCCGAGCTCGTCGCGAATCAGCCTGTCCTGCAGGGCGCGCATCCAGGCCGCGTAGAGCAGCGGCTCGGGGAGGTGCTCGTTCATCTCGCCGTTCCAGTCGGCCAGCAGCGCCAGCGCCTGCCGGCGGCGCCCCTCGGGGGTCTCCGACGGCGCGGCCTCCCCCGTGAACCAGAGCTCGGCCCCGACGAGCGGCAGAAGCGTGCGCGCCGTGACGGAGACGGTATCGAGCTGGGCCTCGACGAAGCTCTCGCGGGTGTGGACCTGCCGGCTCTGCATGAGCCGTTCCCAGCGCTGGATGCGCTGGCTGTCGCCCCAGTCCCAGGACAGGTGGCGCGGGAAGGGGCGGTCGACGAGCTTGTTGTTGGTGTTGCCGAGGATGCCGCCCTCGGGGTTCACGAACCGCGGGGCCGCGCCGGCCGGCAGCATTCCCCGCCAGCGGTTCTCGGGCGACCAGCCGAGGGCCGGCATGCGCCCGCGCGTGGCATGCCCCGCGGCACGCCGGGGCATGGCGCCGACGAGGGCAAGGGCGATCTGCGTCTCGTCGGCGAGCGTGAGCACCTGCGAGGGCGCCACGTAGCGGTCTGTGGCGGCCAGCGCCTCGGTCACCGAGCCGGCGCGCATCAGGGCCATGGCCGCCGAGAGCGTGGTGTCGGCCGCCGAGAGCGCCGTCCAGGCGATGGCCGGGACATGCCCCCGGGGGGTGACGGTGCCGAGATCGAAGGCGTCGGGCGGCAGGATCGGGCCGTTCGCGCTCCAGCGCAGGGTGAGAGTGAGGGGCTCGTCATCCTTCACCTCGACGATGCTCTGGCGGGTGCGGAAGCTTTCCCAGCCCGCGGGACCGCGATAGCGGGTGGGATCCTCGGGGTGAAGCTCCTCCATCAGCACGTCGGTATCGTCGAGGTAGGAGGAGGTGATGGCCCAGCCCAGCTTCTCGCTGCGGCCGTTCATCACCACGGGTACGCCGGGGATTGTGCCGCCGATCACGCCGCCGGCCTCCAGCTCGAGCCGGGCGAGGTACCATATGGTCGGTGCGGAGAACCCCAGGTGCGGATCGCTGGCCAGAAGCGTGCCGCCGGCGGCGGAGCGGGCCGGAGCGGCGGCCCAGGCGTTCGAGGCGCCGGCAAGCCCCCGGGGCGCGACGGGAAAGAACATGGGGGCGGGCCTGTCCGCCTCCCCCCGGCGCGCAACCGCGGCGAGCAGGGTTTCGGGCGAGGTGCCGGGCATCACCGCGGCATAGTCGGGCAGGGCGGCGACGCCGCTGCCGGGGGCGTCGGGCAGGATGTCGCGCAGCCGTTCGGGCGGCAGGATCAGCGAGAGCTGCGCGCGCAGGACCTCCGTGCGCAGGTGCGAGGACAGCTGGAGCGCGAGGAGCTTGACGACGGCGATGCTGTCGGCCGGCTGCCAGGGCGCGATCGCATGGGGGAAGAGGAACATTTCCGGCGCGCCGCGCCCCTGGCCGCCCTCGGCCAGTTCGCGCAGACGGGCGTTCACCCCGTCGGCATAGGCCTCGAGGGCGGCGGTCGTCTCGGCGTCCTGGGCCGAGACGGAGGCCACCGCCAGCCCGTAGAGATCGAACCGGCGCACCAGCGCGTCGGTCTGCAGCGTGCGCGGGCCAAAGAGCTCCGAGAGCCGGCCCTGCGCGGTGCGCCGCAGCGTGATCATCTGCCAGAGCCTGTCCTGGGCATGGGCGTAGCCGAGGCCGAAGAAGACATCGGCATCGCCCTGGCCGAAGATGTGGGGCACGTTGGCGGCGTCGCGTACGATCTCGAGCGGCGCCTCGAGCCCCTCCACGCTGCGCGCGCCGGAATACTCGGGCAGCGAGCGGGTGGCGAAGTACACCGTGAGCGCGACCGCGGCGCAGATCAGGACGATGAGCCCGGACGCGATCCTCAGGAGCCATCGGAACACGAGGCCCATGAGCCCTCCCACAAGCGATTGTTGACGCGCCAGACCGGACCGTTAGGTAGGGCCAATCGCCGAAGAGAGCAACGGGGAGCGACCGCCATGGCCACTTGCGCATTCCTGGGACTGGGGACGATGGGATACCCCATGGCGGGGCACCTTCGGGCTGCCGGCCATGACGTCTGCGTCTACAACCGCACGGCGGCGAAAGCCGAGGCCTGGGTGGCCGAGCTCGGCGGGCGCAGCGCACCGACCCCGGCCGATGCCGCGCGCGGCGTCGATTTCGTGATGGCCTGCGTCGGCAACGACGACGATCTGCGCGCGGTCTGCCTCGGGGCGGAGGGTGCGCTCGGCGCGATGGCCCCGGGGGCCGTCTTCGTGGACCACACCACCGTTTCCGCCGAGGTCACCCGGCAGCTTCACGCGGCGGCGGCCGAGCGGCAGGTGAGCTTCGTCGACGCGCCGGTCTCGGGCGGGCAGGCCGGCGCGGAGAACGGCCAGCTTTCCATCATGTGCGGCGGCGAGGAGGCGGCCTACGCGCGCGCCGAGCCGGTGATGGACGCCTATGCACGCATCTGCCGGAGGATGGGGGCGAGCGGCGCGGGGCAGCTCACGAAGATGGTCAACCAGATCTGCATCGCCGGGCTGTTGCAGGGCCTTTCGGAGGCGCTCGCCTTCGGCGAGAAGGCGGGGCTCGACGGGCGCGCCGTGGTGGAGGTGATCTCCCAGGGGGCCGCGGGCTCGTGGCAGATGGTCAACCGCCATGGCACCATGCTCGAGCGTCATTTCGACCACGGGTTCGCTGTTGACTGGATGCGCAAGGATCTCGCCATCTGTCTTGCCGCGGCCGACGAGCTCGGGGCCTCGCTGCCCGTCACCGCGCTGGTGGACCAGTTCTACAAGGACGTGCAGGGCATGGGCGGGGGCCGCTGGGACACCTCGAGCCTCATCGCAAGGCTCGGCAAGCCCGGCTGAGGCCGCCTGCGCGGCGGCCACGCATCTCACGCGCCGAGGCTTTCCGGCCGTGGGCGCACCGCGACCCCGTCGCCGCGGATCGCACGGGGATGACGTGAGCCCAGGGCAGGGCGCGGCTCAGGCGCTGCGGCCGCGCCGCCCCCCGCGGCGGCCGCCCCGCCCGCCGCCCGCGGCGGCAGCTGCCTGCGCCTCCGCGAAGCTCGCGCCGGACTTCATCGCCTCGAGCACGCGGGCGAAGCCGATCCAGGCCGCGCCGTTCGGATCGTGGTCCATCAGCAGGTTGGCGGCGTGGATGGCTTCCATCTCGCCGGCGCGGGTGGGGTTCATGATCGCCGAGGTCATGCCCGCGCCGATCGCCATGGGCAAAAAGGCCATGCTCACCCCGTGCCGGTGCGGCAGCCCGAACGAGATGTTCGACGCCCCGCAGGTGGTGTTCACGCCCAGCTCCGCGCGCAGCTTGCGCACCAGCGCGAACACCTGGCGGCCGGCTGTCGCCATGGCGCCCACCGGCATGACCAGCGGGTCCACCACGATGTCGTGCGCCGGGATGCCGAAATCGGCGGCACGCTCAACGATCTTTTTGGCAACCGCGAAGCGCACCTCGGGATCCTCGCTGATCCCGGTATCGTCGTTGGAGATCGCCACGACCGGCACGTTGTACTTCTTGACCAGCGGCAGGATCGCCTCCAGCCGTTCCTCCTCGCCGGTTACGGAGTTGAGCAACGGGCGGCCCTCGGCCGCCTCGAGCCCGGCTTCGAGCGCGCCGGGCACCGAGCTGTCGATGCACAGCGGCACGTCGACGAGCCCCTGAACAAGCTCGATCATCCGCCGCATCAGGGGCGGTTCGGTTTCGTTCGGATCGGGGTTCGAGTTGTAGACGACGCCGGCGTTCACATCGAGGACCATCGCCCCGCAGGCCACCTGCTCCAGCGCGTCGGCCTCCACGGTGGAGAAATCTCCGGCCTCCAACTCGGCAGCGAGGCGCTTGCGCCCGGTGGGATTGATGCGCTCGCCGATCACGCAGAACGGCTCGTCGAAGCCGATCACGACGGGCTTCGACTTCGATTCGATCACGGTGCGGGCCACGGGCAGGCTCCTCTCATGGGGTGGGGGCGGTTGGGGGCGGCGGGTTCGCCCGTCATGCCCGGCCGCCGGCGCGGGCGAGGGCGGCAAGGCGATCGCGGTCGTAGGCGGCGTCGAGCCGCGCGGCCTCGGCCTCGGCAAGCGCCTCGGGCTCCCCCTCGGCAGGGCCCGCCGCCGCGCGCCGCCACTCGGCGAGATAAGCGTCGGTCCCCGATGCGCCGGAGACCATCGCGGCACGGTCGATCGCCTGTTCGAAGCGCTCGGGAAGCACGCGCTTGACGGCGCGCCGGCCCCTGCCGACGATCACCTGTGCCGGGATGTCCCGCCAGTAGACGATGGTCACCTCGTGCATCCTAGCCCGATCTCCCGTTCAGCGACCGCGCGGCGCGGCGCAGGGGCGGCGAGGCGGCATGTTCGTCTATCCCGCGGCCGCGCCCGGAGAAAGCCCGTTGTTTTCCCGAAATTCTCAACACCATCTTGAGCCATGCCCCATGCACGGCGCTTGCGCCGGGGCGGGCGGGCGCCTAGATTGCCCTTCAACTCGAATTGGAGGGCGTTTCCCATGGCGCCCAGGCGCTCCGAAGGTGCGGGCGCGCTCCCTGATGCGGTCGAACTCCCCGCGCCGCCCCTGCCAGATCCGGCCGAGCTCTACGCGGCACTGGATCTCGGCACGAACAGTTGTCGCATGCTCATCGCGCAGCCGCGCGGTGCGCAGTTTCATGTCGTGGACAGCTTTTCCAAGGCCGTAAAGCTTGGCGCGGGGCTCGAACGCTCGGGCCTGCTCTCGCGCGCCTCCATGGCGCGCACGGTGCAGGCGATGCGGATCTGCCGGCAGAAGCTCGCACGTCACAAGGTGCGGCGAATGCGGCTGGTGGCGACGGAGGCCTGCCGGCGCGCGCGCAACGGGGCCGAGCTGATCGCCGCGGTGCGCCGCGAAACCGGGCTGGAACTCGAGATCATCAAGCCCGAGGAGGAGGCGCGCCTCGCCGTCGTCTCCTGCGCGCCGCTCGTTTCGCCGAAGACCGAGCAGCTTCTCGTCGTCGATATCGGCGGCGGATCGACGGAGCTGGTGTGGATCGATCTGCGTCATGTTCCGAGCGCCGAGCGTTCGCGGGCGATCATGCGGTTGCACGCGGGATTCGCGCCGGCGCCCAGCGCGCCCCATGCCGCCCATGTGGTGGACTGGATCTCGGTGCCCCTCGGCG
The DNA here is from genome assembly GCA_964466745.1 of uncultured Rhodobacterales bacterium. Classification (GTDB taxonomy): domain Bacteria; phylum Pseudomonadota; class Alphaproteobacteria; order Rhodobacterales; family Rhodobacteraceae; genus CAYXOX01. The sequence continues at coordinate 22,265 of CAYXOX010000021.1, forward strand.
TGGCAACCCTGCGCGACCAGTTCCATGACGTGGAAGACGACGCGGCGCAGTTCGCGCTGATGAGCTGGTATTTCGAGGAACAGCTCGCCGATTTCTCCCCCTACGCCTCCGAGCAGGCCCGGGAGGGCTTCCAGATCATCGGCACATCGGGCACCGTGACCACGCTCGCGGCCTCGCATCTCGGCCTGCGCCGCTACGACAGGGCGAAGGTGGACGGCTTGCGCATGACCTCCGACCAGATCGACAGGGTGATCCGCGATTACCTTGCCCTCGGCCCCGACGGGCGCCGGACCGACCCGCGCATCGGGCGGGACAGGCAGGCCCTCATCATGTCGGGCTCGGCGATCCTGCAGGCGCTTCTCCGCCTGTGGCCGACAGACAGGCTCTCCGTGGCCGATCGCGGCCTGCGCGAGGGGCTGCTCTACGCGCAGATGAGCGCCGACGGCGTGCTTTCGGAAGGGGGCGCCTGATGCCGCGTCAGGGTCCGGGTTCGGGGCGCGGCCAGCGCGACCTCCGGGTGAAGGTCAAGACGGCGCGGGGGCGCAAGCTCTCCTCCACCCGCTGGCTGGAGCGCCAGCTCAACGACCCTTACGTGAAACGCGCCAAGGCCGAGGGCTACCGCGGGCGCGCGGCCTACAAGATCCTCGAACTCGACGATCGCTTCGGCTTTCTCGTTCCCGGTGCGCGGGTGGTCGATCTCGGTTGCGCGCCGGGCGGCTGGAGCCAGGTCGCAGTGGCGCGGGTCAATGCCCTCGGCGAGCGGGCGGGGCAGCCCACGGGGCGGGTGCTGGGGCTCGATCTCAAGCCCGTCGAGCCGATCCCCGGTGCGGACCTGCACGTGCTCGATTTTCTCGCCGACGATGCCGACGCGCAGGTCAAGGCGTGGCTCGACGGGCCCGCCGATGTCGTGATGTCGGACATGGCGGCCAGCGCTTCGGGCCACAAACAGACCGATCACCTGCGCATTGTGGCGCTGTGTGAGGCGGCGGCGCAGCTCGCGTTCGAGATTCTGAGCCCCGGAGGCACATTTGTTGCAAAAGTGCTGGCCGGAGGCGCTGAATCCTCTCTTCAAACCGCGTTGAAGCAGAGATTCGACAAGGTGGTGAACGTGAAACCGGAGGCCAGCCGGGCCGACAGCTCGGAAAAATTCGTCGTCGCCCTCGGTTTTCGGGGTTAGCGCTACCGGGATTTGCCGCCCGCGGCGCGCGGCGGGGTTGATCGCACCGCCCCGGCACGCCAGACAAGGGCGAACCGAGGCGGCGGAGCCATGACCGAAGCACCCGACTACGATCTTTTCGTCATCGGCGGCGGCATCAACGGATGCGGCATCGCGCGCGATGCCGCGGGGCGTGGCCTCAGGGTGGCGCTGGCCGAGAAGGGGGATCTTGCCGAGGCGACCTCCTCGGCCTCCACCAAGCTCTTCCACGGCGGGTTGCGCTACCTCGAGTATTTCGAGGTGCGGCTGGTGCGCGAGAGCCTGCGCGAGCGGGAGGTGCTGCTGCGGGCGATGCCCCATATCGCCTGGCCCATGCGCTTCGTGCTTCCCCTCAGCCGCGACATGCGCTTCGACAGCACGACCCCCTCCTCGCGGCTGCTCACGGCGGTCATGCCGTGGATGCGCGGCCGGCGCCCGGCCTGGCTCATCCGGCTCGGCCTCTTTCTCTACGATCACCTCGGCGGGCGAGAGATCCTGCCCGGAACCCGCGCGCTGGATTTGCGCAAGGATCCGGCCGGCGTGCCGCTGCAGGATCGCTTCACGCGGGCCTTCGAGTATTCCGACTGCTGGGTGGAGGATTCGCGGCTGGTGGTGCTCAACGCCCGGGACGCCGAGGCGCGGGGCGCCACGATCATGACACGTGCCGAGGTGGTGGGCGCGCGACGCGGCGCCGAGGGCTGGGAGGTGGACATCGCACGCGACGGCGGCGCGCGGCGCGAGACGGTGCGCGCCCGCGTGCTGGTGAACGCGGGCGGGCCGTGGGTGGCCTCCATCCTCAACCGGACGCTGGGGGTAAACTCCACCGAGAGCATCCGCCTCGTGCGCGGCAGCCATATCGTGACGCGCAAGCTTTTCGAGCACGACCGCTGCTACTTCTTCCAGGGCGAAGACGGAAGAATCATATTCGCAATCCCTTACGAACAGGATTTCACGTTGATCGGAACCACGGACGCGGAGCACTCCGATCTGGCCGAGCGCCCCGTCGCCACGCCGGAAGAGCGCGCCTATCTCTGCGCCTTCGCCTCGAAATACTTCGAGGCCCCGGTGACGGAGGAGGATATCGTCTGGACCTATTCGGGCGTGCGGCCGCTCTACGACGATGGCGCCACCTCGGCGACGGCCGCCACGCGCGATTACGTGCTCTCGCTCGATACGGCCGCGGCGCCGCTGCTGAACGTGTTCGGCGGCAAGATCACCACCTATCGCAAGCTCGCGCAGGCCGCGATGGAAAAGCTCGCGCCCCATCTGCCCGCGGCCACGGGGCCATGGACGGCGGGGGTGGCGCTTCCGGGCGGCGATTTCCCGGTGGACAGCGTGGAGGCGCTCCGCGCCGAGCTGCGGCGCGCCTATCCGTTCCTGACGGAGTCCTGGGCGGCGCGGCTGCAGCGCGCCTATGGCACCGATGCCGCCCTCATGCTGGGCGCGGCACAGACGGCGGAGGATCTCGGGCCCGGCTTCGGCGCCACGCTGACCGCGGCCGAGGTGCGCTGGCTGATGCGGCACGAGTATGCCCGCACGGCCGAAGACGTCGTGTGGCGGCGCACCAAGCTGGGCCTCCGGCTCGATGCGCAGCAGATCGCGGCGCTGGACGCCTGGATGGCTGGCGAACGGGCCACGCAGACAGGCTAGCGCCGGTGGGCCGGGGCACACCCGGGGGGCGCGACACAGGGAGAGAGAGATGCACATTCTTGCCATCGACCAGGGCACGACCTCCAGCCGGGCCATCGTTTTCGATGCGCGTCTGCGGGTGCGCGCCATGGCGCAGGAGGAGTTCCCGCAGCATTTCCCGCGGTCGGGCTGGGTGGAACACGACCCCGCCGACATCTGGTCGTCCACGGCGGCAAGCTGCCGGGCCGCCATCGAACGTGCCGGGCTGGGGCCGGGGGATATTGCGGGCATCGGCATCACCAACCAGCGGGAAACCGTTGTGGTATGGGAGAAATCCACCGGTGCCCCCATACACAGGGCGATCGTCTGGCAGGATAGGCGCACGGCCGATCTCTGCAGCCGGCTTCGGGCCGAGGGGCTCGAGCCGATGCTCACCGAGCGCACGGGGCTGCTGGCCGATCCCTATTTCAGCGCCACCAAGCTCAAGTGGCTGCTCGACAACGTCGAGGGCGCCCGCGCGAAGGCCGAGGCGGGCGAGCTGCTGTTCGGCACGATCGACTGCTACCTGATCTGGAAGCTCACCGGCGGCGCGTCACACGTGACCGACGCCACCAACGCGGCCCGCACGTTGCTCTACAACATCCGTGAAGGCTGCTGGGACGCCGAGATCTGCAAGCTGCTCGACATTCCCATGGCGATGCTCCCGGAGGTGAGGGATTGCGCGGGCCATTTCGGGGAGACGCGGCCCGATCTCTTCGGGCAGCCGCTGCCCATTCTCGGCGTGGCCGGCGATCAGCAGGCCGCCACGCTGGGCCAGGCCTGTTTTCGGCCCGGGATGCTGAAATCCACCTACGGCACGGGCTGCTTCGCGTTGCTCAACACCGGCCCCGAGCTGGTGCAGAGCCGCAACCGGATGCTGGGCACCATCGCCTACCGGCTCAAGGGCGAGGTCACCTACGCGTTGGAAGGCTCCATCTTCATCGCCGGGGCGGTGGTCCAGTGGCTTCGTGACGGGCTGCGCATCGTGCGCGAGGCAGGGGAGACGCAGGCGCTGGCCGAGGCGGCCGATCCCGAGCAGGCTCTGTATCTCGTTCCGGCCTTCACCGGGCTGGGCGCGCCGTGGTGGGATGCCGAGGCGCGGGGCGCGGTGTTCGGCCTTACCCGGAACACGGGGCCGGCCGAGCTTGCACGGGCCGCGCTGGAGAGCGTGGGCTTCCAGACCCGCGATCTCGTGGAGGCGATGCGGGCAGACTGGGAGGGCGCCGGCGCCGGGCAGGTGCTGCGGGTCGATGGCGGCATGACCGCCAGCGACTGGACCATGCAGTTTCTCGCCGACATCCTCGGCGCCCCGGTGGACCGTCCCGAGATCCGCGAGACCACGGCGCTCGGCGCCGCCTGGCTGGCGGCCATGGAGGCCGGGCTTTGCCCCGGCATGGAGGGCTTCGCCGAAAGCTGGGCGCTGGAGCGGCGCTTCGAGCCCGCCATGGACGATGAGACCCGGGCCGCGCGTTACGCCGGCTGGAAGGACGCCGTGGCCCGCACGCTCACGCGGCAAGAAGACGGGTAGGCACGGTGCCGCGCTGCATGAACTTTCGTTGAAAGTGTCAACAATTCAGTGGATTGAGAGCCATAATTCGCATTCAGATGCAGCGCGCTCCAAGCGTCGTCGGAGGTGCGGCGCCGGAAACGGTTGCGCGCGCTCCCGGGCGGACCGGCCGCGGCAGGCGCGCTCTTGCGGCATCGCAGGAGAGGGGAGGAACGCGCTGATCGGCCTGCGGAACGGCGCGCTCCTCACGCGGTACGTCAGCCGATGAGCGGGCCGCCGCGCCCGTGCTTTTCCTCGTAGTGCCGCGCGAGCCGCTGCAGCGCGATGCGCAGCACGATCTTTCCCGAGCGCGCCGACCATCCCATCCGCCGTTCGGCGGTTTCGATGCCTTCCAGAAAGCAGCAGCAGCGCAACGCCACGTCGGCGAGCCCCGGCCCGAGGTCGCCCAGAGCATCCATCAGCCGCTGGCGGGCGGCCGATGAGCCTCCGCCCTCGCCGGATGTCCCGCCCTCGATCCGGCCGCCGGCGAGGAAACGATCCCAGTTCTGGGTCACGCGCGGGCCCATCTGGGCCAGCTCGAAATCCTCGCGCAGCCGCTCGCCGGCACCGACAAGCTCGTCGGAGAGAAAGGGGCGGCCGTCCTTGTCGCGGCGCCGGGCGATGGCGAGCAGCGGGCTTTCGGCGATATTGAAGCGCAGGCGCTGGCGGCGCCCGTTCTCGTCGGTGACTTCGCGGTCGCCCCAGGCCCGGTGCTGCTCGGCGTAAGCCGCGCTCCCTTCCGAGAAGCCCTGTGCCCGGTTCTCGGCCTCGGCGACGAGGCGCTTGAGCGCGGCGCGGCCCGCGGCGGTGATGCGGTAGCGCGCCACCCGGCCCGGGGTGCCGCAGGCGATCCAGTCCTTCAGCGCCATCGCCTGGGCCGCGGCACGGTCCACCACCGCCGTGCGGGTGGTGCCGCCGCCGTCGGATTCCCTGAGCACGGCGGCCTTCTCGAGCCCCTCGGCCACGGCAAGCACGGCGCCCGGCTCGCACAGGCGGCGCAGGATTCGGCGGGCCTCGCGCTCCACCGTTGCGGCATCGGGCAGATCCTCGGAGCCGTTGGTGTGCGGGAAGGGCGCGGCGGGCGCCTTCGCGGTGTCTTCGATGGCGGCAGCGTTGGGTTTCATCGGTGTGCAGTCTCCGGCTTGCGGCCCCGAAGGGGGCTGGAAGTGCGCCGCGCCCAAGGCGCGCAGCGCGGCATCGACAAGCGGATCGTCCCTGCGGGTTTCGGTCCGGCGGACCTGCCGGAGCACGGTGGAGGCATGGCATCCCGCCCTCCGGGCGACGGCGCGGATCGGCAGGCCGGCCTCCGTGTGCAACAGGTAGTGGCAGGCGGCCTCGGGAACCCACGAGGGCAGCCGTCCCTGCCACGGGCGGGGCCGTGGAGCACTGCAAAAGGCTTCGGCGGGCATCGTTCTCTCCCTCGAAACTGTCCACAACCTATGAGGGTAAATCTTACCCAAGTGTTAACGATCCTTGTCGTGCCGCCATCATTGTTTCGATAGGATAAACAATGGTCTCGCCGGCGCGCGCTGCTCAGGGTCTTGACGCAACACACGCTCAGGTTGTGCTTGGCTGCCGGGCGGAGCCTTTTTCCACACGCTTTTCCACAATCCGGAGTTCGGACCATGACCGACATTCTCTCGCTGCTCGCCAGCCTGCGCCGGCCCAACCTCCTGGTGACGGCCGCGCGGCTCGGGGCGGAAGATTACAGCCGCCCGGTGCATTTGCGCCGATTGCTGCCCGGCGCCGATCTTCCCGGCCCGGGCGCGGCGCTGATGCAGCTGATGGCGATGGAAGCCGGCCTCGAGGAGCATCGCCGGATCGCCTCCGGGGGGGCGGGCTATTCGCCCGCGCGCCACATCGAGGTGCTTGCCGCGATCATGGCCGAGGCGCGCAGCCTCGCCGCAAGGCGGAGCCCGGCCGCGGAGCCCCTCGGCGCCGCGCTCGGTGGCCGCTCCGCGGGCTGATCCCGGCCAAGGGGGCGCACCGCGCACGGGCGTTGCGCCTTCCCGCACCGCACGGCGTTGCCCCCGGCGGCGCGGGCGCTCTTGCGCGCCCGCGCCGCCGAGCCTACTCAGGCGCCATGCAGCACCAGCGCCTTCTCATCGTCGATTTCGGCAGCCAGGTTACCCAGCTCATCGCGCGCCGCCTGCGCGAGCTGAACGTCTACTGCGAGATTCATCCGTTCCAGGTCGTGACCCCGGCTTTCCTCGCCGCGTTCGCGCCCCGCGCGGTGATCCTCTCGGGCGGGCCCGCCAGCGTGCTGGACGCGGAAAGCCCGCGCCCCCCGCGCGAGATCTTCGAGCTGGGCGTGCCCGTGCTCGGCATCTGCTACGGCCAGCAGGTGATGATGCAGATGCTGGGCGGTCGCGTGGAGCGCGGCGGCGGAACGGCCGAGTTCGGGCGGGCCTTCGTGGCGCCCGCCGGAGTGGCCTCGCCCCTGCTCGAAGGCTGGTTCAAGGGCGGCGCCGAGCAGGTCTGGATGAGCCACGGGGACCATGTCGCCGCCATCGCGCCGGGCTTCGACGTGCTCGGCACATCGCCCGGCGCGCCCTTCGCCATCACGGCCGATCCCGTGCGACGCTTCTTCGCCGTGCAGTTCCATCCCGAGGTGCACCACACGCCGCGGGGCGCACGGTTCTACGAGAATTTCGTGCGCCTTGCCGGCTTC
>CAYXOX010000022.1:0-28794 GCA_964466745.1 uncultured Rhodobacterales bacterium
GCCGCTGGCCGAGCGGATCGAGGCCGCCGGGCATCGCCTCGCCGCCCGCGCCATCGTGCCCGACGACCGCGCCGCGATCGCCACGCGGCTGCGCGCCTGGTGCGCCGATGCGGATATCGACGTGGTGATCTCCACCGGCGGCACCGGCCTCACCGGCCGCGACGTGACGGTGGAGGCGCACCGGGACGTCTACGAGAAGGAGATCGAGGCCTTCGGAACGCTCTTCACCCATGTCTCCATCGCCAAGATCGGCACCTCGGCGATCCAGAGCCGGGCCACGGGCGGCGTGGCGCAGGGCACCTATCTCTTCGCCCTGCCGGGCTCACCCTCCGCGTGCCGCGACGGGTGGGACGAGATCCTTTGCCCCCAGCTCGACTACCGCCATCGCCCGTGCAACTTCGTTGAAATCATGCCACGGCTCGACGAACACCTGCGACGGAAACCGTCTGCCGGCGCGTAACAGGCTTGTGGTTTGGCGCATGGGCGCCCCAGCGCTACCTGAACGATGGCGGGCGCGTGCGCGGGGCCGCCGCCAAGAAGGGCGAATTGCAATGGGTTTTCTCGGCCGAACGCTATCGGGCATCTTCCTGCTTTCGGCAGCGCTTGCGCTGGTGGCGTGGGCGGGCACGCTGGTCGTGGGCGCGGTGCAGGAGCGCATGGCCGACGAAGGGCGCGCCATGCCCGCGCGCGAACGGGTGTTCGCCGTCAACGTGATCCCGGTGGAGCCCGCCACGATCCGCCCGGTGACGACGGCCTACGGCGAGGTGCAGAGCGCGCGCAGCCTCGATCTGCGCGCCCGCATCGGTGGTCGGATCGCCACGCTCGCCCCGGAGATGGCCGAGGGCGCCGAAGTGGTGCGCGGCACCGTGCTCGCCCAGATCGACCCGGCCGATGCCGAGGCGGCCCTTGCCCGCGCCGAGGCCGATCTTGCCGATGCCGAGGCCGAGGCGCGCGACGCCCGGCAGGCGCTCGCCCTCGCGCGCGACGATCTCGCCGCGGGGCAGGAGCAGGCCGAGCTGCGCGCCCGCGCCCTTGCCCGGCAACGCGATCTCCTGGCCCGCGGGGCCGGCACCGCGGCGGCGGTGGAAACCGCCGAGCTGGCCGCCGCCTCGGCGGGGCAGGCCGTGCTCTCGCGGCGGCAGGCGCTGGCCGAGGCCGAGGCGCGGCTCGCGCGTTCGCAGGGCACGATCACCCGGGCCGGGCTGGCCGTGGCCGAGGCACGCCGTGCGCTCGAGGACACGGTGATCGCGGCGCCCTTCGACGGGGTCCTTGCGGATGTCTCGGTGGGCGAGGGCGGGCTGGTTTCCGCGAACGAGCACCTTGCCACCCTGATCGACGGCGATGCCCTGGAGGTGAGCTTCCGCCTCTCCACCACCCAGTTCGCGCGGCTTGTCGGGCCGGATGGGGCGCTGGCGGATCTGCCTGTCTCCGTCTCGCTCGATCTCGAAGGGCTCGACCTGCGGGCCTCGGGCCGGCTTGTGCGCGCGGCGGCGACGGTTGCAGAGGGCGAGACGGGCCGCAGGCTCTTCGCCGCGCTCGGCGCTGCGCCCGGCCTCCGCCCCGGCGATTTCGTGACCGTCCGCGTGGAGGAGCCGCCGCTCGCGGACGTGGCCCGCCTGCCCTCCGCGGCCGTCGGCAGCGACGGGCAGGTGCTGGCGCTCGGCGAGGAGGACAGGCTGGAGGCGCTTCCCGCCGAGATCCTCCGGAGGGAAGGGGACGACGTGATCGTTGCGGCGGCGGCGCTCGCCGGCAGGGAGATCGTGGCCGAACGTGCGCCCACACTGGGCGCGGGCATAAGGGTGCGTCCGCAGCGCCCGCCCGCGCCGGGCGAGGCGGCGGGCGTTGCGCCGGCACCCGGCGCCGGGGAGGCCGGCGAGGAAGGCTTCGTGGAGCTGACCGCCGAGCGGCGCGCGGAGCTGCGCGCGATGGTGGAAAGGACCGAAACCCTAAGCCCCGAGGTGAAGGCGCGGGTTCTCGCCCAGCTCGAGGAGGCGCGCGTGCCGGCCCGCGTCGTTGCGCGGATCGAAGGGAGGATGGGCGGTTGAGCGTGGCCGAAGCCTCCCGGGCCGCCCGTGCCGGCCGCGGCATCCTCTCCTACTTCACCCGCCACCGGACGGCGGCAAACCTGCTTTTCGTGCTGCTGATCGTCTCGGGGCTGTGGGCCTTCCCGCAGATGCGGGCGCAGTTCTTCCCCGATGTGGTCTCCGACGACGTGGACGTGAGCGTCGCCTGGGACGGCGCCGGCGCGGAAGACGTGGACGCGGCCATCGTGCAGCTGCTCGAACCCGCGCTTCTGGCCGTCGAGGGGGTGAGCGCGACCTCCTCGCGCTCCAGCGAGGGGCGCGCCTCCATCGAGGTGACCTTCGAGCCGGGCTGGGACATGGCCCGCGCACAGGAAGATGTGGAACGCGCCGTCGGCGGCGTGGGCAACCTTCCGGAAAGCGCCGAGGCCCCCGAGGTGCGCCGCTCGGCCTGGCGCGACAGGGTGACCGACGTGGTGATCACGGGCCCCGTCTCGCCCGAGCAACTGGGCCGCTTCGCCGACGAGTTCACCGCCCGCCTCTTCGTGGCCGGCGTCACGCGGGTGACGCTGCAGGGGGTGGCCGCGCCGGCCACGGTGATCGAGGTGCCCACGCTGGCGCTGGTGGAGCACGGGCTGGAGCTGGGCGAGATCGCCGCGATCGTGGGCGCCGCGGCGCAGCCCGATCCGGCCGGCGAGATCGCGGCCGCAGGCCGGGTGCGCACCGGCTCGACCCGCACCTCGGCCGAGGCACTCGCGGGCCTCGTGATCGGCAACGGGCCGGACGGCGCGGCGCTGACGCTCGGCGAGGTCGCCGAGATCCGCACCGAGGGGGTGGCCAGGCTGCGGGCCTATTTCGTGGGCGAGAATCCCGCCGTGAGCCTGCGGGTGGACCGCTCCGAGGAAGGCGATGCCATCGGCATCCAGCGCGCCGTGGAGGACGCGGCGGCCGAGCTGGCCACCACCTTGCCCGAGGGCGTGACGATCGAACTGATCCGCACCCGCGCCGAGGCGATCTCCGGCCGTCTCGACATCCTGCTCGACAACGGGCTGATGGGGCTCGGCCTCGTGGTGCTGCTGCTGTTTCTCTTCCTCAACGCGCGCACGGCCTTCTGGGTCGCCGCGGGCATCCCGGCGGCCATGCTGGCGGCCATCGCGGTGATGTATCTCGCCGGGCTGACGCTCAACATGATGTCGCTCTTCGCGCTCATCATCACGCTTGGCATCGTGGTGGACGACGCCATCGTGGTGGGCGAGCACGCCGATTCCCGCGCCCGCCGGCTGGGCGAGGCGCCCCATGTGGCGGCGGAAACGGCGGCGCGGCGCATGTTCCTGCCCGTGCTCGCCGCAACGCTCACCACGGTGATCGCCTTCTTCGGGCTCGTCAGCATCGGCGGCGTGTTCGGCACGCTGATCGCCGACATTCCCTTCACGGTGATCGCCGTGCTTCTCGCCTCGCTGGTGGAGTGCTTCCTCGTTCTGCCCAACCACATGGCCCACGCCATCGCCGCAACCGCGAAGGAGCGGTGGTACGACTGGCCTTCGCGGCAGGTGAACCGCGGCTTCCGCCATGTGCGCGAGCGCGCCTTCCGCCCGCTGATGGGGCTGGTGGTGCGCGCCCGGTACGTGGTGCTCGCCGGCGCGGTGGCCCTGCTCGCCTCGCAGGCGGCGCAGGTGATCAGCGGCGAGGTGCAGTGGCGCTTCTTCAACGCGCCCGAGCAGGGTTCGGTGACGGGCAACTTCGCCATGGCGCCCGGTGCCACGCGGGAAGACACGCTGGAGATGATGCGCGCGATGCAGCGCGCCGTGGCCGAGGTGGGCGCCGCCTACGAGGCCGAGCATGGCCGCAACCCGGTGACCTACGTGATCGCCGAGATCGGCGGGAATGCCGGGCGCGGGCTCGCGGGGGCCTCCACCAAGGAGCCCGACCAGCTCGGGGCCATTTCCATCGAGCTCATCGACGCCGACGAACGTCCCTATTCCTCCTTCGCCTTCGTGGCCGATCTGCAGGAGGCCGTCGTGCAGCACCCGCTGGCCGAGACGGTGAGCTTCCGGGGCTGGCGCTCGGGCCCGGGGGGCGATTCGCTTTCGGTGGAGCTGTTCGGCGCCTCGGCGCCCGTGCTCAAGGAGGCGGCCGAGGCGCTCAAGGCCGAGCTTGCGCAGTATCCCGAGGTTTCCGCGCTGGAAGACAGTCTCGCCTACGACAAGGAGGAGCTTCAGCTCGCTCTCACGCCGCGGGGCGAGGCGCTGGGCTTTCGGATCGACACGCTGGGCCGCATCCTGCGCGACCGGCTAAACGGCATCGAGGCCGCCACCTATCCCGACGGGCCCCGTTCGGCCACGATCCGGGTGGAGCTGCCGCCGGGCGAGCTGACCGCCGATTTCCTCGATCGCACGCTCCTCGCCGCGCCCTCGGGCAGCTGGGTGCCCCTCGCCGATATCGTGACGGTGGAGCGCAGCGCGGGTTTCTCGACCGTGCGGCGCGAGAACGGCGTGCGCCTGATCTCGGTGACCGGCGATCTCTCCGAGGACGATCCCGCCCGCGCCGCCGAGATCACCGCCGCGCTGACCGGAGACATCCTGCCCCGCATCGAGGAGCGCTTCGGCGTGTCGTCCGCCACGGCGGGGCTGGCCGAGCAGGAGCGCGAGTTTCTCTCCGACGCGCGCACGGGGCTGATCCTCTGCCTTCTGGGAATCTACCTCGTGCTGACCTGGATCTTCTCCAGCTGGACCCGCCCGCTGGTGGTGATGGCGGTGATCCCCTTCGGCCTCGTCGGCGCGATCTGGGGCCATGCCGCCTGGGGCGTGCCGCTCTCGATGTTCTCGGTGGTGGGCCTGCTCGGCATGACCGGGATCATCATCAACGATTCCATCGTCCTGGTGACCACCATCGACGAGGAGGCGGAACGCCGCGGCCTTCTGCAGGCCATCGTCGAGGGCGCGTCCGACAGGCTGCGCCCCGTTCTGCTGACCACGGCGACAACGGTGCTCGGGCTCTCGCCGCTCCTCTACGAGGGGTCGAGCCAGGCGGAGTTCCTCAAGCCCACGGTGATCACCCTCGTCTACGGGCTGGGCTTCGGGATGCTGCTCGTTCTCCTGCTCGTGCCGGCGCTCATGGCGATCGGGGCCGATTTCGGCGCCCGGGCCCGCTCGGCCCGCCGCGCGGTTTCGGCGCCGCGCCGCGCGGGGGCCCTCGGCCTTGGCGCGGCGGGGCTTTCGGCGGGGCTATTCGCCGCCATCGTCGGCCCGGCGCTCGTTACCGGCGCGCCGCTGCCGGCTCTCGGGCCGCTGCTGCCCGCCGCGCTCCCGGGAGTGGCGGGCGCCCTCGCGCTCTATCTCGGCGTGCTTGGGGCGGCCCTCGCTCTGATCTGGCTTGCTGCGGGGCTGCGGCCTGCAGGGCGCCGGCGCAACGCGCCGGCCTCCTGACGGGCCGTCGCCTGCCGGTGCCGGGTGGCGGTCGGCGGCGGCACCTTCACAGATGGTGCCCGCGGATACCGGGATGGCGGTGACGGGCGTTCAGAACCCCGTGCAGCCCCGGATCTCCACCGCGCGCTCGCTTCCCAGGATCGTGATGACGAGACCCGAACGATCCATCGCGAGGGGATCGCCGGGGCGGGGCACGATCTCCGTCGCCGCGCGCAGGGTGTTGCCCGAGCGCGCGGTGACCGGCTCGGCCACCCAGATCGACGGATCGGAAGGCTCGAAGACGACGTGCTCCGTTCCGCCGGCCGAGGGCATCTCGATCTCCGCCGTCAGCTGCGCGGATGCGCCCGCCTCGGCCGGCGGGTCCACCCGGCAGCGGGCCGACGCCACGCCGGCCTCGGCGCCGGTGAGCGGCCGCTGGGCAAGCGCCCCGGCGAGGGTGCCGTCGCGGCCGCCGGCCACGGGCAGGCGGGCGGCGATGTCGAGGGTGACGGGCACGCAGATCTTTTCGCACACACCGATTGAAAGCTGCCCGACCAGCCCGATCTCCTGGCCCGCCAGCGCCGGCGTCAGTTCCAGCGGCAGCACCACGGCCCCGCCGTAGCCGATGCTGCGCAGCCCGTTTTCCCAGAACACCTCCGGCACCGGCCAGTGCATCGCCATCCCGGCGACATTGCTCGAGCCCGAAAGATCGAGCTGGGGCGGGATGCCCGCGTCCCCCGGTGCGCGCCAGTAGGTCTTCCAGCCCGGCGCCAGCACGATCTCGATGCCAGCCATGTGGGTGCCTGCAGAGGTGCGCCATCCTTCTCGGACGCTCACCTGCACCACCTCCTCGAGTGCCTGCGCGCGCGCAGGCCCCGGAGCGACGGCGGCGAGGGTTCCGGCGACGGCGAGGATCGCGAGAGACAAGAACTTTTTCATCCCACCTTAGATAGCGAACGCCCGCCGCGGCGCTAATCACGTTCCGGCGAGAGCGCGGAGCTTCGCCATGTGGCAGCGCGCCCCTTGCGCCCGGCGACGCTAGCCGGGATGCTTTGCGCATGGCCAGCACCGATCACGATCCCTCGCTTGCCGGGCAGCTGCTCGTGGCCATGCCGGGCATGGGCGATCCGCGCTTCGACCGGGCGGTGATCTTCCTGTGCGCCCATTCGGAAGACGGCGCGATGGGGCTGATCGTGAACAAGCCGGCCGAGGATGTGCGCTTTTCCGATCTGCTGGACCAGCTTTCGATCAGCCCCGCGCCCGATGCGCGCGAGGTGCGGGTCTATTCGGGCGGGCCGGTGGAGCACGGGCGCGGCTTCGTGCTCCACTCGGCAGACTACACGTCGAACCGCTCGACGCTCCGGGTGAACGACCGATTCGGCATGACGGCGACGCTCGATATTCTCGAGGACATCGCGCGCGGGTTCGGGCCGGCGCAGTCCCTGCTGGCGCTGGGGTATGCCGGCTGGGCGCCGGGCCAGCTGGAGGACGAGCTGGGCCGGAACGGCTGGCTCACCTGCGCCGCGACGCCCGAGATCGTCTTCTCCCGGAACGACGGCGGCAAGTGGGGCGCTGCGCTCCGCTCGCTCGGAGTCGATGCGTTGATGCTGTCGGCGGACGCCGGCCGCGCCTGAGCTGCGCATCAGCGCGGTGCGGCGGCCCGGCGCAGCCGGTCGTTGATGGCTCGGCCCAGCCCGTGCTCGGGCACGGGGGCCACCGCGATGGTCCCGGCGGTGCCGTCGAGGCTATGCAGCGCGCCGAAGAGGTTGGCCGCCGCCTCCACGAGATCGCCGCTGGCAGAGAGCGTTGCGCCGCCCGGCGGCCCGACAGGTCCGAAACCGAGCCATGCCTCGCCTTCCCGCGGCGCGCTTGCGTTCAGGCGCAGCCGGGCGCGGGGCGCGTAGTGGGAGGCGAGCTGGCCGGGCGCCTCGGGGCGCGCCCCCGGCGCAAGGGCGGGGCCGGGCGCCGCCAGCGCCCTCGGGCCGAGGCATGCCTCGATGTCTTCCACCGCGAGCCCGCCCGGGCGCAGGAGCCGCACCGCGCCGTCGGGGCCCGCCGCGAGGATCGTGGATTCGAGCCCCACCTCGCAGGCGCCGCCATCGAGCACGCAGTCGATGCGCCCGTCGAGACCGGCGAGCACATGCTCTGCCGTCGTGGGGCTCACGCGGCCGGAAGGGTTGGCGGAGGGGGCGGCCACCGGCCCGCCGAACGCCTCCAGCAGCGCCTGCGCGCAGGGGTGGCGCGGCACCCGCAGCCCCACCGTGGCCAGCCCCGCCGTGACGAGGGGCGAGAGACCCACATCGGGGCGTAGCGGCAGCACCAGCGTGAGCGGTCCGGGCCAGAACGCCGCCGCGAGCCGCTGCGCCGCCGGCGGCATCTGCGCAAGCCGCCAGGCTTCATCGGCGCTCGCCACGTGGACGATCAGCGGGTTGAAGGAGGGCCGCCCCTTCGCCTCGAAGACGCGGGCCACCGCCTCGCCGCTGCGCGCATCGGCGCCCAGCCCGTAGACCGTCTCGGTGGGAAACGCGACGAGGCCGCCGCTCCGGAGCGTGCGCGCGGCGGTGGCGAGTCCGGCGGCATCGGGGGAAAGGCGCGAGGTGGCGGGCATCGGGCTTGGGCTCGCAGGGTTTCGGCGCCTTGGCGCGGCGCATGCCGGCTCTAGACCGCCCGGGCGCGGGCCTCAAGCGGCGGTCGGGCGGGCGGGCGAATGGCTTGCAGCGCCCGGCGCGTCGCGGCACGGTCCTCCCGCGATGACGCGGCGCATTCCTCCAGACACCCGCGCGCCCGGTTGGGCGCGGTGACGGCCCCCGTCGCAGCCTCGCGCGCGGGCGTGCGAGCGCCGTTCCCAGCGCCCCCGGAGGAGGGCAGCGCGACAGAGGTCGCACCCGGGGTGCTCTGGATACGCCTGCCGCTGCCCATGGCGCTCGATCACGTCAACGTCTACGCGCTCGCCGACGCCGATGGCTGGACGCTTGTGGACACCGGGATGGATACGCCGCGCGCGCGGGCCGCATGGGAGCGCCTGCTTGCCGGCCCGCTTGCCGGGCGGGCGGTGGCGCGGGTGCTCGTCACCCATCACCACCCCGATCACATGGGGCTGGCCGGCTGGTTCATGGCGCGGTTCGGGGCCCAACTCCTGATGTCGCGCACGGCCTGGCTGACCGCGCGGATGCTCCAGCTCGATGTCCAGGCGCGGCCGCTGCCCGAGGCGCTGGCATTCTGGCGCGCCGCGGGCATGCCGGCGGCGGAACTGGCGCGGCGGGCGGAGGAACGCCCCTTCAACTTCAGCGACTGCACGGTGCCCCTGCCGCCCGGCTTCACCCGGCTGGAGGAGGGCGCCGTGCTGCCGCTTGCCGGGCGGCGCTGGGCCGTGCGCTTCGGCCAGGGGCATGCGCCCGACCACGCAACGCTCTGGAGTGCGGACGGCGACCTCGTGATCGCCGGCGACCAGGCCCTGCCCTCGATCAGTCCGAACATCGGCGTGCACGCCACCGAGCCCGGGGCCGACCCGCTGGACGAATGGCTGAAAAGCTGCCGGCGCCTGCGCCGGCATGCGCGGGCGGGGCAGCTCGTGCTCTGCGGCCACAAGCTGCCGTTCACCGGCCTTCCGCAGCGGCTGCGCCAGCTCGAGCGGCACCACCTTGCGGCGCTGCGCGGGCTGGAGGCGTATCTGTCCACGCCGCGGCGGGCGTCCGAATGCTTCGTGCCGCTCTTCCGCCGCGAGATCCGGGGCGGTGAATACGGGCTCGCGCTGGCCGAGGCGGTGGCTCATCTCAACCGGCTCGAGCGCAGCGGGCGTGCCAAGCGGGAGACGGGGCCCGACGGCGCGTGGCTCTGGCGGCGCGGGGTTGTCCGCGAGGACGGGCAGGCACCCGGCCCCGAGTGAGACACCTTGCCCCAAGCCATGCGACGGCGTGGTGACAGCGGGCGAGGCTTGCGCTAATCGAACGCCATCGGGACGCAACCGGAGCGCAGCACGATGGCCGAACACAAGCACGGCAGCATGGACACCACCGAGCACGAGAAAACCTTCGCGGGGTTCATGCGATTCACGACGAATACCGTGATCGCCATCGTGGTGGTTCTCATCTTCCTCGCGCTCGTCGCGGTCTGACCGCCGTGGCGTCCGTCCGGCGCGGGATGGCCCGGGCGCTGGCGGCCCTGCTCGCACTCACGGTGCTGGCGGGCTGCGCCGATCCCGTCTGGGCGCCCGATGCTGAGGTGGCGCGCGTTTCCTACCGGCACGACGGCCCGCCCCGGCTGACGCTGCTGACGATGATCAACAACTCATCGGGCAACGGGGCGCACAGCGCGCTGATGATCAACGCCTCCGAGCGGGTGATCTTCGATCCGTCGGGGAGCTTCTTTCATTCCGCTATCCCGGAGCGCAACGACGTGCTCTACGGCGTGACGCCCCAGGTTGCCGATGTCTACATCCGTTACCATGCGCGGCAGACCTATCACGTGGTGCGGCAGGATATCGACGTGAGCCCCGAGGTGGCCGAAGCGGCGCTGGCGCGGGTGAAGGCCTACGGCGCGGTGCGCAACGGCTGGTGCACCAAGGCCACGGCCGACGTGCTCGTGGGGCTGCCGGGGTTCGAAGGGATGCGCAGCTACTTCTTTCCCAATCGCCTGCTGGAGCACTGGGCCGGTCTGCCCGGCGTCACCACCGAGGCGATCTTCGAGAACGATGCCGACGACAAGTCGCGCGCGCTCGAGGGGGTGGTGTTCACCCGGCCGCAGGGCTGAGCGCGGCGCTCAGAGGCCCAGCGCCCTTGCCGCCGCGTAGGTTGCCGCGCCGGCGCAGACCGTGAGAAGCACGTTCGCGCCGCGTGCGCCGAGCCCCAGCACCACCGCGGCGGCCACGTATCGAGCAAGTTCCGGCATCTCAGCTCCCTCCGGCGGCAGCAGCACCAGCGGCGCCACGAGCCCCGGCATCAGCGCCACCGGCGCATAGGCGAGGTGCCGCGTGGCCCAGCCCGGAAGGCGCCTGTCGCCGATCAGCCCGATGAAAGACAGGCGGATGAGGTAGGTTCCCACCGCCAGCGCGAGGATCATTCCCCATGTCGCGCCGGTGCTCATGGCGCGGCGCTCCCGCCGGGGCCCTCGCCGAGGGGCGGGCCTCGCCGCGCGCTGCGCCGTTCCAGGTAACGCTCGGTGGCTGCCCCGGCGATCATGGCGCAGACCCCGGCGATGAGCAGGCCGAGCCCCGCGGGCACCCAGCCGAGCGCCAGCGCCAGCACCACCGAGCAGAGCGCCGAAACCAGGCGCGGCACGGTCGTGAGCATCGGCGCAACGAGTGCGAGGAAGACGAGGGGCAGGGTGAAGCGCAGATCCAGCCAGCCCGGCATCGCGTCGCCCATCCGCAGGCCGACAACGCTGCCGACAACCCAGGTGACCGCCACGGGGGCAGCGACGGCGACGAAATAGCTCGCCCGCTCGGAGGGCGTCCAGCCGGGGTTGCGCGCAAAGGCCGAAGACGCCGCCGCGAAGCTCTGATCGTAGTTGAAATAGGCGAGGACGGCCCTGCGGCGCAGCGGAAGCCCGGCGAAGGCCGGGGCCAGCGCCGCGGCGTACATCGCCATCCGCAGGTTCACCGCGAGGGCCGTGGCCAGGGCCACGATCCACGGCGCGTTCTCGCTCATCAGTTGCAGCGCCGCGAACTGCGAGGCGCCGCCGATCACCAGCAGCGAGAACCCGAAGGTTTCCGGCAGGGACAGCCCCGCCTCCCGCGCCACGACCCCGAAGAGGAACCCGAAGGCGGGAACGACGAGGGTGAAGGGGGCGGTATCCGAAAGCCCCTGGCGAAGCGGCGATTTGGCGGTGGCGGGGGGCATATTTCGTCCGTAGGTTCGGGCGACGAAGCCCTAACCGCGCCACGATGGAGATGCAATTGCCGCCACCGGCGCCGTCGCCCGCTCCGCCGCATCCCGCCGCAGGTGCCGGGCGGCCGGTGCGCAGGGGGCCGGCATGAGCGCGGCGGGCGGCGCCGCGGGGCTTCCGCCGGGCGTGGTCCTCGCGGGAGGCGAGGGCAGGCGGATGGGCGGGGCCGACAAGGCCCTCCTGCCGCTCGCGGGCCGCCCTATGCTCGATCACGTCCTGGAGCGGCTGCGCCCGCAGGTCTCCGCCATTGCGCTCGGGGCCAACGGCGATCCGGCACGTTTCGCAGGCCGCGGGCTCGAGGTGCTCGCCGATCCCGGGCCCGGCGGGCAGGGTCCGCTGGCCGGGGTGCTCGCGGCGCTGGACTGGGCGGCGGGGCTCGGCGCGCCGGCCGTCGTGACGGTGGCCTGCGATACGCCGTTCTTCCCGCGCGACCTCGTGGCCCGGCTCCGCGCCGCGGGAGCGCCGCTGGCGCTTGCCGCCACCGACCGGCGCCACCCCACCTTCGGGCTCTGGCCCACCGCGCTGCGGGAGGATCTGCGCGCCGCCCTCGCCGCCGGCGACCGCAAGATCGCCCTTTGGGCCGATGCCCACGGGGCGGCCGCCGTACCGTTCGAGGCCCGCGGGACGGCCGCGGCCGACCCTTTCTTCAACGTCAACACGCCGGGTGATCTCGCGCTCGCCGAGGCCCGGGCGGGACGCGCGCCATGAGGTTCTTCGGCGTCGTTGGATGGAAGAACGCTGGCAAGACGGGGCTGATGGAGCGGCTCGTTGCCGAGTTCGTTTCACGGGGGCTCTCCGTTTCCACCGTGAAGCATGCCCACCACGGGTTCGACATCGATCGTCCGGGCAAGGACAGCTTCCGCCACCGGGCCGCGGGGGCGGGGGAGGTGATGCTGGCCAGCGGCGACCGCTGGGCACTGATGCGCGAGCTGCGCGGGGCGCCCGAACCCGCGCTTGCCGAGCTGGTTGCCCGGCTCGCGCCCGTGGATCTCGTGCTGGTCGAAGGCTTCAAGGCCGAGGGCCACCCCAAGATCGAGGTGCATCGCGCCGAAGGAGGCCGCCCGCCCATGGCGCCGGCGGATTCCACGATCCGTGCCGTGGCGTCGGACGCGCCGCTCGCCGTGCCCTGCCCCGTGCTCGGGATCGACGATACCCGCGCCATCGCCGATCTGATCGCCCGCGAGTGCGGACTCGACGGGGGCTACGACAGTTTCCTCGTCGTCGACTGGTCGGGCGGAAACGACCGTGGCCCGACGCCGAAGAAGGACGCGATCTGGGCCGCTCTCGCCCGGCGCGGCGCGCCCGCTGCCGGGATCGAACCCGTCTACCTGCGCAACCGTCGCGTCGCCGAGCGCTGGATCGCCGAGACGATTGCCGCCGAGCGCGCCCGGGGCCGCCGCGTGCTGGCCGCGTTCGACTTTCCGTTCGGGTTCCCGGCGGGTTTCGCCGCGGCGGTGACGGGCGCACCCGATCCGCTGGCGCTCTGGGCATGGCTGGCGGAGCGCATCGAGGATGCGCCGGGGGCCAACAATCGCTTCGACATCGCCGGGCGGCTCAACGCGCTCTTTCCGGGCATCGGCCCGTTCTGGGGCAACGGCCTGCCGGGGCGCGACATCGCCCACCTGCCGCGCAAGGGCCGGGCGCGCGATGGCCACGGGATGCCCGAACGGCGCGAGGTGGAGACGCGCGCCCCCCGGGCCTTTCCGGTGTGGCAGCTCGCCGGTGCCGGGTCGGTCGGCTCGCAGGCCCTGATGGGCCTGCCGGTGCTCTGGCGGCTGCGGGAGCGGTTCGGCGCGGCGGCATGGCCCTTCGAGCGGCTGGGCGCGCCGGTTGCCCTGGTGGAGATCTGGCCGTCGCTCCTGGCGCCGGAAGTTGCCTCAGTTGCCGCGGGAAGCGGAGAGATCAAGGATGCCGTGCAGGTGCGCCTGCTCGCGGCGGCGCTCGCCGGGCTGGAGGCGGGCGATCTCGCGCGGCTGCTCGAGGTGCATGCCCCCGAGGAAGGCTGGATTCTCGGCATCGGCGAGGAGGCGCAGCTTCGGGCGGCACTCGCGCGCGCCTTGCCGGCGGACGATGCGGGCGGTGCAGGGGAAGCGGGCCGCGGGCGCGCGGAACACGCCCCGGGGCCCGGCGAGGCGGGCCCCGAAGGGGATGCGGGCGGAGGAGCGGGCCGGTGAGCCGGACCGTCACGGTTCACAGCGGTTTCGAGGAGGCAGAGCGCGTCGAGGCGGCGCGGCTGCTGTGGGAAGCCTTCGAGCGCAAGCTGCGGCCGGCCCTGGGCCCGGAGGCACGCGCGCTGACCTTTCTCGCCGAGGCGCTCGACCCGCAGAACGCGCTCTGCGCGCGCGACGCCGCGGGGCGGCTTCTGGGGCTTGCCGGTTTCCGCACTGCGGAGTCGGCCTTCATGCGGGGCTCGATGCCGGAGTTGCGAGCCCATTACGGGGCGATCGGCGGCTTCGGGCGCGGGCTTCTGCTGGCCGCGTTCGAGCGCAACCTTCCGCAGGGGCAGTTCCTCGTGGACGGAATCTTCGTGCGCAGCGACGCCCGGGGCGGGGGTGTGGGCACCGCCCTCATCGAGGCCGTCTGCGCGGAGGCCATGCGCCGCGGCTGCCGCGAGGTCCGGCTCGACGTGACCGATACCAACCCGCGGGCGCGCGCGCTCTACGAGCGTCGCGGATTCGTGGCGGTGAGGGAGGCCCGGGTCGGGCCGGTTCTGCGGCGGCTGTTCGGCTTCTCGCGGGCGGTGACGATGGTGCGGCTGCTGGCCTGACCGCGTTGCCTCCCGCCGCGCTGGCCCGCGCCGCCCGGCTCAGGTGAAGGTGCCCGTGACCCGCCCGAGCAGCATGAAGGCCCGCGCCGTCCGCGTTTCGGACAGCGCGATGATTTCCTCGTCGCTGGCGGTTTCCTCGAAATCGGAGAACACCTTGTCGAACCGGCGCAGGAAGTGGTGTGCAGCATCCCGGAACACCGGGTCCTGCTTCATGCGCCCGGCTGTCAGGGCCAGCGAGGTGCGATCGCGCACGCCGCCAAGCGGCGCCACCGAGCGGCCGCGTTCGCCGGCGGCGAAGCGGCGCCAGATATCGGGGCGCGCGCGGTCGGGGCGCAGATCGTCCATGTATATGCCGTCCTGGCTCAGCAGGGTGAGCACGTCCTGGCTGGCGTGGATCAGCTGCGCAACGGACCGATCCTTCAGCGCGCGGCGCAGGGCAGTGAAGCCGGCCTCGTCTTCCGCGGTGTCGGGAAAGTTCAGCGCCTGGATGAAGTCTTCCCGGCTCAGGGGCTCGGAGAATTCCTCGGCCTGGGTGCCGAGGGCGAGGGCGGGCTGTTCGTTCGCGCCGGGCTTGATCTCTTCCATGCGCAGCGGGCGCCGCGGCGGATCGGGCTGGCGCTTGGACGTGAAGGTCACGATCGCTTCCTCGGCCTGGCGCGCGCTCGCGGCGATCTCGTCAAGCTTCTTTTCCACCATCGGCTGCACCGCGGTGAGGGCGCGGGCCTGCCTGTCGGCGAGGTAGCTCTTGCGCATGGCTTCCACGGTCGCCTGCAGGCGACGGCTTTCCTCGCGCATGATCCGGTTGGAGCGCGCCGCGGCGGCCGCGACCCAGATGACCGCGACGGGCAGGAACACCGCCATCAGCGTGACCACGAAGTTCAGGCTGTCGAAGCCGCCCTCGGGACCGGTGGCCGGGGCAAAGAGGAAGAAGAGCACCGAGCCCATCAGCCACAGCACGCTCAGCGCCGCCGCGATCACCTCGGTGGCGCTGACGCTGCCGGGTGTCGGGCGGTCGAAGATGCCGAGGAGTGGCTTGCGATCGGGGTTGGGTGCGGCCATCGGGCTCAGTTGTAGGCGATCTTCAGGATCTCGTAGCTTTTCTCGCCGCCGGGGGTTCGGACCTCGACGCTGTCGCCTTCTTCCTTGCCGATGAGGGCGCGCGCAAGGGGAGACTTGATGTTGAGCTTGCCATTCTGGATGTCCGCCTCGGGCTCGCCGACGATCTGGTAGGTGCGCTCCTCGTCGGTGTCCTCGTCCACGAGGGTGACGGTCGCGCCGAACTTGATCGGCCCCGAAAGCTTGGCGGTATCGATCACGTCGGCCAGCCCGAGAATGCCCTCGAGCTCCTTCACGCGTCCCTCGATGAAGCTCTGGCGCTCGCGCGCGGCGTGATATTCTGCGTTCTCCGAAAGGTCCCCGTGCTCGCGCGCCTCGGCGATCGCCCGGATCACGGCCGGGCGTTCGACGCTCTTGAGTTTCTTCAATTCGGCATCAAGCGCAGTGTGGCCCGCGCGTGTGAGAGGTATCTTTTCCATGGCTCGTTTCGCAGGCTGTTGGGTGGGTCTGCCTGCCCCGGCCCGGGTCCGTGGGCAATAGCGCCCCCACAGAAGACGAGGCGCTGCGCGATTTCAAGGCCCGTTCAGGGGGGACAGGCGGCTTTTCGGGCGCGTGGTGCCGGTATCGGCGGCATCCCGACGCGGCTTGATTGCCCCTGCGGCGGGGCTCCGCTATCTCCCCGCACGGAGCTTCGGCGGGCGGAGCGGCAGGGGCGAAGAGAAGATGGCAGCAGCACAGCGCGAGAGCATGGAGTTCGATGTCGTGATCGTCGGGGCGGGGCCGGCCGGCCTTTCGGCGGCAATCCGGCTCAAGCAGCTCGACCCGGAGCTTTCGGTCGTGGTGCTCGAGAAGGGCTCCGAGGTGGGCGCCCACATCCTCTCCGGCGCGGTGCTCGACACCTCGGGGCTCGATGCGCTCCTGCCCGACTGGCGCGAGACCGGCGCGCCGGTGACGGTGCCGGTGAAGGAGGATTCGTTCTACCTGCTCGGCGCCGGCGGCGGGCTGCGCCTGCCGAACGCGATCCTGCCGCCCATGATGTCGAACCACGGTGCCTACATCGTTTCGATGGGCAACGTCTGCCGCTGGCTGGCCGAGCGCGCCGAGGCGCTGGGGGTGGAGATCTTCCCGGGCTTCTCCTGCTCGGAACTGATCTTCGGCGACGGCGGGGAAGTGCGCGGCGTGGTGGCCGGTGTCTTCGGGCTGGAGCCCGACGGCACGCCTGGCCCCGCCTACGAGCCCGGAATGGAGCTTCTGGGCAGGTACGTGCTGCTCGGGGAGGGCGTGAGGGGCTCGCTCTCCAAGGAAGCCATCGCGCGCTACGGGCTCGATGCCGGCGCCGACCCGCAGAAATACGGGCTCGGGATGAAGGAACTCTGGCGGATCGACCCCGAAAAGCACCGACCGGGCCGCGTCGTGCACACCATGGGCTGGCCGCTTGGCGGGCGGGCCGGCGGCGGTGCGTTCATCTACCACCTCGACGATTGCCAGGTGTACGTGGGCTTCGTGGTGCATCTCGATTACGCGAACCCCTACCTGGACCCCTACAAGGAGTTCCAGCGCTTCAAGCATCATCCGATGGTCGCCGAGCTGCTTAAGGGCGGCACGCGCACAGCCTACGGCGCCCGCGCGATCAGCGAGGGCGGCTGGCAGTCGATGCCACGGGCCGCGTTTCCAGGTGGAGCGCTGCTGGGCTGCGCGGCGGGGATGGTCAACGTGCCGCGCATCAAGGGCAACCACAACGCGATGCACTCGGGCATCGCCGCGGCCGAGGCGGCCCAGGCGGCGATTGCGGCCGGGCGCGGCGGCGATGTGCTGGAGGCCTACGACGAGGCGCTGCGCTCCGGCCCCGTCGGCCGCGACCTCAGGCCCGTTCGCAACGTCAAGCCGCTCTGGTCGCGCAGGGGGCTCGGCGCCTCGCTGGTCCTGGGCGGCTTCGACATGTGGACGAACGCGCTCTTCGGACGCTCGCTGCTGGGCACCGTGCATCACGCCAAGAGCGATGCCGCCGCAACCGGGCGCGCCTCGGAACACGCGCCGATCGCGTACCCGCGCCCGGACGGCGTGCTGAGCTTCGACAGGCTCACCAACGTGAGCTTCGCCATGACCAACCACGAGGAAAGCCAGCCCGCGCATCTGAAGCTGCGCGATGCGGCGGTGCCGATATCCGTCAACCTGCCCACCTATGCCGAACCCGCCCAGCGCTACTGCCCGGCGGGCGTATACGAGGTGGTGGACGGCGAAGACGGCCCGCGCTTCGTGATCAATTTCCAGAACTGCGTTCACTGCAAGACCTGCGATATCAAGGACCCCAGCCAGAACATCGTCTGGACGGTGCCCCAGGGCGGGGACGGGCCGAACTATCCGAACATGTGAGGCCGCAGGCCGCGCCGCGCCGCGGCGGTTCCGCACGGGCATTGCCATTGGCGCCGCTCGCGGCCTACCGTGAGGAAACCGAAACCTGCGAAAAGGGGGCGAGGGGCTTGCTTCGTCAACGGATCATAGCGCTGTGTTCTGCCGCCCTCATGGCGGTGCCCGTGGTCGAGGCCAGCGCCCAGGGGGTGGCCGGTTCGTATCTCGCAGCCCGGCACGCCACCTACCAGTCGGATTTCCGGGCGCTGGCCGATCACGCCACGCGCGCCCTCGTGCACGATCCGGCCAACCCTGCGCTCCTCGAAAGCGCGCTGACGGCCTTCGTGTCCCTCGGCAGCCTCGATCGCGCGGTTCCCTTCGCCCGACGGATGCAGGCGCAGGGAATCGACAGCCAGCTGGCGCATATCGTCCTGGCCGCGGACCAGGCCGGGCGCGGCGATTTCTCGGCTCTGCTGGCCGATATCGAGGCCGGTCGGAGCGTCGGGCCGCTGGTGGACGGGTTGCTGGCGGCGTGGGCGCTGATCGGCGAGGGCCGCATGTCGGACGCGCTCGCCGCGTTCGACGCGGTGACGGCACAGCCCGGGCTCGCCGGCTTCGGCCTTTACCACAAGGCGCTCGCCCTTGCCGCCGCCGGCGACTTCGAGGGGGCCGACGCGATCTTCGCCGATGGCGCGGCCGCGATGCAGCGCGCGCGCCGCGGCGCGGTGGCCTACGCGCAGATCCTCAGCCAGCTCGGCAGGAACGAGGAGGCGCTGGAGGTGCTCGAACGCGCCTACCCCGACCCCGCCGACCCGGCCGTCGCGGCCCTGCGGCGCACCCTGCAAAGCGGCGCCCGCGCGCCCTTCACCATGCTCGCCCGCGCGCAGGACGGGCTGGCCGAGGTCTTCTTCTCGGTGGCCAACGCGCTGGAGGGCGAGGCCTCCGACGGCTACACGCTGATCTACGCCCGCACAGCCGAGGCGCTGAACCCCAAGCACGTTGACGCCACGCTGCTTTCGGCGGATCTGCTCGAGGCGATGGGGCGCTACGATCTCGCCACCGAAACCTACGATCTGGTGCCGCGGGATCACCCGGCCTTTCACGCCGCCGAGATGGGTCGGGCCGCGTCGCTGCATGCCGGTGGCCAGTCCGAAGAGGCCGTCGCAGTGCTCCAGGCGCTTTCGGAGACCCACGCCGATCTGCCGGTGGTTCACGTCGCGCTCGGCGACATGCTGCGCCGCCTCGAGCGCTACGAGGGCGCGACACGGGCCTACGACAGGGCGATCACGCTTTACCGCGATCCCGAGCCCGGGCAGTGGTTTCTCTACTTCGCGCGCGGCATCACCCACGAGCGCGAGGACAACTGGCCGCTTGCCGAGGCCGATTTCCGCATGGCGCTGGAGCTGAACCCGGGCCAGCCGCAGGTCCTGAACTACCTCGGTTACTCGCTGGTGGAGATGCGCGAACGGCTCGACGAGGCGCTCGCCATGATCGAGGAAGCCGTCGCCGCCCGCCCGGACTCGGGGCACATCGTGGACAGCCTGGGCTGGGTTCTCTACCGGCTCGGCCGCCCCGAGGACGCGGTTGAGCACATGGAGCGCGCCGCCGAGCTTCTGCCGGTGGACCCGATCATCAACGATCACCTCGGGGACGTCTACTGGGCCGTCGGCCGCCGCACCGAGGCGCGCTTCCAGTGGCAGCGGGCGCTTTCGTTCGACCCGGAGCCCGAGGAGGCCATCCGCATCCGCCGCAAGCTCGAGATCGGCCTCGACGCCGTCTACCGCGAGGAAAACGCCAGCCCGGTCGATCTGGCCGGGGACGGCGGCTGAGGGCACGGTGACGGGAACCATCGCGCGCGCCTTCGCACCGGCCAAGCTCAACCTCGCGCTGCATGTCACCGGGCGGCGGCCCGACGGGTACCACCTGCTCGACAGCCTCGTGGTATTCCCGCGGATCGGCGACAGGATCACCGCCCAGCTGACCCATGGCAGCACCCTGCAGGTGACCGGGCCGTTCGCCGCCGGCACCCCGGCCGGCAGCACCAATCTCGCTGCCCGGGCGGCGGAGATCTTCGGGGTCCGGGCCGCAATTCTGCTGGAAAAGAACCTGCCGTGCGCCGCGGGGTTGGGCGGCGGCTCTGCCGATGCCGCGGCGGTGCTGCGGGTGCTGTGCGAGCTCACCGGGCGCCCGCTGCCCGACGAGAGCCTGCTGCTCGCGCTCGGCGCCGACGTGCCGGTGTGCCTCCATCCGGTGCCCCAGCGCATGGGCGGCATCGGCGAGAAGCTGGAGCGCCTTCCGGCCATGCCGGCGGGATGGGTGGCACTCGTCAATCCCGGCGTGCCCATGCCCACCTCCGAGGTCTTCGCCGGGCTCGCCGTGAAGGAGAACCCGCCGATGCCCGCCGAGCAGCCCGCATGGCCCGATCTGCGCGCGCTGGCGGGGTGGCTGCGCCGCGAGACTCGCAACGATCTCGAGGGGCCGGCGCGGGCCATCAGCCCGCAGGTGAGCGCGGCGCTCGATCTCTTGCGCCGCACGCCGGGGGCCCGGATCGCGCGGATGTCGGGCTCCGGGGCGACCTGCTTCGGGCTCTACGACAGCGAGGCGCAGGCACGCGCGGCGGTGGGGCGGGTCCATGCGGAGCGCCCGACATGGTGGAGCGCGGCGGCGCCGCTGACCTGAGCCCTCAGGCGAGCCGCCCCACGACGTAGCCGAGCAGATCGTCGAGCATCCCGCGGACGGGGTGCTCGGGAAGCTGCGCGAGGGCGCCGCGCGCCCGTGCGGCCCATGCCTCGGCATCGGCGCGACTCGCCTCGAGGGCGCCGTGGCGCCGCAGAAGCGCCAGCGCCTCTTCGAGGTCGCCCTCCTGCTGGTCGCCCTTCTCGATCACCCGCTCCCAGAAGGCGCGTTCCTGCGCGTTCGCGGCGGCAATCGCCTTGATGAGCGGGAGCGTGAGCTTGCGTTCGCGGAAATCGTCGCCGACGTTCTTCCCGGTCGTTTCCGTCACGCCGCCGTAATCGAGCAGGTCGTCGGCGATCTGGAAGGCGATGCCCAGCGCATCTCCGTAGGCGTGCAGCGCGCGGGTTTCCGCATCGCTGCGCCCGGCGATCACGCCGCCCACCTCGGTGGCGGCGGCGAAGAGCGCCGCGGTCTTGCCCCGCACCACCTTGAGGTACACGTCCTCGCCGGTGCGCAGGTCGCGCGCGGCGGTGAGTTGCAGCACCTCGCCCTCGGCGATGGTGGCCGCGGCATTGGCCAGGATGTCGAGCACCCGCAGCGAGCCGGTTTCGACCATCAGCTGGAACGACCGCGCGAAAAGGTAATCGCCCACCAGGACGCTCGACTTGTTGTCCCACAGAAGGTTCGCCGTGGGGCGGCCGCGGCGGCGCGCGCTCTCGTCCACCACGTCGTCGTGCAGGAGCGTCGCGGTATGTATGAACTCCACCGTCGCGGCCAGCCGGATGTGGTGGTCGCCCTCGTAGCCGAAGAGCCGCGCGGCCGCGAGCGTGAGCATCGGCCTCAGCCGCTTGCCGCCGGCGCCGACGAGATGAGCCGTCACTTCGGGAATGCGCGGGGCGTGTTCGGAGGCCATCCGTTCCGCGATCACGTGGTTGACCGCCGCGAGCTCGGCTTCGAGCAGCGTGGCGAGGCGTTCGTGGGGCTTGGCAGAGGGTTCGTCGAGGCTCATCACGGCTCCGTCATCGCCTCGACAGCAGCCGCGGAAAGGGCTTATCTCGGCACCATGCGGGAATTGCTGCGCACCAACGATCCGACGATCATCGCCTTCGCCACTGCGTTGCTCCGCGGCGAGGGTATAGAGCTCTTCGAGATGGACGTAAACATGAGCGTTCTCGAGGGATCCATCGGTATCCTGCCGCGCCGCCTGATGGTGCGCCGGGAGGATCACTTCCGTGCCGTTGCCGTGATGCGCGACAACGAGATCGATCTCGGCCAGTGAGCGGCGGGGCCGAGGCGGCCTTCGCGCCGGGGGATGTCACCCGCGACAGGGTTCTGGGCGGCCGCGTGACGCTCGACCAGCCGCGCCGCGGCTATCGCGGCGGGGTCGATCCTGTCCTGCTCGCCGCCGCGGTGCCTGCGAGGCCGGGGGACCGCGTGCTGGAACTCGGCTGCGGAGCCGGGATGGCGAGCCTCTGCCTCGCTGCGCGCGTGCCGGGGCTATCGCTCACGGGGGTCGAGCTGCAACCGGCCTATGCCGCACTCGCGCGCCACAATGCCGCACTCAACGGGGCGCCGCTCGAGGTGGTTGCGGCCGATCTCGCGGCGCTCCCGGCCGAGTTGCGGCAGCTTGGATTCCAGCACGTGTTCGCCAACCCGCCCTACCACGCGCCGGAGGCGCCCGCGGCGCAGGACGCCGGCCGGGCGGCGGGACGCCGCGAGGCGACCCCGCTGGCCGAGTGGATCGCCGTGGCCGCGCGCCGCCTTGCGCCGCGGGGCGTGCTCACCCTGATCCTGCCGGTGGCGCGGCTGCCGGCCGCGCTGGGCGCGCTGGAGGGGCGGCTGGGCTCGGTCGAGGCGCTGCCGCTGGCACCGCGCGTTGGCCGGGCGCCGAAGCTCTGCCTCCTGCGGGCCCGCAAGGACGGGCGCGCGCCCTTCCGCCTTCACCACCCGCTGTGCCTGCACGCCGGCGCGTGCCATGGCGAGGACGGCGAGGATTACACCCCTGCCGTGGCCGCGGTGCTGCGCGACGCGGCCCCGCTGCCGTTTCCCGGCTGACCGGTACGGCGCGGCCTGTCGCGGGGCGGTTAACCGGATGGCAAGGCTCGCCGGGTGAGGCTCGGCGCCACACCGCACATCTCGCAACCGCGGCGTGACAGGCCGCCCTGAGTGTGGTGCAGTTGCAGTGTGAGGCACAGCGCCCGCCGAGGGCGCCATGAGAGGAGATCCACATGACCTTGAACGCGCATCTCGAGGAACTGCGGCGCAAGCACGAGCATCTTTCCAAGGCGGTGGAGGAGGCGCAGCGCAGCCCGGGATCGGACGATCTGCAGATCGTGAGTCTCAAGAAGGAAAAACTCCGCCTCAAGGAGGAGATCACCCGCCTGTCGGACGCCTGAATCGGCCCTCGGCCGAAGCGCTGCGCAGATCGCGCCCTTCGGCCAGATCGCCGAGCTTCGCGGACTCCGCGAGGATCCAGTCCCGGAACGCGCGGACCTGCGGACGCTCCAGCGCCCCATGCTGGCAGACGAATCGGAAGTTCGCGTTCGTTCTCAGCCCCAGCGCGTAGGGCGCAACGAGCCGACCTGCCTGGAGGTCTCTCGCCGCCAGCGTGATCCGCCCCATCACGACGCCGGTGCCGGCCTGGGCCGCATCCAGCGCATGGTCGGCCTGGCTGAAGCGCAGCCCGGTTGAGCCGTTGTGCGCAACTCCCGCTGCCGAGAACCATGCCGGCCAGTCGCAGGGCGGGTCGAGAAAGGCGATGCTGTCGTCGTGCAGCAGCGTGGCCTCGGCCAGGGCCTCCGGCTGCGGATAGCGCCGCGCCAGGCCGGGCGCCATCATCGGCGTCACCCATTCGTCGAACAGCGGTTCCGCATGCAGCCCCTCGTCGGGCCCGTAGCCGAAGCGGATCGCCACATCCACGTCGTCCCGCTCGAAATCGAGGATCCGCAGCGTCGCCGCGAAGCGCAGCTCGATGTCCGGGTGCTCCGCGGCGAAGGCGAACAGGCGGGGCGCCAGCCACTTTGCCGTGAACGCGGGGCCGGCCGTGATGGAGAGCGCGCCGGTGCGCGCGCGCCGCCGGGCCGCGCGCCAGGCCACGCCCAGGGCGGCGAAGCCCTCCTGCGCCCCCGGCGCCAGGAGGCTGCCGGCCTCCGTCAGCTCGACGGCGCGGTTCAGGCGCCGGAACAGCGGCTCACCGAGATGCTCCTCCAACGACTTGATCTGGAAGGAGAGCGCCGCGGGCGTGACGTTCAGCTCCGCCGCCGCCCGCGCGAACGACAGGTGGCGGGCCGCGGCCTCGAAGGCGCGCAGGGCTGTCAGCGGGGGGAGGCGCTCAGGTTTTTCAGTCAAGAATTTCTTGTCCGAAGCGTTCAGAAGTCTCGTTTGTGCTCAGGAATTCCGGCGGCAATGATGCCGATAGTTCAGTTCAACTACAGCTTCAAGGAGCACGGAATGTTCGAGATCGCAACCGACCGGCGCAGCCGCGACGCCATTCGGGCCGCCCACGAAGCGCGGGGCGCTGCCGTGCGGGCAGCCTGGCGCTGGATCACCTTGCGCGGGGGCGGGCCGGGGTATGCCGGGCGCCCGCGCGCGCCGGGCACGGGCCCGGCGCGGCGCTGAGCGCCGAGCGCGGGGCGTCAGACGAAGAATTGCCCGCCGTTGGCGGAAATCGTGGAGCCGGTGATGAAGCCGGCCTCGTCGGAGGCGAGAAAGACGGCGCAGCGGGCGATTTCCTCCGGCGTACCGAGGCGGCCCACCGGGATCTGCGGGATGATGCGTTCGTTCAGCACTTTCTCGTCGATCGCCAGCACCATCTCGGTGCCGATGTAGCCCGGGCAGATCGCGTTGGCGGTGATGCCGGCCCGCGCGCCTTCCTGGGCCAGCGACTTCACGATGCCGAGATCGCCGGCCTTGGTTGCGGCGTAGTTCACCTGGCCGGCCTGGCCCTTCTGGCCATTGATCGAGGAGATCACGATCACGCGGCCGAACTTGCGTTCGCGCATCCCGGGCCAGACCGGGTGAATGGTATTGAACACGCCGGTGAGGTTGGTGGCGATCACCTCGTTCCACTGTTCGGGGGTCATGCGGTGGAACATCGCGTCCCGGGTGATGCCGGCGTTGGCGACAACGACGTCGATCGGCCCCAGATCGGCCTCGACCTGCGCGATGCCGGCCTTGGAGCTTTCGTAATCGCCCACGTCCCACTTGTATGTCTTGATGCCGGTGGCCTCGGTGAAGGCAGCGGCTTTCGCATCGTTGCCTGCATAGGTGGCGGCCACGGCGTAGCCCTCAGCCTTCAACGCCTTCGAGATGGCCTCGCCGATCCCGCGGCTGCCCCCGGTGACCAGTGCAACTCGTGCCATGTCTTCCCCTCTTGCTTTGTGGTCGGGTACGATCTGTATAGAAGTGCCGCCCCGTGCGCAATTATCTTGCGCACGGGGCTTCTTCGAGGCGGCCGGCCGCTGCGGTCAGGGGCGTTCGAGGCACATGGCCACGCCCATGCCGCCGCCGATGCACAGCGTCGCGAGGCCGCGCTTGGCGCCGCGGCGCTTCATTTCGAAGAGGAGCGTGTTCAGGATGCGCGCGCCCGAGGCCCCGATGGGGTGGCCGATGGCGATGGCGCCGCCGTTGACGTTCACGATCTCGGGGTTCCAGCCCATGTCCTTGTTCACCGCGCAGGCCTGCGCGGCGAAGGCCTCGTTGGCTTCCACGAGATCGAGATCCTCCACCTTCCAGCCGGCCTTCTCGAGCGCCTTGCGGCTGGCGTAGATCGGGCCGACACCCATCACCGAGGGGTCGAGCCCGGCGGTGGCGTAGGAGGCGATGCGCGCCAGCGGCTCGATGCCCCGACGCTCCGCCTCTTCTGCAGACATCAGGAGCGCCGCGGCGGCGCCGTCGTTCAGGCCGCTGGCATTGGCGGCGGTGACGCTGCCGTCGCGGGTGAAGGCAGGGCGAAGCTTGGCCATGGCGTCGAGCGTGGCGCCGTGGCGGATGTATTCGTCGGTGTCCACGGTGATGTCACCCTTGCGGGTCTTGACCACGAAGGGAACGATCTCGTCGGCGAACCTGCCGGCCTTCTGCGCGGCCTCGGCCTTGTTCTGGCTGGCGACGGCGAAGGCATCCTGCATGTCGCGGGTAATCTGCCACTTGTCGGCCACGTTCTCCGCCGTCTGGCCCATGTGGTAGCCGTTGAAGGCATCCCAGAGGCCATCCTTGATCATGGTGTCCACGTAGGTCAGATCGCCCATCTTCTGCCCGGTGCGCAGCGGGGCGGCGTGGGGGCTCAGGCTCATGTTCTCCTGCCCGCCCGCGGCCACGATGGCCGCATCGCCGAGCTGGATGTGCTGCGCGGCGAGCGCCACGGCGCGCAGGCCAGAGCCGCACACCTGGTTGATGCCCCAGGCAGCACTCTCCTTCGGCAGGCCGGCGTTGATGTGCGCCTGGCGGGCCGGGTTCTGGCCCTGCGCCGCGGTGAGCACCTGGCCGAGGATCGTTTCGGAGACCTCCTCCTTGGCGACGCCGGCGCGGGCGACCACCGCCTCGAGCACCGCGGCGCCGAGGTCGTGCGCAGGCGTGCTGCCGAAGGAACCCAGGAAGCTGCCCACGGCCGTGCGGGCCGCCGAGGCGATAACAACGTTGGTCATGGGGGCGATCCTCTCTTGTTTCCGACCCGCGGCGAGCCCGCCCGCCGCGGCCGGGCCGCGGAAATGGCGCTCGCCGTTTCAGCGCCGTGGGTAAGCAAGGCGGGCTGTCAGGGCAACAGACGATGTGTCACGGGGGCGCGCGCCCAGATGCCTCGCCTCGGAGCCGCGAGCGGGTGTTTGCGTGCCATGGCCCGGAGGGGGCGCAAGGGGGCCGTGCCGGGGCGGCGCGGGCCATCGGGCGCCCCTCGCGGGGGCGCGCATGGCCGCTGCACGGGCACGGCGGGAGCCGGCCGCCCGGCGGGGCGCGCCGCGGGGCGATGCGGGGGGTCCGGGTCGCGGCGGTGCGGTGCCGTCTCAGCCGGCCGAGCCGGTGCGGGTGGCCTCGGCCTTCCACGGGGGCGTGACGCGGGGCGCGCCCAGCGCGTAGCCCTGCACGCAATCCACGCCGAGTGCCGCCATGGCCTGCAGCTGCGAGGTGCTCTCCACCGCCTGCGCGACCGTGAACATCTCGAATGTCCGGGCGATCGTCACGAGAAGCCCCACCATGCGCTGGGCCTCCGCGTCGGTCGCGACGGTGCCGGTCAGGCGCCCGTCGAGCTTCATCAGGTCGAAGCCCATGGGCCCGAGGTGCCGCAGCGCGAAGGCGCCGGCGCCGAACCCGTCGAGCGCGAAGGCCACGCCCTGGAGCTGAAGCTCGCCGATGAAGCTCTGGGCCACCTCGGGCAGCGTCATCACCGAGGCCTCCGATATCTCGAGGATCAGGCGTTCGGCGCAGGTGGGGTCGCGCCCGATCCCGGCGTTGAGCGTGTTGATCCACCGCGGATAGCCGATGGAGCGCGCCGACATGTTGATCGAGAGGCGCAGGCCGGGCGCCTCCGCGAGGGCGGCAAGCCCTTCCTCGAGCGCGAGGCAATCGAGCACGCGGCCCAGCTCGTGGTTCTCGAGCGCGCCCATGAAATTGCGCGCCGGGATGATCCGGCCGGTGGCATCGAGCACGCGCAGCAGGCCCTCGTAGAAGACAGGCCGCGTCGGCGCGTGGGCCTGCATCACCGGCTGGAAGGCGAGCATCACCTCGCGATGCGCCAGCGCGCGCTCCACCATCCCGATGGTGCCACGGTCGCGGCCGGAGACGGCCTCGGTCAGTGGATCGCTGAGGGGAGTGCGTGGCGGTTGCGGGGCCGCGCGGGTGGAGGCCGACTTGCCGGCAGAGGCGGGACTGCCGCCGCTGCCTTGCCCGAGCCGCGCCATGCCCTCTTCCGGCCTCTCGTTCATCCGGTGCGTTCCCGTCCGTCGTTGCGCCCTCGCAGCGAGCCTTGCCGGCCCGGGCTTAAGGGCCCGTGAACGTGAACGAGGAAAGCGAAGGCACGCGGCGGAAACTATCCCGCCGGCAGTGCGAGCAGCGCCTCGACGATGGCGCGGGCGCTCGGGCTGTCCCAGTCGGCATCGCCGCGCATGCGGGCCACCTCGCGCCCCTCGGGGTCCAGCACCACCGTGAGCGGAAGGCCGAGCACCGACATGTCG
Source organism: uncultured Rhodobacterales bacterium (assembly GCA_964466745.1). Taxonomy (GTDB): domain Bacteria; phylum Pseudomonadota; class Alphaproteobacteria; order Rhodobacterales; family Rhodobacteraceae; genus CAYXOX01. The sequence goes on from CAYXOX010000022.1 coordinate 27,320, forward strand.
CGCGCCACGGCGCTGTCGGGATCCTGGTAGAGCGGCAGGTTCTCCACCCCGATGTCATCGAAGAAGCGCGCGATGCCCTGCGGCGAGTTGCGGGTGGTAGCCAGCGTCACCACCGCGAAGCGTTCCCCGCCGTAGGCGGCTTCGAGCGCGGAGAGCATGGGCATCTCCTTGCGGCAGGGTGCACACCAGGTGGCCCAGAAGTTCAGCACCACCCATTTGCCGCGATAGTCCGCGAGCGAGACCTCGGGCTGGCCGGGAACGCCGAAGGCGGTTTCCGAAGCGGGCAGCGACTCGGCATGGAACATCAGCTTCTTCATGCCACCCTCGCGGAGCGCTTCCAGCTGGGCCCGCGCCTCGGGTGCGATCTCGGCCGCGCCCGCGTTTGCAGTGGCAACAAGGGCCGTGTAGAGCACGGCGAGCAGCACACGTCGCATCACAACCTCCAATCGAGCCAGGATCGGCACCGATGACCAAACCTTCCAATGCCCCCTCCAACGCGATGTGGGGCGGGCGCTTCGCCGATGCTCCCGACGCGCTGATGGAAGCGATCAACGCCTCCATCGGCTTCGACAGGCGCCTTTATGCCCAGGACATCGCCGGCTCCCGGGCGCACGCCGCGATGCTGGCGCAGACGGGCATCCTGAGGGGTAGCGATGCCGAGGCGATCCGGGAAGGGCTTCTCACGGTCTTGTCAGAGATCGAGGCCGGCGCGTTCCCGTTCGACGCCGCGCTCGAGGACATCCACATGAACGTCGAGGCACGGCTGAAGGCGCTGATCGGCGAGCCCGCCGGCCGGCTGCACACCGCGCGTTCCCGCAACGACCAGGTGGCCACCGATTTCCGGTTGTGGGTGCGCGAAAGGCTCGACGAGGCGGATGTGCTGCTCGAACGGCTCATCCGCGTGTGCTTGGCGCAGGCCGAGGCCGGCGCCGACTGGGTGATGCCGGGCTTCACCCATCTCCAGACGGCGCAGCCGGTGACATGGGGGCATCACATGATGGCCTATGTCGAGATGTTCGCGCGCGACCGCTCGCGCTTCGCGGATGCCCGCGCGCGGATGAACGAGTGCCCGCTGGGCGCGGCGGCGCTGGCCGGCACGGGTTTTCCGATCGACCGGGACATGACGGCCGAGGCGCTGGGGTTCGACCGGCCGATGGCCAACTCGCTCGACGCGGTGTCGGATCGCGACTTCGCGCTCGAGTTTCTCGGCGCCGCGTCGATCTGCGCGATGCACCTCAGCCGCCTTTCGGAGGAGCTGGTGATCTGGTCCTCGGCGCAGTTCCGCTTCGTGGCGATGTCCGACAGGTTCTCGACCGGCTCGTCGATCATGCCGCAGAAGAAGAACCCCGACGCCGCGGAATTGATTCGCGCCAAGATCGGCCGCATCCTGGGCGCCACCGTGGCGCTGTTCACCGTGATGAAGGGCCAACTTGCATCGATAAAGAAAAAATACCCCGAATCGACTATAATTTGGA
>CAYXOX010000023.1:0-27718 GCA_964466745.1 uncultured Rhodobacterales bacterium
GACGACGTGATCGCCGCCGAGAAGCCCTGCCTCCAGCAGATGGTGGAGGCCTACGAGGAAACCGGCGGCTGCATGGTCGCCGCCATGGAGGTCCCGCACGAGAAGACGGGCGCCTACGGCGTTCTCGACGTCAAGGAGGACATGGGAGAAAAGGTTTCCATCGCCGGCATGGTCGAGAAGCCGCGTCCGGAGGACGCGCCCTCGAACCTCGCCGTCATTGGCCGCTACATTCTCACGCCCAAGGTGCTGCAGACGCTCAACAAGCGCCGTAGCGGCGCCGGCGGCGAGATCCAGCTGACCGACGCGATTGCCGAGGAGATCGAGCAGGGTCGGCCCGTCTACGGCTATCGGTTCCGCGGCCAGCGCTTCGACTGCGGCTCGAAGGCGGGGTTCCTGCAGGCCACGGTGGCTTTCGGTCTCGCCCGCGAGGATCTGCGCGAGGAATTCTCCGCCTATCTCGAAGAGATGTTCAGCCTGCCCAAGGCGGCGCAGTAGACGGGCGCCGATGGAGCGGGTGCTCGTCACGGGCGGCGCGGGCTATATCGGCAGCCACGCCTGCAAGGCGCTCGCGGCTGCGGGCTACCTGCCCGTGGCCTACGACAACCTGACGAGCGGCCGGGAGGCCGCCGTCAGATACGGCCCGCTCGAACGTGGCGACCTGCTGGATGCCGAGCGGCTGGCCGCGGTGTTCGCCGCTCACCGGCCAGTGGCCGTGATGCACTTCGCGGCCCTCAGCGAGGTCGGCCAGTCGGTGCGCGAGCCCGGGCGGTACTGGCGCGTGAACGTCTCGGGCTCGCTGAACCTCGTCGAGGCTTCGCTGGCGGCGGGCTGCCGGAGCTTCGTGTTCTCCTCCACCTGCGCCACCTACGGCGAGCACGACGGGATTGAGCTCACCGAGGAAACGCCGCAGAACCCTGTGAACCCCTACGGTGCGTCCAAGCGCGCGATCGAGGACATGCTGCGCGGCTTCGAGGCGTCCCACGGGCTGCGCCACGTGATCTTCCGGTATTTCAACGTCGCCGGGGCCGATCCGGACGGCGAGCTTGGCGAATGCCACGAGCCGGAAACCCATCTCATTCCCCTCATGCTCGAGGCGATCGACGGCCTGCGCCCGGCCCTCACTGTCTTCGGGGACGATTACGATACCCCCGACGGCACCTGCATCCGCGACTACGTCCATGTCTCGGACCTGGTGGATGCCCATGTGCTTGGCCTGCAATGGCTGGCCGAAGGCGGCGGCAGCAGGGTGTTCAACCTCGGCACCGGGCGTGGCTTTTCCGTGCGGGAGGTGATCGAGCACAGCCGTATCGTCACCAATCGCGCGGTTCCGCACGTGATCGGCCCGCGCCGGCCGGGCGATTGCGCACGGCTGGTTTGTGGCGGCCAGAGCGCTACGGAGGTGCTGGGGTGGCGCCCCGAGCGGTCCACGTTGCCCCAGATGATCGCCGATGCCTGGCGGTGGCACAGGTCTCGGCAGGGTGCGCGCTGAACCCTCGCCCCCGGCGCGCCTGCTCGATCTCAGTCGGAGCGTCTCGCGGATCGGGCACGTGCCCACGGGGATCGACAGGGTGGAGCGGGCCTACCTCGATGCCTTCCTCGCGGACGTGGCGCCGCTCTTCGGCCTCGTGCGCACCGCGGCCGGCTTTCTCTTGCTCGACGAGGCGGGGTGCCGGCTGCTGGCCGAAGGGCCCGGGCCCGGCGGCTGGGGCGAAGCCGGGCTGCTGAGCCGCCTCGGCACGCGCCGGGGGGATGCCGCGGCGGCGGAATCGGCGCTCAGGCGCGCGGCGGTGGCCCGCGTTCCGCGCCGGGGGCTCGGCTGGCTCCTGCGCCGCCATTTGCCGGCCGGGGCGGCGGCCTTCCACGTGGGCCACGCCGCGCTGGAGGCGCCCCTGGCGCGCGCCCTCGCGAGCACGGGCGGCGGGCTCACGGTGATGATCCACGACGTGATCCCGCTCGAGCATCCGGAGTGGCAGCGCGGCCGCGCGCCCGAGCGCATGCGCGCGCTCCTGCGTGCCGCCCATGCTCATGCAACCCGGCTGGTTTACCCCACGCAAACGGTGCGCGCGGCGAGCGAGGCGCGCATGGCCCCCTGGGGGCGGCCGCCGCCGGCGCTCGTGGCGCCGCTCGGCGTCGAGGTGGCGGCCCCCGATCCGCAGTGGCGGCCGCCGCTGCCCGAGAACCGGCCCCATTTCGTGAGCGTCGGCACGCTGGAGCCGCGCAAGAACCACGTGCTTCTCCTCGATGCGTGGGAGCATCTTGCACGCGAGATGCCCGCCGATCGTCTCCCGCGCCTCTACCTCTGCGGCGCGCGGGGCTGGGCCGATCCGGCGCTCTTCCGGAGGCTGGACGCGCTGCGCCCGGGCGGAATCGTCCACGAACTGACGGGGCTTGGGGACGCGGCGCTTTCGGCGCTCGTCTCGGGGGCGCGTGCAATGCTCTTTCCGAGCCTTGCGGAGGGCACGGGCCTGCCGCCCCTCGAAGCGGCCGCGCTGGGCACCCTGCCCGTGTGCACCGCGCTGCCGGTCTATCGCGAGACGCTTGGCGACAATGCCGTTTACCTGCCGGGAACCGACGGCTATGTGTGGGCACAAAAGATTATGGGGCTTTGCGAACCCGGCGGCGCATCCGTTTTCGCGCCGATCGCGCCTCCGAGCTGGCAGGATCATTTCAATGTCTTGTTGGGCCGGATGTGAGACCACGGGCCGGCGTGTAGCGTTTCGAGGGGTGGATTGCGGATCGTTCGTTCATACGGGCTCCGGTTGAGGCGGAAGGGGCGCCTCTGGCGTGCCTGGGCGCGGCGGCGCGAACTCGTGACCGTGCAGAACCGTACGAGCCGGATCACACCGGGAGCCATTCTGTGCTTTTCGACGATCCGGAACGAACGTGTGCGCCTGCCCTGGTTCCTGCGCTACTACCGCGAACTCGGGATCGATCACTTCCTGATCGTCGACAACGGGTCGACGGACGGATCGCGCGAGTACCTCGAAAACCAGGGCGACGTTTCGCTCTGGCACACGGGGGCAAGCTACCGCCGGGCCGGCTACGGAATGGATTGGCTCAACTGGCTGCTCGGCCACCATGGCCACGGCCATTGGGCGCTGACCGTCGATCCCGACGAGTTCCTCGTCTACCCGTTCTGCGACACGCGCCCGCTGCGCGCCCTCACCGACTGGCTCGATGCATCCGCGATTCGCTCGTTCCCGGCGATGCTGCTCGACATGTATCCGAAGGGCGCTCTCGCCGAGCAGCCCTACCAGGAAGGGCAGGATCCGTTGGAGATCGCCTGCTGGTTCGACAGCGGCAACTACGTGATCGAGCGCAACCCGCAGTACGGCAACCTCTGGATCCAGGGCGGACCGCGGATGCGGATGTTCTTCGCCGAGGAACCCTGGCGCTCGCCCGCGCTCAACAAGATCCCGCTGGTCCGCTGGGACAGGCGATATGCCTATGCCAGTTCCACCCACATGCTGCTCCCGCGCGGGCTCAACTCCGTCTACGACGAGTGGGGCGGCGAGAAAGCGAGCGGCATGCTCCTGCACACCAAGTTTCTCGACACCTTCACGCTCAAGGCCGAGGAGGAGATCGAGCGTGGCGAGCACTACGCCAACTCCGTCGAGTACAAGGCCTATGCCGAAGCCATGCGCCGCAATCCCGAGATCTGGTGCAAATGGTCTGAGAAATACATAAACTGGCGCCAGCTCGAGATCCTCGGGCTGATGTCGAAAGGGAACTGGGCATGAGCCTCGGCGTGGTCATGCTCGTGCACACGGATTTCGACCGGGCCGAGCAGGTTGCGCGGCACTGGCATGCCGCCGGGTGCCCCGTCGTGATCCACGTCGATCGGAGCGTGCACCGCGCACGCTTCACCGCCTTCCGCGATGCGCTGTCGGCGCTGCCCGGGGTCAGGTTCTCGCCGCGGCACCGCTGCGAGTGGGGCACCTGGGGCATCGTTGCCGCCACCCAGGAAGCTTCCGAGCTGATGCTCGCCGAGTTCTGCGAAGTCCGGCATGTCTACCTGGCCTCGGGCTCCTGCCTGCCGCTGCGCCCGGTGGAAGAGCTGCGCGAATACCTCGCCGCCCGGCCGAACACCGATTTCATCGAAAGCGCCACCACCGCCGACGTGCCCTGGACGGTCGGCGGCCTCGACACCGAGCGCTTCACCCTGCGCTTCCCGTTCTCGTGGAAGAGCAACCGGATGCTCTTCGACGCGGCGGTGGAGGTGCAGCGGCGCCTGCGGCTGCATCGCAGGCCCCCTCGCGAGCTCATTCCGCACATGGGCTCGCAGTGGTGGTGCCTCACCCGGCAAACCCTTTCGGCGATCCTGCAGGACCCCGAGCGCGCCCGCTTCGAGCGCTACTTCAAGCTCGTGTGGATTCCCGACGAAAGCTATTTCCAGACCCTCTCGCGCCTCTACGCGCGGGATATCGAGAGCCGCTCGCTGACGCTCTCGAAATTCGATTTCCAGGGCAAGCCGCACATCTTCTACGACGACCATCTCCAGCTTCTGCGCAGGTCGGATTGCTTCGTGGCGCGCAAGATCTGGCCGCGCGCCGACAGGCTCTACCGTGCCTTCCTCACCGACAGCGCCGGCGCGATGAGCCGGACCGAGCCCAATCCCGGCAAGATCGACCGCGTGTTCTCCAAGGCCGTGTATCGCCGCACGCGCGGCCGGCCGGGCCTCTACATGCAGAGCCGGTTCCCCAACGAGAACTGGGAGAACGGCGTCACCGCCGCCCCCTACTCGGTGTTCGAGGGGTTTTCCGACCTCTTCGAGGATTTCGAGGGGTGGCTCGGCCGGGTCAGCGGCATGCGCGTGCATGGCCATCTCTACGGGCCGGACAGGGCCGAGTTCGCCGAGGGCCACCGCAGCTTCAACGGCGCCCTGTCCGACGACAGGGTGGTGCGGGACTACCGGCCCGTGGCCTTCCTGACCAATCTGATCTGGAACACGCGGGGCGAGCGCCAGGCCTTCATGTACGGCCCGCGCGACAACCAGGCGATGAGCTGGCAGCTCGCGCGCGACCCGAACGCGCAGATCTCGGTGATCACCGGCGCGTGGATTCTCGATCTCTACGAGTCCAACGAGAATTTCGGAACCCTTCGGCGCCGCGCGGCCGATCTGCAGAAGATCGAGGTGGATCATCTCTATGCCCTGCGCTCGCCCCATGCCAAGGCGAGGGTCCAGATCTGGAGCATGGCCGAGTTCATCGAGAACCCCATGGAGAATCTCCAGAGTATCATCGATGCCGTTGGGGCCCGGCAGCCGCGCCGCATGACGGAAGCGCCCCGCATGAAGGATCTGACGAACCTGCCGAACTTCCTGCAGAGCCTCAAGAACCAGGGCATGCATCCGCATCTGGTGGGCGATTTCCCCTCCGTCGCGCCCGAGCCGATGCCCGAGCGGCCGCGCCGCAAGCCCTACCTCGTGAAGTGAGCGCGCCTTGGCCGGTTTCGACCTCTTCGTGATCCTTGCCGAGATGCGCACCGGCTCGAACCTGCTCGAGAGCAACCTGAACGCCTACGGCGCGCTGCACTGCCATGGCGAGGCGTTCAACCCCGGTTTCATCGGCTATCCCAACCAGAACGAGTTGCTCGGAGTGACGCGCGAAGCGCGCGAACGCGACCCGCTGGCACTGCTCGACGCGATCCGCACGGCCGAAGGGCTCGCCGGGTTCCGCTACTTCCACGATCACGACCCCCGCATATTCGACGTGGTGATGGACGATCCCCGCTGCGCGAAGATCGTGCTGACGCGCAACCCGGCGGAGAGCTACGTTTCCTGGAAAATCGCACGCGCCACGGGGCAGTGGAAGCTCACCGAGGCACGCCACCAGCGGGCGCGGACCGTTCGCTTCAATGCCGCCGAATTCGAGGCGCATCTCGCGGCGCTCCAGGAGTTCCAGGTGCGCGTGCTTGGCCACCTGCAGCGCAGCGGGCAGACGGCGTTCTGGATCGCCTACGAGGATCTCCAGGACATCGGGGTGATGAACGGCCTCGCGCGCTGGCTCGGGCTCGGCGAGACGCGCGAAAGCCTCGGCAGCGAACTGAAGAAGCAGAATCCGGCGCCCATGGCCCAGAAGGTGGAGAACTTCTCCGAAATGGAACTGGCGCTCGCACGGCTCGACCGTTTCAACCTCTCGCGCACGCCCAACTTCGAGCCGCGCCGCGGCCCCGTCGTGCCGAGCTACGCCGCGGCGAAGGGGGCGCCGCTCCTCTATGCTCCCGTGCGGGGCGGCAGCGTGGAGGCGCAGGTTCGGGGCTGGCTCACTGCGCTGGGGGCCGAGGGCGGCGGGATCGAGGAGGGCTTCACCCAGAAGTCGCTGCGGGCATGGCGGGCCGGCCGTCCCGGGCACATCGGTTTCACCGTGCTCAGCCACCCCGCGGTTCGGGCGCACACGGCCTTCTGCCGGCGTATCGTTGCCACCGGGCCGGGCACCTATGCCGCCATAAGGGCGAGCCTGCGCCGCCTCTACCGCCTGCCCCTGCCCGACGCGGCGCCGACGCCCGAGACCTATTCCGCCGAGCAGCATCGCGAGGCGTTTCTCGCCTTCCTGGGGTTCCTCAAGGCAAATCTCGCGGGTCAGACCTCGATCCGCACCGATGCGACATGGGCCAGCCAGGTGCAGGTGGTGCGCGGCTTCGCGCAGGTGGCGCCGCTGGATTTCCTTGCCCGCGAGGACCGGCTCGAGGAGGATCTCGGCTGGCTCGCGGGGCGCGTGGGCGCCAGCCCGGCCCCGCTCCCGGAGCCCGAGGCCGACGTGCCCCATGCGCTCGCGGACATCTACGACGACGAGATCGAAGCCGCGGTGCACGCGGCCTACGCGCGCGACTACGAGATGCTGGGCTTTACCCGCTGGCGCTGAGCGCCTCCGCTCATGCCGCCTGCGTGGCGGGGCCCTCGGTGAGCACCGCGTGCAAGGTTGCGGGATCGGCGTTGGCCCGCAGCTTGTCGCACAGGCGCGTGTCGCGCAGGCTTCGGGAGACGAGGGCCAGCGCCTTCAGATGATCGACGCCCGCGTCGGACGGCGCGAATAGCGCGAAGACGAGATCCACGGGCCGGCGGTCCACCGCATCGAAATCGACGGGCTTGTCGAGGCGCAGGAACACCCCCCGCACCTGCTCGATACCCTCGATGCGGGCATGGGGCAGCGCCACGCCATGGCCCACCCCCGTCGGGCCAAGGCTCTCGCGGTCCATCAGCGCGTCCGCGGCACGCTCCGCGTCGAGCCCGTAGGCCGACGCTGCAAGTTCGCTCAGGTCCTGGAAGAGGCGCTTCTTGCTGGAGGCTCCTGCGACAACCTTCACCGCCTCGGTAGAGAGGATCTTGGAAAGCTCCATTTACTCGTGGTCCTCGCTGCTGGCCGTGCAGACCGCGGCCGTGCACCTACTTTGCGTTTCTCGGATCGATCCAGCCGATATTGCCGTCTTCGCGGCGATACACGACATTCACGCCGCTGTGTCCCTCGTTGCGGAAGACAAGGAGCGGTGCGCCCGCCAATTCCATCTGCATCACCGCTTCGCCAACGGAAAGAGACGGTATCTTCGTCTCCATCTCGGCGATGATCATGGGCTGGAGGCTTTCGGGCTCGTCCTCTTCGGTGTCTGCCGATGCGGCGAGGATATACGAGGACGCCCCGAGGAGTTCAACAGGCTGCGGCCGTTCGCGGTGATGGTCCTTGAGACGCCGCTTGTAGCGCCGGAGCTGCTTTTCCATCTTGCCCGCGCAAGCGTCGAAGGCGGCGTAGATCTCGGTGGCATGGGCCTTGGCCGAAGCCGTAAGACCCGTCGAAAGATGGATCACCGCTTCGCAGACATACTCGTGGGCGTCGCGTGCGAAGGTCACGGTCGCGTCGGTCGGGCGTCCGGCGTATTTCGACGCGATCGCGCCGATCTCGTCCTTCACATGGGTCTGAAGCGCGTCGCCAATATCGATTTGCCGGCCGCTGATCTGGTATCTCACACCATCCTCCTTCGATGTGCGCGCCCCGCGGCCGTGCTGCCGCCCTGTGGCGTCGCTCGATGTCCGGCGGGGCTGGGGGCTGCGGTTTCTTCGCACCGTCCGGTTGGTCCGGCCCGGGCCGGGCAAGGGATCATCCAGAGCGAAGGCAAGGTACCGCATTCCCTTCAGTTGGCGACAGATGCGCCGGCGCTGTCAATGACCGAAAGGACCGGTCACGACACCCTGAAGCCCTCGCCCAGGTAGACCCTGCGCACGTTCTCGTCGCGGACCACCTGCTCGGCCGTCCCTGTCATCAGCACGCGGCCGTCGTGCAGGATGTAGGCCCGGTCCACGATCTCGAGCGTTTCCCGTACGTTGTGATCGGTGATGAGCACGCCGAGCCCACGGGTCTTCAGTTCCGAGACAAGCTCGCGGATCTCCCCCACCGCGATCGGGTCCACCCCGGCGAAGGGTTCGTCGAGCAGCAGGTAGCGCGGCTCCGCGGCAAGCGCGCGCGCGATCTCGACCCGGCGCCGCTCCCCGCCCGAGAGTGCCATGGCCGAGGCACGGCGCAGGTGCTCGATGGAGAACTCGCTGAGAAGCTCTTCGAGGCGCTCGCGGCGCTTGTGCCTGTCGGGCAGGGAGACCTCGAGGATCGCCATGATGTTGTCTTCCACCGAGAGGCCCCGGAAGATCGACATTTCCTGCGGCAGGTAGCCGATGCCCAGCTTGGCACGGCGGTACATGGGCAGGCCCGTCACGTCGCGGCCATCCACGATCACCTGCCCGCCTTCCGCGGGCACCAGCCCCGCAATGGCGTAAAAGCACGTCGTTTTGCCCGATCCGTTGGGGCCGAGCAGGGCCACCACCTCGCCGCGGCCCAGATCGAGGCTCACGTCGCGGATGACCATGCGCTTGCGGTAGCTCTTGCGCAGGCTGATCACCCGCAGGCCGGCGCCTCCGGCGGCAACCGAAAGCTCGGGCCGGCTCACCGGGCCTCCTCCTGGCCGAAGACGGTGCGCACGCGCCCCTCCATCACCGCGGTGCCCGCTTCGAGGTTGACCACCATGCGTTCGGCGGCAAGCGCGTTCGGGCCTTGGGTGAGCAGAACGTCCCCCGTGAGCACGAGCGTGCCGGTATCGAGCGAATAGTCGGCCTCGCGCGCCTCGGCGGCTTCCTCGGCGGTCACGAAGGTCACGCCGCCCGTTGCCACAAGCCGGGAGATGTCGCCGGATTCCTCCGAGTAGACGACGCGCACCTCGGCGGCGGAGATCCGAAGCTCGCCCTGGCCCACGATCACGCTGCCCGAGAAGATCGCAGTGCCATCGTCCTGGCTGACCGATAGCTGGTCCGCCGTCACTTCAACCGGGGCGGTCTCGTCGAAGGTGAAGCCGCCGAGCGCCACCTGCGCTCCCTGCGCGGAAGCCGCGCCGGGGGCGAACAGCGCAAGGCCTGCCAGCGCGGCAGCGGCAAGCACGGCAGGCATCGGGGGGCGCGGCATCGGCTTATCCTTCCTCATCCGGGCGATATACCAGCTTCACCCCTCCGTGAAACACCAGAAGCGCACCGCCCTCGCCCTCGGAGGCGGTCAGCGCGAAGCCGCCGGCTTCCAGCGTGCCGAAGGGCGCGACCGCCTTGAGCGGCGTGTCCGAGCGGGTATCGGTCCGGTCGAGCGAGGTGGTCAGGCTCTCGGTCTCGATCAGGTAGCCGTTGGAGCTCTCCACCCGCACGCCGTTGGAGAACCCGGCCGTCGCGCCTTCCGGGTCGATGTAGCCGTCGCTGGCGGACAGATCGAACCTGATGCCCTCGGCGGTGTCGATCCTGGCCGAGAGATCTGCTGCCGTCAGACCGCCCGTTCCGCTTTCGCCCGGCCAGGCCATCCGGGCGGACACCGTTATCGCCGAGCCGTCCTCTGTCACGCCGGCAAAGGTGGGCTCCGCCAGCCGCTGCTCTCGCGCCAGCTCCTCGACGTCCACCTCCGCGAAGGGGATCGAGCGCGTGGGGTCCACCGGCCGGGCGAACAGGAACAGCGTGCTCAGAAGGCCCAGCGCCGCCAGCGGAAGCACGATCTTCAGCGTCGCGACGATGCGGGAGTAGGCATTGTCGGAGCGCGCCATCTGGGCGGCCTCAGCCAAGCCCGGCGCGCAGGCAATCGTGAACGTGCAGCAGCCCGAGCGGCGCGCCGCCTTCGGTTTCGGTCACGAAAAGGCACGTCACCCGGCGCGCGTTCATCACGGCGAGCGCCTCCTCGGCAAGCACGTCGGGCCGGATCGTGAGGGGCCGGTGCGTCATCACCTCGGCGACGGTATGGTCCATCAGTCCCTCGAGATGCCGCCGAAGGTCGCCGTCGGTGACGATGCCGGTAAGATTTCCCGCAGCGCCGGTAGCGCCGAGCACGCCGAAGCCCTTCGCGCTCATTTCCACCAGCGCTTCGCTCATCGGTGCAGTCTCTGGCAGGAGCGGGAGCTCGGCCCCGGTGTGCATCAGGTCGCGCACCGCGGAGAGGCGCGCGCCGAGGCTGCCGCCGGGATGGAAGGCGCGGAAATTCTCGGGCGTGAAGGCGCGGTGCTCCATCAGCGCGAGCGCCATCGCATCGCCCAGCGCGAGCGTCATGGTGGTGGAGGTGGTCGGCACGATGCCCTGCCCGCAGGCTTCGGGCGCCTCCGGCAGGCAGATCGCAACGTCCGACTGGCGCAGCAGGGTGCTCTCACGGCGCCGGGCAACCCCGATGAGGGGAATCCCGAAGCGCCTGGAATAGGCGATCACGTCGGAGAGCTCCGGCGTTTCGCCCGAGTTGGACAGGACCATCGCCACGTCGCCGCGGCCCATCATGCCGAGATCGCCGTGGCTTGCCTCGGCGGGATGCACGAAATGGGCGGGCGTTCCGGTGGATGCGAAGGTGGCGGCGATCTTGCGCGCGATGTGGCCCGACTTGCCCATGCCGAGAACGATCACGCGCCCATCCGCCGCCAGGATCAGCTCCACGGCTTGCGTGAAGGTTCCGTCGAGCGCCGCGGAGAGGCGGGCAAGAGCATCGGCCTCCACGTCGATGACCCGCCGTGCCGTCGCCAGGAATGAATCGGCGCGCGTCATGCGTGGCTGAAGATGTCGATCTCGGGCCATCCGGCGAGATCGAGGCGTGCCCGTGTGGGCAGGAACTCGAAGCAGCCCCGGGCAAGATCGGTGCGCCCTTCCCGGGCGAGCATCGCATCAAGCTTCTCGCGCAGGCGATGCAGGTAGAGCACGTCGGAGGCGGCGTATTCGATCTGCGCCTGCGAGAGCGCCTCGGCGCCCCAGTCGGAGGATTGCTGCTGCTTGGAGATGTCGATGTCGAGCAGCTCCTGGCAGAGATTCTTCAGCCCGTGCCGGTCGGTGTAGGTCCGGACGAGCCGCGAAGCGATCTTGGTGCAGTAGACGGGGGCGGCCAGCGCGCCGAAGGCGTGAAAGAGCGCCGCGATATCGAAGCGCCCGAAGTGGAAGAGCTTGAGCGTTTCGGCATCACGCAACAGGCGGCAGAGGTTGGGCGCTTCCGTCTGCCCCTTGGCGATCTGCACGACATGCGCCGTGCCGTCGCCCGAAGAAAGCTGCACCACGCAGAGCCTGTCGCGGAATGGCGAGAGGCCCATGGTTTCGCAATCGATCGCCACGGCCGGGCCCAGGTCCAGCCCGTCGGGCAGATCGTGAATGTGCAGGGTGTGAGCCAAGCGGGCCTCCTTCGGGGAGGCGGCGGTGCAGGGCAGAAGCACCATCCCCGTGTTTCTTTGCGCGGCATGCTGTAGCACCGCGCCCCGGCCATGCCAACGGGTGCAGGTTGCGGGCGCCGGCATCCGCGCGGGGCTGCCCATGCGCCCCGCCGCTGCGCGCGCGTTTCACGGATGGCGGGCGGATGGCGCGCAGGCCGGGGACGAACCCTTTCAGGGGCTTCGAAGGGGCGCCTTCAGGCGTGAAGCCCGCGCACCGAACCGACCTCGACCTCCCGGCCAGTCATTCGGGACCGCACGGCGGCGAAGGCGAGCGCGAGGCTGGCAAGGTTCTCGCGCGCCCCGTTCGACGGCTCCCGCCCCTCCTCGATTGCGCAAAGGAGCTCGCCCATCGTGCCCCGGAAGCCGTCGTTGAACCACTGACCTTCAAGCTTCGGCCGCGCGGCGCCCTCCGGCGTCGTCAGGGTTACCGTCTGCCGCCCAAGATCGGGCCCGTCGGCCACGAGGCTTCCTCCGGTCCCGCCCACGAAGGTGGTGTCCCGGGGGCCGTGCGGCACGCCGCCGTCGAACACGACGGTCGCCTGCCCTCCGTCGAGCCGGATCAGTGCTTGTGCGAGCAGCGGCACCCTGTTGGCCTGCCAAGCCGCACGCGTGGAGCTGGCAAAGACGCTGCGTGCGCGGTTCGGCGCCAGCGAGGCTATGAAATCGAACCAGTGCACGCCGAAATCGTACAGGATCAGGTCCTCGATCTCGTCGAAGGGCGTGCCGGCGGTCCAGCCGTGGTTCCAGTGGATCGCGACATGGGCCGAGATGACATCGCCGACGAGCCCGGCGCGCACCGCCTCGCGCATCCAGGCCTTGTGCGGTGCCCACCGGCCGTTCTGGTTGACGGCGAGGCGCACGCCCTTGTCCTCGGCCAGCTTCACCAGGTCCTCGCCCGTGTCGAGGTCGGTGACGAAGGGTTTCTGGCTGAGCACGTGCTTTCCCGCCTTCAGGGCCGCCGCGATGATCGCCGCGCGCGGCTCGGGGTGCAGGGTGATGTCGAGCACGTCGATCTCGCCGTCGGCCAGCATGGCCTGCCAATCGTCCTCGATCCGCGCGTGCGGGCAGTACTCCGCGGCCTTCGCTTCCGCCTTTGCGCGCGTCCGGTTCCAGAGCGCCGCGATCTCCCAGCCCGCCGCACGGTAGGCGTCGAGGTGGCTGCCCGAAATGCCTCCCGTGCCGATGATGCCGATCCGGGGGCGGTAGCTGCGCGGCATCGGCGGGCGGTAGGGCAGATCGGGCGCGGCGATCTCGGGCAAGTCGCCGGACCTCAGCGCATAGGTATCGCCATCGGCCGGGTCTTTCGGGGCATCGCTCACGGCAGAAGCTCCAGCGTCCGCTTCTGCTGCGCGGATTGCATGGCCGTGTCCACGATCCGCTGCGCGGTGAGGCAGAGCGCGGGGTCGAGCGGGCCGGCCACCGGCGCGCCGCGCGCGATGCAGCCGAGCACGTATTCGATGGCGTTGCGCTCGCCCTCCGGAAGTGGATCGACGGGGATCTCGTGCCGCTCGGGCCGCGGGCGGGTCTGGACGGTCAGGGTGCTTGCATAGTCCGGCGAGGCGATCGTCCCATCGGTGCCGACGAAGGTGAAGCCGCAGGTGGGTTGCGGCTGGTGCGTCCAGGGATCGGTGAAGGTGCCCCAGCGCGTTTCCATCTTCGACAGGCCGCGCGCATAGCGGCACACGGCGATGGCGTGCTGGTCCACCTCGATACCCGGTGTCTCGTCGATCGTGCAGGTGACCTCGAGCGGAGCCTCGCCATCCATGAACCACGTCCCCAGCGTGGCGCCGTAGCCCATGTAGTCGAGAAGCGAGCCGCCTCCGCTGGCCTTCCTGTACCACCAGGATCCGGGCTTTCGGCGCTCGACCTCTTCCGGCGAAACCTCGACCTTGTCGGCAAGGTGGTAGAGCGGCCCGCGGTTGCCGTCGTAGAAATGCACCTCGCGCAGCGACCCGATGAGGCCCTCGTCGATCAGGCGCTTCGCGGTCGCGTGGCTCTCGACCCAGCGAAGGGGCCAGTTGATGGCGAGCTGCCTGCCCGTGCCCTCCATCGCGCGGATCATCCGCCGCGCCTCGTCTGCCGAGGCGGCGAACGGCTTCTCGACGAAGACATGGACACCGTGGGGCGCGAGACGCTCGGTGAATGCTCCGTGCTCGGCCGGCGCGGCGCAGAGAATCGCCATGTCGTAGGGGCCGGCGGCCATGCACGCTTCGAAATCCGTGAAGACGCGCGCCTCGGGGATGGCGAAATTCCCGATCGCATCCTGCATCTTCTCGCGGCTCGGATCGAAGATGCCCGCGATCTCCGCCTCGGGGTGCTCGTGCACGAGGCGGAGAAGATCGCCCATGTGCATGTGATCGAAACTGATGCCGACGATGCGGAACTTCGCCATGTTGGCCTCCCTCAGCGTGTCTCGGTGAAGCGGACGTAGAGTGCCGTTACCAGCAGGATGATGAGCCCGAAGAGCGCGATGCGCGCGCCCTCGGGCATCCGGGCGAGCGTGAGCATCGTGTCGATCACCCGAAGGATCAGCGCGCCCACGATGGCGCCCGCGAAGCTGCCGCGCCCGCCGAAGATGGACGTGCCCCCGATCACGGCGGCGGCCACCGACGGCAGCATCAGCGGGACGGCAAGGGAAAGCGAAGGCGCGCGGATCATGCCGAGATAGAGAAGTCCCGTCAGCGAAGCGATCAGCCCCGACAGCACGTAGAGAGCCATCAGCACCTGCCACGAACGCACGCCCGAGAGCTTGGCCGCCTTCTCGTTCGAGCCCAGCGCGAAGAGGAGGCGACCGAAGCCGGTGTAGCGCATGAGGCAGAGAATGAAGACGGCGAAGGGCACGAAGAGGAACAGCCCGTTCGGCAGGCCCCATGTCCGCCCCGTGCCAAGCCATTCGAGGATGCCCGGAATATCCGAGCCGGTGGCGATCACGTAGCGCTGGTAGACCTGCAGGCAGCCGGTGGCGATCAGCCCCGTGCCCAGCGTCATGATCAGCGGATGCACCCGGGCGATACCGGCGCCGAAACCGTTCACGAGGCCCACCAGCGCACCGACGCCCATGGCGACGGCCATGGCGGGAACGGGCCCGATCAGCGGTGTGAGCGTTGCGGTCACGAAGGCCGCGCAGGTTGCAACGATGCCCACCGAGAGGTCGATGCCGCCGGTCAGCATCGTCAGCACCTGCGCCGCCGCCAGCATTGCCAGCGGGATCGCGAACTTGATGAGATTTCCCGCCCAGAACGGCGAGATGATGCCCGGGCGCATCAGCTCGAGGATGCCCATGAGCAGGAAGAGGAACCCGATGAGCGGGACGACGGGATGGTCCTTGAGAAAGCGGCCGAGGCGCACGAGCGGCGGCACGCCGCTCTCGGCCTGCGGGTGGATTTCGCTCATGCCGCTTGCCTCCTGCTTCTGAGAACCAGGAACGCGCCGAACATCACCACGCCCACCATGATCGTGCCCTCGACGATCGTCGTCACGTTGGGATCGACGGCTGCCAGCGTCAGCATCGTGCGGATGATCCTGAGGATGAAGACGGCGATGATGGGCCCCAGCAGGCCACCGACCCCGCCGCCGAGGATCACGCCGCCAAGGACGACGGAGGCGACGGCGGCCAGCAGGTAGGGGCCCGGCACCGGCTCGCCCACGCCGGTGAGCGCAAGAAGGCTCAGCCCGCCGAATGCCGAGAAAAGGCCGGCGATGGCGTAGGCGAGGGCCTTCGTGCGCCCGACGGCGACGCCGGAGCGGAAGGCCGCAATCTCGTCCGAACCCGTCGCGTAGATCGCGAGGCCGAGCTTCGAGCGCCTGACCGGGATCCAGACGGCGGCCACCACGACCGCGACGATCACGAGGGCATTGGGCAGGCCGGGGATCAGGAAGGAGCCGGTGATCGCGCTACGCATCCAGGGCGTCGCTGTGCCGCCAGGCGTCTCGAGGATCAGCAGCGCGACGCCCTGCCAGACGAACAGCATGGCAAGCGTCACCACGATGTCGGGCACACGCGTCACAACGACGAGCGTGCCGTTTATCAGCCCCATGAGAACACCCACGGCGAGCGTCAGGAGGATGGCGGGCACGCCGCCCATGACCTGCATCAGCACCGCCGCGGTGACGGAGCACACGGCCATCATCGAAGCCACCGAGAGGTCGATTCCGCCCACGATCACGACCACCGCCATGGCCGCGGTCGCGAAGGCAAAGGGCAGGGCGGCGCGCGCGAGGCTCTCGATCCCGTTGATCCCGAAACTCGGCTGGATCAGCCGCGTGGCGAACAGCAGCAGGATGAAGAGCGCAAGAAGTCCGAGGGTCCAGGCGTTGCGCTGAACGAAGCTCATGCCGCGCCCTCCGTGGCGGTCAGCCCGTAGGCCGCCCGCATCAGCCGGGCCTCGTCGGCTTCCGTGGCCTCGACGATGTCCACGACGCGGCCGTTGAAGATCACGATGGCCCGGTCGCAGGCGAGCGGCACCTCTTCGAGTTCGGAGGTGTAGTAGAGAATCGCGGCGCCCTGCCCGGCCAGTTCGCGCACCAGCGGGTAGATCTGGCGCTTCGTGCGCACGTCGATGCCCCGCGTGGGATCGAACAGAAGGAGGGTTCGGACCCCATGTGCGAGCCAGCGGCCGATGGTGACCTTCTGCTGGTTCCCGCCCGAAAGCCGCTGCACCTCGCCCTGGGCCCGCGTGTCGATCTGCAGACGCGCGATGGCTTCGGCCACGCGCGTTCCCTCGTGCCGCAACCGGAGCGGCCCCCAGTCGCGGGCGCGCGCCGAGAAGGGCATGGCGATGTTCTCGCGGACCGAGCGCTCGCGGAAGAGCGCATGCGCCCTGTCGCCGGGCACGAAGGTGAGCCCCTCGGCGATCGCGTCGGCCGGATGCCCGAAGCCGGCCGGGGCGCCGTCGACCTCGATCGAGCCCGAGGCCGGTTTGCGGAAGCCCGCGAGCGCCTCGAAGAGCTCGTCCTGCCCCTGGCCTTCCAGTGCCACCACGCCCAGCACTTCGCCGGGGTGCAGCGTGAAGCTTGCGTCGTTCAGCCTGGGCGCCACCGCCAGGCGGTCCACCCTCAGGCGCGGTGCGCCGGCGGGCCTTGGTTGTGCGGCTTCCGCCGCCCGGCGGCCAAGGTCGATCTTCGCGCCCAGCATCATCTCCACCACGCGCTCCTCGACGCCCGGCTCTATCGCGGTCTCGCCCACGGTGCGCCCGTCGCGCAGCACTGTTGCCCTGTCGCAGAGACGCGCGATTTCCGAAAACCGGTGCGAAATGTAGATCACGCCGCGCCCGTCTTCGGCCTGCGCGCGCGCGGCTTTCAGAACGCGCTCGACAAGATCCGTGGGCAGCGCGGCGGTGAGCTCGTCGAGGAGCAGAACGTCGGGCCCGCTTGCGAGCGCCCGGGCGAGATCCACGATGCGCAACGTTGCCAGCGGCAGGTCGCGGATCATCGCGCCCATCGCCACATGCTCGTGCGCGAGTTCGGTCATCCAGCGGCGGAAGGCGCCCGTATCGGTATCGGTCAGGCGCAGGTTCTGCCCCACGTCGAGGTCCGGGATGAGCGAAGGCTCCTGGTAGACGGGCACGAGGCCCGAACGCCGCGCCTGCCCGGGCGAGCCCACACGCGCGTCCTCGCCGCGGATCTTGACATGGCCCGCGTCGGGCTTCAGCGCGCCGGTCAGGATCTTCACGAAGGTGGACTTGCCGGCGCCGTTCGCGCCCATAAGGGCGACGACCTCGCCGCGCGCGATCGTGAGGCTCGCGTCGGTGAGCGCACGGACGGCTCCGAAGCTCTTGGCCACGCCGCGCGCGTCGAGAAGGAGATCGGGAGCGTCGGTCATGCGGCGGGCGTCCATCGTCGTCTCAAAAAGCGCGACCCCCGCGCGCTTCCTTGCGCGGGGGTCGCGAGGCTCGGGCGGGTCAGCCTTCGCCGGGGCCGTCGCAGGCGATGATCTGCTCCATCGTGTAGTCCGTCCAGCCCGGGATCGTCACCGAGACCGGCCACTCGGGATCGAGGTTCGGGTTCTGGGCGGCTTCCAGCGTGGCGCGTCCCTCTTCGGTCACGTTCTCCCAAAGGACGGGATCGACGAGCACCGTGTTGCTCTCGGGCGCCTCGCCGTTGAGGATGTCCACCGCCAGCGCGATCCCCGCACCGCCGACCGAGCCTGGGTTTGTGACGGCAGCACCCCGGAGCCCCTCGACGCTGTTGAGCTGGCTGACGAAGCCCGCGTTGTCGGCGCCCACGATGGGCACGAGCGGCGCACCGCTCTCGACGAAGGCGTCCACGATCACGTTGTCGATGCCCGAGGTCCAGACGCCGTCGAAGGGGATGCCCGTTGCCAGGAAGTCGAACATCTGCTGCTTGCCCTGGTCCTGCTGCCAGCCGGTGAAGACCTCGTGCACGACCTCGATGCCGGGAAACTCGGCCAGCGCGCGTTCGAAGCCCGCGTGCCTGTCGCTGTCGGCCGATACGCCGGCGATGCCGCGCATGTAGACAACGTCGCCCTCGCCGCCGAGTTCCTCGAACAGCCACTTGGCGCCGAGATAGGCGTATTCCTCCTGGTTGTTGGAGAGAATGTAGGCGCCCTCGGCGGTCACGCCCGCGTCCACCGCCACCACGACGATGCCTTGCGACATCGCGGTCTCGAGCGCCGAGTTCAGGGCGTCGGGGTTGGACGGGTTCAGCACGATCGCGTCGACGCCGGCCTCGATGAGGTTGTTGAGATCCTCCAGCTGGCCGGCGCTGTCGGTGTTGCGGTGCGCGACGATCAGGCTCGCGACGTCGGGCTCCACCAGTGCCTGCGCGCGCATGGCGCAGATCATTTCCTCGCGCCACCCGTTGCCCTGCACGGTGTTGGATACCCCGATCACGTAGCCGCCATGGCCAGCGGCGAAAGCGCCGGGTGCCACGGTCACGCAGAGTGCGGCCGCCGCCGCGCTCATCATCAGTCTTCTGTTCATTCCTGGTCCTCCCAGTTGGATTGGTGGTGAAGTCGGTGTTCGAGGTCTTGGCGCCCCTGTTTGTCCTGGTCCTGCCCCGCCGTGTGATGGGTTGCCATGGCAGCCGACCCTACTTGATGAACGGGGTCAGCACGTCCCGCGCGAGGCAGAAGCCGCGCTTGACCTTGTCGTCGGTGCCCTCGAAGAGCCTGTCCTCGTGCTCGATGATCACTGCGCCGTCGTATCCGGTGCGGTAGAGCGCGGAGAAGAACGCCGACCAGTCCACGTCACCGAGGCCGCAGAGCCGGGGGATCTGCCACCCCATGCCGACGGACATCGTGCCGTTCTCGTAGAGTCCGTCGTGGTCGATCATCACGTCCTTGGCGTGAACATGGCCGAACCGGGTGCCGAATTCGCGGATGAAACGGGTCTGGTCGATGAACTGCCAGACGAGATGCGAGGGGTCGAAGTTCATGCCGACGCTGTCGCCCCAGTGTTCGAAGATCCGGCGCCAGATCCTCGGGCTGTAGGCGATGTTGTGCCCGCCGGGCCATTCGTCGTGGCTGAAGATCATCGGGCAGTTCTCGAAGCACAGGAGAACGCCCTCGTCTTCGGCGTGTTTCACGACGGGGCCCATGATCTGTTGTGCGCGCTCCCAGTTTTCGTCGAGGGTCAGTTTCCTGTCGCCGCCGAGAAACGTGTTCACCACCCGCACGCCCATGGTCGAGGCGCCGGTGATGACCTTCTTCAGATGGCCGATCACCTCCTCGCGGTGGGCTTCGTCGGCGTGGAGCGGGTTGGGGTAGTAGCCAAGCCCCGAGATGGAGATGCCGCGGTCCTTCAGTCCGCCGACGATCTCCTCGCCCTGCGCCCTCGTCAGGCCATCGACATCGATGTGGCTCGTTCCGGCATACCGCCGCTTCTCCCCGCCCGAGGCGGGCCAGCAGGCGACCTCGAAGGCCGAGAAGCCGTTGGCACCCGCCCAGTCGGCGACCTCCATCAGCGGCGTGTCCTCGAAGGGGGCGGTCAAGAGGCCCAGGTGCATAATCTCTCCTCCCTCAGATCTCGTCGAGCCGCACCCAGCGGCCTTCCTTCGCCGAGCGCAGCACCGCGTCGCAGAAGCGCATCTCGTAATGCCCGTCCTCGAAGGTGGCCCAGGTAGACCCTTCCTGCCGACACCCCGCCGCCACGTCTGCGTAGACGGCACGGAAGAAGGCGAAGAACGAGTCGCCGAAGCCCTCCACATGGCCGGGCGGCAGCGTGGCCGCGGCGGTGCCGGCCGCGTTCATCAGCGTGAAGTCCCGCATGAGCGTCTCGTTCGGGCCGTCCCGGTGACCGATGAAGAGATGGTCGGGCGTCTCGCTGTCCCACGCGGCGCTCGCCTTCGAGCCGGCCACGTCCCACTGCAGCGAGTTCTTGCGGCCGAAGCTGATCTGGCTCGTGCTCATCACGCCGCGCGCGCCGCCCTCGTAGCGGATCAGGATCATCGCGGCATCGTCGGTGTCGATGGCCACCGTCTCCGTCTCGCCCGCGCCGCTTGCGAAGGTGGCCACAGGCCCGGTCGGCCGCTGCCGCTCGGGGATGAAGGTGGCAAGCTCGGCCATCACGGCCTCGGCCTTGAGCCCGGCAACGAAGCTCGTGAGGTCCACCCAGTGCGTGCCGATGTCGCCGACCGAGCGCAGCGCGCCGCCCATCTCGGAGCGCAGGCGCCAGTTCCAGTCGCCGGGCTTGGCCAGCCAGTCCTGGTGGTAGTGCCCGGTGACGAGGCGGATCTCGCCGAGCGCGCCGTCCCGGACCATGCCGTGCGCCTGCTGGTTCAGCGGGTAGAAGCGGATGTTGTAGCAGACCGCCGCAACCTTTCCGCTCGCCTGCGCGATCTCGACCATCTCGGCCGATTCCGCGCTCGTCATGGCCAGCGGCTTCTCGCAGACGACGTGCTTGCCCGCACCGAGGATCGCCTTCACCTGCCCGTAGTGCGCGTGATTGGGCGAGGTGACATGCACCACGTCGACGCTACCGTCGCTCAGCAGATCGTCGAGGGAGCCATAGGCATGCTCCACGCCCATCGCCTGTGCCGCCGCCGCTCCCCTTTCGGGCGAGGAGCCGAGCACCCCGCGCACACGGACCCCGAGGCGTCGGAGCATCTGGACATGCACGCTGCCGATGAAGCCCGTGCCGATCACGGCGGTGCCGATCTTCGCGAAATCGCTCATGTCTCCTCCCGTTCAGACAACCGAGTAGCCTCCGTCCACCGGCAGGCAGGCCCCCGTCATGAAGGCGGCGGCGGGCGAGGCGAGAAACAGGGCCGCGCCCGCGATGTCGCCCGGCTCGCCCCAGCGGCCGGCAGGTGTGCGCGCCTCGATGGCGGCGACGAAGGCCGGATCCTGCCGCGCGCGGGCGGACTGCTCGGTGACGATGAAACCCGGGGCGATCGCGTTCACCCGGATGCCGTCGGCGGCCCAGGCGACGGCGAGGGACTTGGTGAGTTGCTCCACGCCTGCCTTGGACGACCCGTATGCCGGGTTCCTCGGGCTGGCGAAGCGCGCGTACATCGACGCGATGTTGATGACGCTGCCCCGCGCCGCCGCGAGCGCCGGATGCAGCGCCTCGGCGCAGCGGAGCGTGCCCGTGAGATTCACATCGAGGACATGGGCGAAGAAATCCGGTGCCATCTCCTCGCCCCGCCGGGTGATCGCGGCGCAGTTCACCAGCACATCCGCGCGTTCGAAACCCGATGCGAAGGCGCGCACGGCGCTTGTGTCCGTCACGTCGAGCTGCGTGTAGGCGAACCTCGCCGCGTCCTCGGGCATCGGTTCGGGCTCGGCCCCGGTGATGTGAACGGTCGCGCCCGAATCGGCGAAGGCCCGCGCGATGGAAGCGCCGATGCCGCCCAGGCTGGCGCCGACCACGACGACCGTGGTGCCTCCGAAATCGAAGGAGGCGTCGGCCATCAGGAACGCCCTTGCACCGGGCGGAACCGAGGAAGCTCAGGACTTCCCTTCCCCCCGCTGGTCGAGCCTGTAATCGTTTTCATGGGCCGATAAGCGCCTTCACACGACATGAAATCGATTACATACTCGAAGCATGGAACGAGTCGAGTCAACCCCCGGATTGGCGCCCCGACCATGAGCAGGCCCGGTTGGAAAACGGGACTGCAGCGGTCGGCCACCATCCAGGACGTTGCGCGCGCCGCGGGCGTCTCGACGGCGACGGTCAGCCGCGCCCTGAGCAACCCGGGGCTCCTGTCGGACCGGACGCGCGCGGCGGTGCTCGATGCCGTCCGAACCACGGGCTACCGGGTGAACCAGGCCGCCCGTAACCTGCGGATGCAGCGAGCCGGAGCGGTGCTGGTACTGGTGCCGAACCTCGGCAAGCCGTTCTATTCGCGCATCCTCGCGGGGATCTCCGACGGCTTCGCCGACAGCGAGTATGCGGTGCTCATCGCCGATACCGAGAGCCGGCCGCTCGCCGAGGGTGAACTAGAAGGCTTCTTCCTCGACGGCCGCATCGACGGGGTTATCTCGCTCGACGGCAATCTCGACGGCTCGGCGCTCAAGGCCTGCACCGACCTCGGGGTGGGGGGGCGCATCGTGTTTCTCTGCGAGTGGGTGGAAGGCGAGAGCTTTCCCGTCATCCGCTCCGACAACGCCGAGGGCGCACGGCTCGCGATCCGCCATCTGCACGCGCTGGGCCACCGCCGCATCGCCCATGTCACGGGGCCCGAGGGAAACGTCCTGACGGCCGCCCGGCGGGAGGGCATGCTCGAGGAGCGCGCGCGCCTGGATCTTCCGGCCCGGGACGACTGGATCATCCGCGGCGATTTCTCGCTGGAGTCCGGGGCCGAGGCCGCGCGGCGCATCCTGGCGATGAAGGAACGGCCCTCGGCCGTGTTCTGCGCGGCCGACATGGTCGCCTTCGGTTTGATCGCGGGGCTCGTTGCGGGCGGCCTGAGCGTTCCCGAGGACATCTCGGTCGTGGGGTTCGACGATATCGACATGTCGGATTACTTCGTGCCCGCCCTGACCACGATCCGGCAGGACCGGCACCGCCTCGGCCGGGACGCGGCGCAGGCGCTCCGCCGGCGACTGGGCACGCGACCCCCATGGCCCGAAGACGGAGAGATGCTCCCGGTCGAGCTCGTCACGCGCGGCAGCACGGCGCCGCCGAAGCCATGAGCCATGGGTCAGGGCGCGCCCAACACCTGCTGTTCGAGATCGATGCTGACCCCTGTCATCGGCGCAGACGCCGGGCCGAGAAGCCAGACGGCCTGCCGCGCGCATTCCTCGGCGCTCACCATCCGCCCGAGGGGGCGCGCAGCGGCCTGCATGTCCAGCCACCCCGGCCCCCTGCCAAGGACGACCGCGTGCAGGTGGCGCTCCGTTTCGGTGTCCACCCATCCGAGGTTGATCCCGTTCACGCGGATTCGGTCGGCGAGATGGGCGTTCGCCGCGTTCTTCGTGAGCGTCTGGAGCGCCCCCTTCGTCGCGGAATACACGGCCAGGTCGGGCGCGCCGCAATGGGCGTTCATCGACTGGATGTTGACGATGGCGCCGGGCCTGCCGCGGGATTTCATGTTCTCGATCGCACCGGCCATCAGGAAGAAGGGCGCGCGCGCGTTCACAGCGAAGAGCGTATCCCAGAGTTCCGGCGTCGCGTCCGCGAAGGCGCCGCGCGTGGTCAGGCCGGCGGCGTTCACCAGCCCGTCGATCCGGCCGAAGCGCGCGCGGGCGGCGGCCACGATGGCACCTGCGGCCGCGGGGTCGGCAAGATCCGCCGCGACGATTTCTGCCGGGCAAGGCAGGTCGGACGCGAAGGGTTCGCGATCCGTGAGCAGGAGCCCTTCGGCGCCGCCCTCTGCCGCCTGCCGCGCGATTGCCGCTCCGATGCCGCGTGCGGCGCCGGTCACGATCACGATCATGCCTTCGAGGGGCGCGGTCATGCCCGCCCGCCCCGTGCACGGCCCGCCGCAATTGGCGGCATTCCCGGATCGATGTGCATGCCGTTCTCCTCTTCGGCGCCTGCGAGCATGCACGGGTGCATCGCGCCGGCCCGTTCCCATCCTCGAATACTACGCCGATGACCGGAGCGTCGAGCGTGCGAACCCGAAGCGCGGAGGGCCTGTGAAGCCGGATGCCGGTCTGCTGCGAATCCGCCTCGACGTGGCGGTCGTTCAACAGGCTAAACATCAGCCGGCGGGGCGAAAACCCGGAAGGGCAGACCTTGCCGCGCCAAGTCCGAACCCGGCAGGCGGCGCTACCGCTTTCATGGCGGCATGAGCACCGGCCCGAGAACGCCCGAGGGGCGCGCGCATCGCGGAAGGGCGGCGGCCGCGCTGGGCGAGGCGGCGGGCAGAACGGGCGGCGGCTGCATCGGCTTGAAGTACCGGGGCAGGCGGCCGAGCCAATCGAGGGAACACCTTCGAGGCGGGCAAGCCACCTTCGCCGCGCCCGCGTGGGGGGCTAAGTGGGGGGCCGAATGCAAGTTGAATGCATTTTTGCAAATATTTTCGATTACTTGCTTGGCAACCATGGTGCCCAGGAGAGGACTCGAACCTCCACGTCCATACGGACACCAGCACCTGAAGCTGGCGCGTCTACCAATTCCGCCACCTGGGCCGGTGGTGTGACGTCGGGCTTTAGACCCGCGCCCTGCGGCTGTCAACGGGCTGCCGGCGGGCTGTCGGCGGTGTGCGTCGGCGGGGCGCGACGCGATACCGCTTGTGAACCCGCGGGCGCCCCGGCTAAGCACGGGCGCACAGCAAGAGGAGCGGCCAGATGGCGAAACTCGTCACCATCTATGGCGGGTCCGGCTTCGTGGGCCGGTATATCGCGCGGCGCATGGCCAAGGAGGGCTGGCGCGTCCGCGTCGCGGTCCGGCGGCCGAACGACGCGCATTTCGTGCGCCCCTACGGCGTGGTGGGGCAGGTGGAGCCCGTGTTCTGCAACATCCGCGACGACGAGAGCGTGCGCGTGGTCGCCCGCGGTGCCGACGCCGTAGTGAATTGCGTGGGCATCCTTTCCGAGAGCGGCAGCCAGAAGTTCGCCGCGCTCCAGGCCGAGGGGGCGGAACGGATCGCCCGAATCGCCGCGGCGGAGGGGGTGGAGCGCATGGTGCAGCTATCGGCCATCGGCGCCGATCCGCAGAGCCCCAGCGCCTATGCCCGGACGAAGGCCGCGGGCGAGGCTGGGGTGCTTCGCCACATGCCGCAGGCGGTCATCCTGCGCCCCTCGATCGTGTTCGGCCCCGAGGACGATTTCTTCAACCGCTTCGCGGCGATGGCCCGCAGCGCCCCGGCCGTGCCCGTGGTGGGCGCCGGCACGCGTTTCCAGCCCGTCTACGTGGACGACGTGGCGCAGGCGGCCGTCATGGGGGTGCTGGGCAAGGCGCCCGGTGGGATCTACGAGCTCGGAGGCCCCGATGTGCAGACGTTCCGCGCGCTCATGGCCGAGATGCTGGGCGTCATCCGTCGGCGGCGGATGATCGTTTCGATCCCGTTCTGGGCGGCGCGGATCATGGGTGGCGGCTTCGACATCCTTGGGTGGGTCACCGGTGGCCTCGTTTCCGGGCCGATCACCGGCGACCAGGTCCGCAACCTGCGACGCGACAACATCGTGGCACCCGGTGCGAAGGGTTTCGCCGATCTCGGGATCGTGCCGGTGGCGATGGAGGCGGTGCTGCCGGAGTACCTTTGGCGCTTCCGCCCCTCGGGGCAATACGCCACCTCCAAGGCCTCGGCGCGCAATCTCAAGGGCGGCGATCTAGGCTGAGTACGCCACCGCGAGCAGCACCACTCCAAGCACCACCCGGTAGATCACGTAGGGGGTGAAGCTGATGCGCCGCGCGAGCACCATCATCACCCGCAGCGCGGCAAGGGCGGCGAGAAACGCGAGCGCCGCCGCCAGCACGCCGTCGCGGGCCAGTGCCCAGTCGGCCCGCGCTACCACCTCCAGCCCCTGCACCGCGCCCGCGGCGAAGATGGTGGGGATGGACATCAGCATCGCGAGCCGCGCCGCATCCTCCCGGCGGTAACCGAGGAAGCGGGCGCCGGTGATGCAGATGCCCGAGCGCGAGGTGCCTGGGATCAGCGCCACCGCCTGCCACAGTCCGAGGATCGCGGCGTGTCGCAGGCTCCAGCGCGCGGCGTTGCGTTCCTGCGGGCCGCGCAGATCGGCCCACCAGAGCAGGAGGCCGAAGAGCAGCATCGCCCAGCCGATCACCTCCACGGAGCGCAGCGCCTCGTCGAGCCCGAGAAGCGCAAGGCCGAGGCCGACGATGAGCACCGGCACGGTGGCGATGGCGAGGCACAGTGCCAGCCACGGGCCCGGGCCATTCACCTGGCCACGCAGCAGCGGGCGCACGCCGGAGAGGGCGAGGTGCACATCGGGCCAGAAATACACGACAACCGCGGCCAAGGTGCCCACATGCACCGCGACGTCGATCACGATGCCCTGGTCGGGCATGCCGGTGAGTGCCGGCAGCAGCACGAGATGCCCCGACGACGATACCGGCAGGAATTCCGTGAGCCCCTGGATGATGGCGACGAGGACGAGATGGAAGAGGGGCATGGGCGTGCTCACCGCGAATCATGTTGCGCCAGCCTAGCGAGGCCAGTCGGGTGGAGAATCCCAAAAGAATGTCCGAACCGGACCTAAATTGACGCCGCCCTTGATCGGACGCTGCCTCGTTGCTGTCGAGGAAGAGTATTTAGGTCAGTACATGTGACTTTATTTTCCCGTCGACCTCGCGTAAAGGAGCCTCTCACGTCACGCGCGAGGTTTGCACCATGGCCCATGACAAGATGCTCCGCTTCGTGGATGTCTCCCGCGACATGCCCGAGAAACGCCCGCCCGACCTGCGCCGAGCGGATTTCGGGGAGATCTACGGCGAGTACGCCCGCCAGAAGGCCACCGAGCAGGCTGGGCGCTGTTCGCAATGTGGCGTGCCCTACTGCCAGAGCCATTGCCCGCTGCACAACAACATCCCCGACTGGCTGATGCTGACCGCCGAAGGGCGGCTGCGCGAGGCCTACGAGGTGAGCCAGGCCACCAATACCTTTCCCGAGATCTGCGGCCGCATCTGCCCGCAGGACAGGCTGTGCGAAGGCAACTGCGTGATCGAGCAGTCCGGCCATGGCACCGTCACCATCGGCGCGGTCGAGAAGTACATCACCGATACCGCGTGGGAAGAAGGCTGGGTCCAGCCGATCAGGCCCGAGGCCGAGCGCGCCGAGAGCGTGGGCATCATCGGTGCCGGGCCCGGCGGGCTTGCCGCGGCCGACATGCTGCGTCGGCAAGGCGTGCAGGTGACAGTCTACGACCGCTACGACCGCGCAGGCGGGTTGATGACCTACGGCATCCCGGGCTTCAAGCTCGAGAAGGACGTCGTGATGAAGCGCATGGAGCAGCTTTCCGACGGGGGCGTGACCTTCAGGCTCGGCTGCAACGTGGGCACCGACATCTCCTTCGCCAAGATCCGCGCCGCGCATGACGCCGTGCTGATCGCCACCGGCGTCTACAAGTCGCGCGAGCTGGAGGCACCTGGAGTCGGCGCCTCTGGCGTGGTGCGCGCGATCGACTACCTCACTGCGTCCAACCGCAAGGGCTTCGGCGACACGGTGCCCGAGTTCGAATCGGGAGAGCTGAACGCCGAGGGAAAACGGGTGGTCGTGATCGGCGGGGGGGATACCGCGATGGATTGCGTGCGCACGGCCGTTCGCCAGGGCGCGCGGAGCGTGAAGTGCCTCTACCGGCGCGACAGGGCGAACATGCCCGGCTCGCAGCGGGAGGTTGAAAACGCCGAGGAGGAGGGCGTGGAGTTCGTCTGGCTCTCGGCGCCCAAGGGCTTCGCGGGCGACCCGGTGGAAGGGGTGATGGTATCGCGGATGCGCCTTGGCGAGCCGGATGCGAGCGGGCGCCAGATGCCCGAGATCATCGAGGGCGCCGACTATGTGGAAAGCGCCGATCTGGTGATCAAGGCGCTCGGCTTCGAGCCTGAGCCGCTGCCCACCCTCTGGGACGTGCCGGAGCTGGAGGTCACCCGCTGGGGCACGATCAAGGCCGATTTCCGGACCCACGAGACCGCGCTGCCGAACGTCTACGCGGTGGGCGACATCGTGC
>CAYXOX010000023.1:27728-28787 GCA_964466745.1 uncultured Rhodobacterales bacterium
AGCCTCGTCGTCTGGGCGATCCGCGACGGGCGCGAGGCCGCCGCCGCGATCCTCGCCCAGTTCGCAGCGCGCGCCCGCGTCGCCGCGGAATGAGCGCGAGCGTGGCCCCGTTGCGCGGGCACTGCCTGTGTGGATCGGTGCGTGTGGAAATTTCCGCGTGCACGGCGGAGGTTTCAGCCTGCCACTGCCGCATGTGCCTTGCCTGGAGCGGGGCACCCTTCGCCTGTTTCGAGGCGGCGCCCGAGGCCGTGGCGATCGAGGGCGAGATCAAGGTCTACCCTTCGTCATCCTTCGCGGAGCGCGCCTTCTGCCCCCGGTGCGGGAGCCATGTCTGGCTGCGGGATACGTCGCCCGACGATGCCCCGTTCGAGTTCCCCCCGGGGCTCTTCCCGGCGGCCGACGACTTTCCGCTCGTGCGCGAGATCTATGCCGACCGCGCGCCGCTCTGGGCGCGCTTCGAAGGTTTCCATCATCGCGTGACGGCGGCGGACTACGAGTTCGCCGCCCGCCACGTCCCGTAAAGGAGAGTTGCCATGACGACGCATGATGCCGATTGGGCCGCCGCCGAGGAAGCACGTCGGGCCTGGATGGCCGAGCACTCGCTCTACGACCCCGCCGACGAGCACTCCTCCTGCGGGGTCGGTCTTGTCGTGTCCATCGACGGGTCCGCGTCCCGCAAGGTGGTGGAGCATGGCATCACCGCGCTCAAGGCCGTGTGGCACCGCGGTGCTGTCGATGCCGACGGCAAGACGGGCGACGGCGCGGGCATCCACGTGCAGATTCCCGTGGAGTTCTTCTACGACCAGATACGCCGCACCGGGCACGAACCCGACAGGCAGAGCCTGATCGCGGTGGGCCAGGTCTTCCTGCCGCGGACCGATTTCGGCGCGCAGGAAACCTGCCGCACCATCGTGGAATCCGAGGTTCTGCGCATGGGCTACTACATCTACGGCTGGCGTCACGTGCCGGTGGACATCTCCTGCCTCGGCACCACGGCGAACGCCACGCGCCCCGAGATCGAGCAGATCATCATCTCCAATTCCAAGGGTGTGGACGAGG
>CAYXOX010000024.1:0-23326 GCA_964466745.1 uncultured Rhodobacterales bacterium
CCTCCGCGCACCTGGCCGTCCGCGCCCCGCGCCCCGCGCCCCGCGCCGGCGGCGGTGGCGGCACGCGGGGCTCTGTCGGCGCGGCCCCAGCCCCGTGCCCCGCCACGCCTTCCGCTCAAGGCGCCCCGCTTGACCCGCGCCCCGCGCCGGTGCACGCAGGCGCGATGACGAGACGTGACCGGATCGACGCGGCCGGCACGGCGGCCCTCACCGGCTTCGCCCTGCTCTTCGCGTTCAACCAGGTGGCCATCAAGATCACCAACGGCGGGCTGCAGCCTGTGTTCGCGGCCGGGCTGCGCTCGGTCGGCGCGCTTGCCGTGCTGCTGCTGTGGGTGCTCTGGCGGCGCAAGCCGCTCACACTGGCACGTGCCTACTGGGGGCCGGGCCTTCTCGTGGGCGCGCTCTTCGCCTTCGAGTTCGTCTGCCTGTTCGTTGCGCTCGATCTTACCGGCGTCGCGCGCGCCTCGGTGATCTTCTACTCCATGCCCGTCTGGATGGCGCTCGGCGCGCATCTCTTTCTCGCGGGCGACAGGCTCACGCCGCGGCGCCTTGCCGGCCTGGCGCTGGCCATGGCCGGGGTGGCCTGGGCGCTGCTCGACCGCGCCGAGGCAGGCGCGCGGAGCCTTGCGGGCGATCTGCTGGCCCTCGCCGCGGCCATGGGATGGGCGGGAACGGCGCTGGTGGTGCGGTCGAGCCGCCTGGTGCGCGCCGCGCCGGAAGAGCAGCTCTTCTGGCAGCTTGCCGTCTCGATCCCGCTGTTCTTTCTCGCCGCGCCCTTCTTCGGCGACTACCTGCGCGCCTTCGGGCCGCTGCACGCCGCGGGGCTCGCCTTCCAGGTGGTGGCCATCGCATCGGCGGGGTTTCTCGCATGGTACTGGCTGCTTACCATCTACCCGGCCTCGTCCGTGGCCTCCTTCAGCTTCCTGTCGCCGGTCTTCGCGGTGCTGCTGGGCTGGGCCCTGCTCGGGGAGCCCGTCGGCCGCGAGATCGCCGTTGCGCTCGCGCTCGTCTCGGCCGGGCTCGTCCTCGTCAATCGCCCGGCGCGCGGTCAGGTGCCGCAGAAGGTGGCCTGAACCGCCTCGTGGGGCAGGGGCGGCGCGGCGAGATCCTCCGCGCCCGGCTGCTCCTCGTAGGGGCGGGAGAGGACTCGCTGGAGCCGCTCGAAGGGCGCCATGTCGCCCTCCAGCGCCGCGGCGATCATCGCTTCCACCCGGTGGTTGCGCGGGATGTAGGCGGGGTTGGCCGCCCGCATGCGTGCCTCGACGCCCGCCTCGCCGGCAAGCCGCGCGCGCCAGCGGGCCGACCAGGCCTCGAACCCCGACTCATGGCCGGGAAAGGCCGCCGCCGCAGCCTCGGTGCCGAGCGCGCGGAAACCGTTGGTGAAATCCGTGCCGGCCGCTTCCATCAGGCCCAGCAGGTCCTCGATGAGCGCATCGTCGCCGGGCCCGGCATCCGCCAGGCCGATCTTGGCGCCGAAGCGCGCCCGCCGCGCCGCCTCGTAGCGCGCCGCGAACCCGTCGAGCATCTCCGTGAAGCGCTCGATGGCGGCTGCCTCGTCGGGCATCAGCGGCAGCAGCGCGGTGGCGAACTGGGCGAGGTTCCACAGCGCGATGCGCGGCTGGTTGGCGTAGGCGTAGCGGCCGCCCCGGTCGATGGAGGAAAACACCGTGGCCGGATCGTAGGCGTCCATGAAGGCGCAGGGGCCGTAATCGATCGTCTCGCCGGAGATCGCGCAGTTGTCGGTGTTCATCACGCCGTGGATGAAGCCGAGCGCCATCCACCGTGCCACCAGCTCCGCCTGCGCCGCGATCACCGCCGCGAGCAGATCCTCGGGTCCCCCCGCGTCGGGGTAGTGGCGCCCGCGGGCATGGGCCTCCAGCGCGGCGAGCGCCTCGACGTCCCGCCGGGCGGCGAAATACTGGAAGGTGCCCACCCGGATGTGGGAGGCCGCGACCCGGGTCAGAACCGCGCCCGGCAGCGGCCGCTCGCGCAGCACCGTCTCGCCGGTGGCGACGGCGGCCAGGGCCCGCGTCGTGGGCACACCGAGCGCGGCCATCGCCTCGCTCACGAGGTATTCGCGCAGCACCGGCCCCAGCCAGGCGCGCCCGTCGCCCATCCGGCTGTAGGGGGTGGGGCCCGAGCCCTTCAGCTGCAGGTCGTGGCGCCGGCCGTCGGGGCCGAGCACCTCCCCGAGCAGGATCGCGCGCCCGTCGCCCAGCTGCGGCGAGAACCCGCCGAACTGGTGCCCGGCATAGACCTGCGCGAGCGGCGCCGCGCCGTCGGGGACGGCGTTGCCCGCGAAGACGCGCGCCGCCTCCAGGCGGTCGGGCGCCGCCAGCCCCAGCGCCTCCGCCAGCGGCGCGTTGAAGGCCAGAAGCTCCGGTGCCGCCACCGGCACCGGGTCCATGCGGGTGAAGAAGCGCGCGGGCAGCGCGGCATAGCTGTTGTCGAAGCGGGCACGCAGGGTCATGGGCATTCTCTCCTTGCCGGGCAATCTAGGCGTCCGCTGCGCGAATGTGATCCCCCCGCGCGTCCCGACGCACCATTCCGCGCAACCGCGCGCATGCTGCGACTTTGGCCCGGAAATACCTCGGGGAGCGCGAGGGGCAGCGCCCCTCGCACCCGTCTCCGCGCGCGCAAGCCGCCGCTAGAATGTCCGGGTCATCAGCATGAAGCGCTCGCGGGGGCGGAACCCGGTCTTGCGGCAGATCCGCTGAACCTGGGCATCCTCCCGGTCCACCTCGACATGCAGCGCCTTCAGGCCCGCGCCCGCCAGCGCCCGGGGAAGCTCGAGGAGCACCTCGGTCGCGATGCCGCGGCCGCGCACGGCCGGCCGGACGTAAAGCTCGTCGAGGAACCCGTCCATGCCCCCCAGCTCGATCGACCAGCCGAAGGCCAGTACCGCGTAGCCGATGGGGGCCCGCGCCGGGCCGATGAGGTAGACCGCTCCCTGGGGCACGCCCTCGAGAAGCGGCAGGAGCGCGGCCCGCCGCGCCTCCTCGGTCATCTCCAGCCCGAGATGGGCGTGCATGTCGGCCACCAGCGGCAGGAGCACCGGCAGGTGCTCGGGGCGCGCCAGGGTCAGCGAGACGCTCACGGCGCCCCCGCGGGCCGCAGTCGGCCGAGTCGCCCGGTGAGCAGGGCGAAGAAGCCGTCGGCATCGACATCGCCGATGAAGGTCGCGTTCGGCGGCCGGTCGGTGACGCGCCACCAGTCGGCCACGGTCATGCCGCAGGTCAGCGCCGAGCCGGTTTCGATCTCGACGTTGACGAACCGTCCCGCGAAGAGATCGGGCGCCAGCAGATGGGCGATCACGCAGGGGTCGTGGAGCGGTGCGCCCTCCGAGCCGTACTTCGCCTTGTCGAAGCGTTCGAAGAAATCCGTCCAGGCCGCGACGGTGGCGCCGACGGGTGTGCCCAGCGCCGCAATGGCCGCCACGCGCGGGCGCGTCACGAGCACCTTGTGGGTCACATCGAGGGGCAGCAGGGTCAGCGGCGCGCCCGAGGCCAGCACGGCTGCCGCCGCCTCGGGGTCGACGTAGATGTTGAACTCCGCGGCCGGGGTGATGTTGCCCACCTCGAAATAGGCGCCGCCCATGGCGACGATCCCGGCGACGCGCGGCACGACGTCCGGCGCGCGTGCGAAGGCAGCGGCGATGTTGGTCAGCGGTCCCAGCGTGCAGAGCGTCACCGTGCCCGCGGGTTCGCGCCGGAGCGTCTCGACGAGGAAATCGACGGCATGCGTCGGTTGCAGGGGGGTCGCCGGGTCGGGCAGGTCGGCCCCGTCGAGCCCGGTCCGGCCATGCACGTGCTCGGCCGTCACCAGCTCGCGGGAGAGCGGCCCGTCGCACCCGGCGAAGACGGGCACATCCGTGCGCCCGGCGAGGTCGCACACCTTGCGCGCGTTGAGCGCGGTGCGCGCCAGCGGCACGTTGCCCGCCACCGCCGTGATGCCCAGCACCTCGATCTCCTCCGGCGAGGCGAGCGCCAGCAGGATCGCCACGGCATCGTCCTGGCCGGGGTCGGTGTCGATGATGATCTTCCTCGGCGCCATGTCCTGCCCGCTCCGGTCCTTTCCTGCCTGTCGCGGTCCACGCCGCAGAGCAGGACACGTGCCGGCCGCCTCATGGCCTGCCGGCCGTGCCCGGCGCAGCCCCGCCCCGGCGATCCCCGTGCGACGGAACGTGACCGGCGGGGAAGAGGTTGTCCAGCCCGTGCCCGCGCCGCCGGCGGGTTCCGGCCCGCGCCATGGCACCGGTCCCCGGGCTGCCCCCGGCGCCCGCCCGCAGCTGTGAAAGGCGCGGGGCCG
The DNA here is from genome assembly GCA_964466745.1 of uncultured Rhodobacterales bacterium. Lineage (GTDB taxonomy): Bacteria > Pseudomonadota > Alphaproteobacteria > Rhodobacterales > Rhodobacteraceae > CAYXOX01. The sequence goes on from CAYXOX010000024.1 coordinate 4,309, forward strand.
TCCCCGCCCGCCACCCCGCCTGCCCGCGCCGTCGCCCGCGGCCCTTCGCTTTCTTCGCAGGCAAGGGCGCCCCGCGCGGGCGGAACGGTCCCTGCCCCCGCAGCGGCAGGGGCCCGCCTGCCACGGGCCGCCCCGGCCGAGGGCTCGCCGGCGCCCCTTCATCCTGGCCTAAATACTCGCGACCCTCCGCCCGGCGTCCCGCGCGCCGCAGCGGGCAGCGCGCCGGGGCGCCTCAGTCGAGGACGAGCGGCTCGGCGGGCTTCGCGGCGGAGGCGAAGCAGGCCTCGGCCAGCGCCATCGTCTCGTAGGCGTCCTCGATCCCGGAATAGAGCGCGGCGTCCTCGCCGGCGGCTACCCGCTGCAGGTTGCGCATCGGCCCCATGAAGCTCTCGATGAACCACGATCCGGTCAGCGGCACCTGCGCCCACTCCCCGCCGTTCTCGCAGAACCACAGCTCGTCCGCCTCGCCGTTTGGGTAGTCGTAGAGCACCCCGAGCTTGACCATCATCGCGCCCTTCGTTCCCTCGAACCGGAACCAGCACGACTGGAACTTCCGCCCGCAGCGGTGATTGTGGTTGAGCGTCATCACGGCCCGGAGCGGCCCGTCGTAGTCCAGCACGGCCGTCGTCCGCGTCTGGCGGAACTCCGGCGCGCGGGGATCGCCCATGGTGCGCGCGAACACGCCCCTGGGCGTGCCGGCGATGGCGCGGATCGTGTCGAGGTAGTGGATGGAGTGCACCGCGATCTCGACCCGCTCCATCGGGATCAGGAAGGGAAAGAGATGCCAGGGCGTGTAGGTGTTCAGGTGCACCTCGATCTCGAGGAGCTCGCCCAGCCAGCCGCGGTTCACCGCGTCCTTCACCGCGCGCATCATCGGCGAGAAGCGCAGCTGGAAGTTCATCGCCGCGGTGAGCTTCTTGTCGCGGCAGATTCCGCGCAGGTGGCGGGCCTCCTCCTGGGTGGGCCCGAAGGGTTTCTGGATCAGCACCGCCGCGCCGTCGGGCAGGAGCGGCAGGACATGGCGGATCGCGTCCGGCGGGACGGCGACGTCATAGACCGCCGCGTTGCCATGGGCGGCCACGGCGGCGGCGACCTCCGCATGGGTGGCCGGGATGTCGAAATCCGCTGCCACGGCGCCGGCCCGCCCGGCGTCGAGATCGGTGATGGAGGCAACCGCGAGGCCGGCCTTGGCATAGGCCGGCAGATGGGCGTCGCGCACGATGCCGCCCGCCCCGATCAGCGCGATCGGTTTCGGGGCCGACGGGGCGGGCCAGTCCTGGACAAGCTCGGTGACGTCTCTCATGCCATCTTCTCCCGTTTCTCCACCATCAGAACGTGTTCGCAGTACATCACCGTCTCGCCGCGCTGGTTGAGCGTTTCGGTGATCTCGACGACGCGCCCGTGGTTCGGGCGTTTCGGGTCGTCCGTCTTGGAGCCCACGGTCACGCGGGTGCGGATCGTGTCGCCGATATGGACCGGTTTCGGGAAGCGCAGCCGCTCGTAGCCGTAGGTGAAGGCGCGCGGGTTGATCTGCGTGGCCGTCTGCCCCACGCCGATGGCGAAGGTCATGGTGCCGTGGGCGATGCGCTGGCCGAAGGGCTGAGTGGCGCACCATTCGGCATCCATGTGGTGCGGGAAGAAATCTCCCGTATGGCCGGCATGGACGACGAAATCGGCCTCGGTGATGGTGCGCCCGAAGCTCTCGCGCACGGCGCCTTCCTCGTAGTCCTCGAAGTATTCTTCCTTGATCATCCGGTCTCCTCCCTTGGCCCGCGGGCGCGGTCCGGCGATCCGGCCTGAACCCGGGCGGCTTTGCATGACTTTCAAATAACAAAGACCATTTGACAAGTGAAACGAGCGGTGCCAGCTTCGGAGAGCCGTTCGGCGGGAGCGGTTCGGGGGGAGGCGAACATGGCCGAGATCGGAGTGCATGCGCGGGGCCTGCCGGGCCTGCCGGAGGATCACGCGGCGGTGCCCGTCTGGAACGCGGAAGACTGGTACTTCGAGGACTTCACGCCGGGCGACAGGATCCGCTCGATTCGCCGGACCATCTCCGAGGGCGAATCGATGCTCTTCAACAGCCTGGTGATGGATCACCACCCCTACGTGTCCGACCAGGAGTTCGCGGCCGAGGAGGGCGTGTTCGGACGGCGCCTTGTGGCGGGCGCGATGGTCTTCTCGCTCGGGCTCGGGCTGGCCGCGACGAACTGCCTGAACTCGTTTTCCTACGGGTACGACCGGCTTCGCTTCATCAAGCCGGTCTTCATCGGCGACACGATCTACACGATCCGGGAAAACCTCTCCAAGGAGGTGCACAACGAGACCATGGGCAAGGTCCGGGTCTCCTATTCGGTCTACAAGGGGGAGGGCGAGCTGGCCCTCTACGCCGAGCACCTGATGACGGCGCTCTATCGCAATCCGGCCGAGTTCGCCGAGGCTGCGAAGGCGAAGGCGGCCGAGAAGGCGGCGGCGAAGGCGGCGAAGAATGGCTGAGCGCGTCACGCTGCGCGGCATGACCTGGGACCACGCCCGGGGTTACGACCCGATGGTCGCGACCTCCGAGGCCTACATGGCCGCCCATCCCGGCGTGGAGATCACCTGGGAGAAGCGCTCGCTGCAGGCCTTCGCCGACAGGCCGATCGACGAGATGGCCGGCACCTACGACCTGATGGTGATCGACCATCCCCATGTCGGGGAGGTGGCGCGGAACGGGCAGCTTCTCGCGCTCGACCTTCCGGGCCGCGAGGCGGAGCTTGCCGACATGGCTGCACATTCCGTGGGCGCCTCGCACCCCTCCTACGAGTTCGACGGGCGGCAATGGGCGCTGGCGATCGACGCCGCCACACCCGTTGCGGCGCACCGGCCCGACCTGCTCGCCGAGGCGCCCACGCGGCTCGACGAGGTGATGCGGCTCGCCGAGGCCGGGCGCGTGGCCTGCGCGCTTGTGCCGATCAACAGCCTGATGTGCTTCTTCGGGCTCGCACGCAACATGGGCTTCGCCCTGGCCAACGACCCCGAGCGGCTGATGGACAGGGCCGAGGGGCGCGTGGTGCTGGCCGATCTCGCGGCGCTCGCGCGGGCGGTCGATCCGCGCTGCTTCGCGCTGGAGCCCATCGGGATCTACGAATGGATGAGCCGCGAGGCCGACGCCCCGGCCTATTCGCCCTGGGGCTACGGCTACACCAACTACTCCCGCCCGGGCTTCGCGCCCCATCCCCTGCGCTTCGCCGATGCGCCGGGCGTGGGCGGCAACGGCCCGCGGGGCACCGTGCTGGGCGGCACCGGCATCGCCGTTTCGGCCTTCACGGCGCATCCGGAGGTGGCGGCCGACTACGCGTTCTGGATCGCCGGGGCCGAATGCCAGAAGGGGCTCTTCTTCGAGAGCGGCGGCCAGCCGGCCCATGCGGCCGCGTGGGAAGATCCGGCATGCAACGCGGCCTGCGACGGTTTCTTCCGCCGGACCCGCGAGACGCTGGAAACCTCCTGGCTGCGGCCGCGCTACGACGGGTACATGGGCCTGCAGGATCGCGGCGGCGATCTCGTTCAGGCGCATCTGAAGGGCGAAGCGGAGGCCGAGGCCACGCTCGACGCGCTCGACGCCGCCTACCGGGAGAGCCTGCCATGAGCACGCCGCGCCCGCTGGAGGGGCTGCTCGTCGTCGATTTCAGCCAGTTCCTTTCGGGGCCGCTGTGCTCGCTCAAGCTCGCGGACCTCGGCGCACGGGTCATCAAGATCGAACGGCCCGGCACGGGCGACCTTTGCCGGACGCTCTACCTCTCCGATACCGAGATCGGCGGGACGAACTCGCTCTTTCACGCCATCAACCGCAACAAGGAGAGTTTCACCGCCGATCTGCGCGACGAGGCCGACCGCGCGATGGTGTGGGATCTCGTGCGCCGCGCGGACGTGATGATCCAGAACTTCCGCCCGGGCGTGATCGAACGTCAGGGGTTCGGCTACGACGCGGTACGCGCCCGGAACCCCGGCATCGTCTGGGCCGGCATCTCGGGCTTCGGCGAGGCGGGCCCCTGGAAGCACCTGCCCGGGCAGGACCTGCTTGCCCAGGCACGCTCGGGCCTGCTGTGGCTCACCGGCTCGCGGGACGATCCCCCGATGCCCATGGGGCTGGCCGCGGCCGACATGCTGGCCGGCAACGCGCTGGTGCAGGGCATCCTCGCGGCGCTGGTCGGGCGAGGCCGCACGGGGCAGGGGGCGCGGGTGGAGACGAGCCTGCTCGAGGCGCTGCTCGATTTCCAGTTCGAGGTGCTGACGACACATTTCAACGACGGCGGCCGCCTGCCCGTGCGCGCGGCCGTGAATGGCGCACACGCCTATCTCGGCGCGCCCTACGGCGTCTACCGCACTGCCGACGGCTGGCTCGCCATCGCCATGACGCCCTCGCTGGAGCGGCTGGCCACGCTCATGGAGATCGAAGGGCTGGAGCGGTTCTACCCCGAGCCCGCCGCGCTGATGACGGAGCGCGACACCATCAAGGCGATCATCGCCGAGGCGGTGGCGCAGCGTTCTACGCAGGCCTGGCTGGACGTGCTTCAGCCGGCCGACATCTGGTGCGCCGAGGTGCTGGACTGGCCGGCGCTCTTCTCCACCGAGGCCTTCGAGGCGCTCGACATGGTGCAGACGATCCGCCGCGGCGAGGAGCTCGTGCTCGACACGCTCCGCGGCCCCCTGCGCATCGATGGGCAGGGGCTCAAGAGTTCGCGCGCTGCCCCATCGCTTGGCGGCGACAGGGCGGCTATCATCGAGGAATTCGGGCTCGGAGCGGATGTGGCCGCCGGTGGCCCGTCGCAGGCGGCGCGCGCAGGCGCGCCGTGAACCAGGGAGGAAGACCCATGAAGAGCAAACTGACCGGGCTGACGCTCGGAACGGCCATCGCCGCGCTCGCCGCCACCGGCGCGCTCGCGCAGGCGGACTACGGCAACTTCGACGGCTACACGCTGCGCGTGAAGCTGATCGGCGGCGCACAGTACGAGCCGCTCTATGCCGAGATCTCCAAATGGGAGGAAATGACCGGCGCCACCGTCGAGATCCTCAGCCGAAAGAACCACTTCGAACTCGACCGCGAGATCAAGCAGGACATCGCGGCGGGCACGCTCAACTGGTGCGTGGGCTCGAACCATACCAGCTTCGCGCCGCAGTACGGCAACATCTACGCCGATCTCAACGAGCTGATCGCGCCCGAGGTGCTGGCCGAGTTCGTACCGCTCGTGCTGGAGCATTCCACCGTGGGAGGCCGGCTGGTGCAGCTGCCGCGGCACTCGGACGTCTCCAACCTGTTCTACCAGAAGTCGCTCTACGCGGACGCCGAGAACCAGGCCGCCTTCGAGGCCGAATACGGCTATCCGCTGGCCCCGCCCGAGACCTGGGACCAGGTGAAGGACCAGGCGATGTTCTTCGCCAACCCGCCCGATTTCTTCGGAACGCAGTTCGTGGGCAAGGACGAGGCCGTCACCGGGCGGTTCTACGAGATGCTGGTGGCCGAAGGCGGGCAACTCTTCACCGAAGACTGGGAGCCGGCCTTCAACTCCGAGGAAGGCGTGCGCGCGCTTCAGTGGTTCGTGGATCTCTACGAGGCTGGCGCGGTGCCGGTGGGCGTGCCGAACTACCTGTGGGACGATACCGGCCTCGGCTTCGCCTCGGGCACGGTGGCCATGAACCTCGACTGGGGCGGCTGGTCGGCCTTCTTCAACGACGCCGAGAACAGCCAGGTGGCCGGCGACGTCGGCCTCGTGCGGGCGCCGATGGGCTCATCGGGCAAGCGCACGGGCTGGTCCGGAACTCACAGCTTCTCGATCACCGAGACCTGCGACAACAAGGAAGCCGCGGCGTCCTTCGTTACCTTCCTGACCGACCACGAGCGCCAGATGATCGAGGCGCGCATGGGCATCCTGCCGACCCGGACCCAGGTCTGGGACGATGCGCTGGCCGAGTTCGAGGAAGCAGGCAACGACTTCATGGTCGAGGTCTTTTCCACCTTCCAGACCTCGATGGCCGAGGATGCCTTCACCCCGCCGCTCATCCCCGAGTGGATCGAGGTATCCAACGAGCTGTGGCCGCGCCTGCAGGCTGCCATCTTGGGCGACATGACCGCCCAGGAGGCGCTCGACGAGGCCGCTGAAGACGCGCTTCTCGTGATGGAGGACGCGGGTTACCGCTGAGCCTCCCATCCGGCGCGGTCTTGCACTCCCGGGCCGCGCCGGACCTTTCAAAGGACAGCCCCTTCCGATGCTCCGAACGAACCGCGCGCGCCTGACGCCGCTGCTTCTTCTTTCGCCGGCGATCCTGACCATGCTCTTCGTGGTCGCGTTGCCGCTCCTCTTTTCGCTCTGGACCTCGCTCACGCCCTACCGGCTGACGCGGCCGGAGACGATCGAGGTGTTCGTGGGCATCCGCAACTACGTGCGCATCTTCGGCGACGACGATTTCTGGGCCGCCTTCCTGCGCACGATCTTCTTCCTCGCCGTGGCGCTGAACGTGGAGTTCCTGCTCGGGCTCGGCATCGCGCTGCTGATCAACAAGATCACCTGGGGCCAGCGGACGCTGCGGACGATCATGATGTTTCCCATGATGTTCTCGCCGATCCTCGTCGGCTTCCAGTTCAAGTTCATCTTCAACGACAACATCGGCATCCTGAACAACGCCCTGCAATCGCTGGGGATCACCGACCAGGCCATCCCGTGGCTGGTGGACGGGCGGCTCGCGATGTTCTCGATCATCTTCGCCGAGGTGTGGATGAGCACCTCCGTCTTCGCGATCCTGCTGCTTGCGGGCCTGTTCGCGATGCCGCGCGATCCGCTGGAGGCGGCCAAGGTGGACGGCTGCAACGCGTGGCAGACCTTCCGCCACATCACGCTGCCGTTCCTGATGCCCTTCGCCTTCATCGCCATGACGATCCGCAGCCTCGACGTGGCGCGCGCCTACGATATCGTGCAGGTGATGACCGACGGCGGCCCGGCCGGCCGGACGGAGCTCTTGTGGACCATGATCGCGCGGGTGGGCTACGAGAACGCGCGCATGGGGCAGGCCAACGCGATGGCCTATGTCTCCACGCTGCTCAGCGTCGCATTCACCTACTACTTTTTCACCAAGCTGGTGGCGGCGCGGCGGTACATGGGGGGGGCGGATTGATGGGGCTTTTGGGCCTGCCATTTTCGACCTGCCGGGCAGCGCCGTCCCGCCGGGGTGCGGCGCCGCTGAGTGCGCCGGGTTACAAAAGCCCCATCGACCCATGCTTTGAGGTGTTCTCGCCAAAAGCGCCGCCCCGGGGGGGCGGGACGGCGCTGCCCGGCGTGCCGCCGGGCGAGGCAGTGGGGCTGGATGACGTGTACAACCGCGGCCTTGCAACCTTCGTAGCGCCAGGAGTTGCCCCGTGACCGCCCTCAGCGCCAATGCCGCCGCCCGCGCCACGCGCCGCCGGATCAACGCCGTGGGGCTCTGGATCGCGACCTTCATCCTGATGGTCATCATGTGCGTGCCGGGGCTCTGGGTCGTGCTCTCGGCCTTCCGCCCCAACCGCGAGATCCTCGCCAAGCCGCCGATCTGGGTGCCCGAGCAGATCACGCTCAACAACTTCGCAAAGATCTTCGGGCTGGGCGATGCCCAGGTGGCGATCCCGGTGGCCAGCTACTTCATGAACTCCATGATCATCGCGCTGACGTCCACCGTCATCGCGCTGCTCATCGGAATGGCGGGCGGCTATGCCTTCGCGCGGTACCGCTTCCGCTACAAGAACTCCATCTTTCTCGGCCTGATGCTGTTCCGCGCGGTGCCGGGCATCGCGCTCAGCCTACCGATCTTCATCCTGTGGTCGCGGCTGGGGCTCATCGACGCCAAGCTCGGAATGATCATCGTCTACGTCTCGCTGAACGTGCCGTTCACGATCTGGCTGATCGACGGCTTCTTCCGGCAGATCCCCATTTCGCTCAGCGAGGCCGCGCAGGTGGACGGCTGCACCCGCTGGCAGGCGTTCTGGAAGATCGAGTTTCCGCTGGCGAAATCGGGTATCGCGGCGGCCGGCGTCTTCGCCTTCCTCACCTCGTGGAACGAGTACGCGCTGGCCAGCCAGCTGACCCGCTCGACCGACAGCAAGACGTTGCCTGTCGGGCTGATGGACTTCACCGCGCAATTCACCATCGACTGGGCGGGCATGTGCGCCATGGCCGTCATCATCATCGTTCCCGCCCTGATCCTGACCTTCCTGGTGCAGAAGCACCTGATCTCGGGGCTCACCTTCGGCGGCGTGAAAGGCTAGGCCATGGCAGGCATCACCCTGAGCAATGTCGTGAAATCCTACGGGCGCACGCAGGTCGTCCACGGGATCGACCTCGAGATCGCGCATAACGAGTTCGTTGTGCTCGTCGGGCCCTCGGGCTGCGGGAAATCCACCACGCTGCGCATGATCGCGGGGCTTGAAGACCTCACCGACGGGGACATCCGCATCGGCGAGCGGCTGGTGAACGATCTGCCGCCGCGCAAGCGCAACGTCTCGATGGTGTTTCAGAACTACGCGCTCTACCCGCACATGAACGTGCGCGACAATCTCGGGTTCGGGCTGAAGATCGCCGGCCAGAGCCAGGCGGTGATCGACGAGCGCGTGGCCGAGGCGGCCGGCATCCTCGGCCTGTCGGAACTGCTCGAGCGCACGCCGGCCGAACTCTCGGGCGGACAGCGCCAGCGCGTGGCCATGGGCCGCGCCATCGTGCGCCATCCCGATGCCTTCCTCTTCGACGAGCCGCTCTCGAACCTCGATGCCAAGCTGCGCGGCGAGATGCGCGCCGAGATCAAGAAACTGCACCAGAAGGTCGCCACCACCGTGGTCTACGTCACCCACGACCAGGTCGAGGCGATGACCCTGGCCGACCGGATCGTGGTGATGCGCGACGGGCATATCGAGCAGCAGGGCGCGCCCATCGAGGTGTTCGCGCATCCGGTGAACACCTTCGTGGCCAGCTTCATCGGCTCGCCCCCGATGAACCAGCTGCCCGGCCGGATCGAGGGCGGGCAGGTGGCGCTCGCAGGCGGTGTTGTGGTGCCCGTGCCCGACCGGCTGAAGGAGAAGGTGCGCGAGGGGCAGGAAATCATCTTCGGCATTCGCCCCGACGATCTCTCGCCCGTCGGCTACGGGCTCGACCAGTCCGGCCAGCACGCCGATCTCGAGCTGCGCGTCACCATATCGGAGCCCCTCGGCATGGAGAGCCTCATATTCACCGAGCTCGCGGGGCAGGAGGTGCAGGCCAAGCTCTACGGCCCGCGCCTCGCAACGCCCGGCGAGACGATGCCTTTCCGCATCGCGCTCGATCGTGCGCACATCTTCGACGCGGCCTCCTCGCGCTCGGTGGAGGCCGCCTGATGGCCCGCATCGAGAAGATCGAACTCCGGATGGTGGATCTCGTTCCGCAGGTGGTGCGCACCGATGCGATCCAGAGTTTCGTCAGCCAGGAAACCCCGATCGTGACCGTCACCGACAGCGACGGCGCGCAAGGCACGGGGTACGCCTACACCATCGGCACGGGCGGTCCGGCGGTGATGAGCCTCCTGCGCGAAACGCTGGTGCCGCGCCTGATCGGGCAGGAGGCCGAGGAGATCGAGCGGCACTGGCGCGAGGGCCTCTTCGTGACCCACGCCACGGCGGTGGGCGCGATCACCTCGCTCGCCCTCGCGGCGCTCGATACCGCGCTCTGGGATCTGCGCTGCCGCCGGGCCGGGCTGCCGCTCTGGCAGCTCGCCGGCGGCGCGCGTCCCGATATCCCGGTCTATTCCACCGAGGGCGGCTGGCTGCACATCGAGACAGCCGAGCTCGTAGAGGACGCCTTGCGGATGAAGGAGGCAGGCTTCGCCGGCTCCAAGCTGAAGATCGGCAAGCCGAGCGCCGCCGAGGACGGCGTGCGCCTCGCCGCGGTGCGCGCCGCGGTGGGCGAGGACTTCCGCCTGATGGTGGACGCCAACCAGGCGTTTCACCTTCACGAGGCGCGGCTCAGGGCGCGGATGCTCGGCGAGCACGGGATCACCTGGTTCGAGGAGCCGATGCCGGCAGACGATGTCTCGGGCCACGCCCAGCTCGCCGCCGCCTCGCCCGTGCCCATCGCGGTGGGCGAGAGCCTCTATTCGCCGGGGCAATTCAAGGATTACCTCGCCCAGGGGGCCGCCTCCATCGTGCAGGTCGATGTCGCCCGCGTGGGCGGGATCACGCCCTGGCTCAAGACGGCCCACATGGCCGAGGCCTACAACATCGCCGTCTGCCCGCATTTCCTGATGGAGCTGCACGTGAGCCTCACCTGCGCGGTGCCCAATGCCTGGATGCTGGAGTACATCCCCCAGCTCGACGACATTGCCACGAGCCGGGTCGAGATCGCGGGCGGCCGCGCGCGCGCGCCCATGGCCCCAGGCATCGGGATCGACTGGGACTGGGAGGCCATCGCCGCCCGGACCGAGGACGGCAGCCACAGCACGCACACAGCGGGAGGATGAGATGCAACGGATGGGAATGGTGATCGGGATCCGGCCCGAGCACATCGCGCGCTACAAGGAGCTGCACGCCGAGGCCTGGCCCGAGATCCTCGACATGATCTCGAAGTGCAACATCACCAATTATTCGATCTTCCTGCGGGAGCCGGAGAACCTCCTGTTCGGCTACTGGGAGTATACCGGCACCGATTTCGCCGCCGATGCGGCGAAGATGGCGGCCGATCCGAAGACACAGGAATGGTGGGACATCTGCATGCCCTGCCAGGACCCGCTCGACACCCGCGACGACGGCGAGTGGTGGGCGATGATGGAAGAGGTGTTCCACCATGACTGACACGGCCACCCGTGCCGACGCGCGCGATCCACGCATCGCCCAGTTCGCCACCTGCTATACATCCGTGGTGCACGACGTGATGCGCGCCATGGGGCTGCGCAACTTCACGCTCCCGCGTGAGCTGCGCCCGCTCGACCCGACGCGGGTGCTCTGCGGCCCGGCCTGGACGGTGGAGGGGCGGCTGGACGAGACGGCCGAGGCGCACGACACGCTCTATGCCTGGACGGGCCTGCTATCCAAGGCGCCGGCGGGGCATATCTGGACGGCGCAGCCCCACAACCAGGTGATCGCGCAGATGGGCGAGCTTTCGGCCGAGACGCTGCACCGCAAGGGCCTGCTCGGCTGCGTGCTGGATGGGGGCGTGCGCGACACCGATTTCCTGCTGCGCCTCGGGTTTCCCGCCTGGGCGCGGTTCAACACCCCGCGTGACATCGTGGGCATGTGGCTGCCCACGGCCACCGAGACCGAGATCGTGATCGGCGAGGTCGCGATCGCGCCGGGCGACTGGCTCCATGGCGACCGCGACGGCATGGTGCGCGTGCCGGCGGACAGGCTGGACGAGGTGATCCCCGCCGCGGTGACGGCGATGGAGACGGAAAACAAGGTCCGCACCGCGATCCTCGAGGGGATGGACCCGCAGGAAGCCTACCTCAAGTGGGGCAAGTTCTGATGCAGGAGGATCGCCGCCTGGCGCCGGCCGCGCCCGCGGGCCACCGCCCGTGCCACGGCCTCGCGCGCGGGCTCTCCGTCGCGCCGGGCGGGCGTGGCGCGGCACCCTGTCGCCCGGGCGGCCGGGAAGCTGCCGGGACGACCCGGGAAACGGGCGCGCGGCGGTAAGCCCCATGCGCATCGCCGCCCTCGATATCCGCGCCTGCCGTGCGCCCGCGCTCGACGAGGACGCGCTCAAGGGCGGTGCGGCCGGCGGAACGGAGTTCGTGGTCTACACCCTGCGCACCGAATGCGGGCGCGAGGCGTCCATGCTGGGGTTCGCCGGGCGCTCGGCGCTGGGCACCGCCCACCATGCCGCGGCCTCGCTCCGGCCCTTCTTCGTGGGGCGCGATGCGCGCGACCGCCAGGGCGCCTGGGCGGACTGGCGCCGGGCCGACCGCTGGTGGCATCACCTGCCGATCTATGCCTACGGGCCGGTGGACTGCTGCCTGTGGCTGCTGGCGGCCGAGGCCGCGGGGCAGCCGCTCTGGCGGTATCTCGGCGGCGGGCGCGGCGAGGTGCCGGCCTATGCCTCCTCGCTGGTCCATGCGCGGGCGGAGGATTACGCCGAGGAGGTTCAGGCGGTTCAGGCGGCCGGCTTTCACGCCTACAAGATCCACCCGCCGGGGCGGGACCTGGCGGAAGACATCGCCATCCACGAGGCGGTCCGGGCCGCGGCGGGCCCGGATTTCCCGCTGATCTCCGATCCCGTCCAGCCACACGGATACGACGCCGCGCTGCGGCTCGGGCGCGCCTGCGAGCGGCTCGGGTTCCTGTGGTACGAGGAACCCCTGCCGGACGAGGCGCTGCCGGCACTGCGCAAGCTGACCGCCGCCCTTGACATCGCGGTGATCGGAACCGAGGTGCTGGCCAAGCCGCCGCTCTCGCTGGCGGAAGTCTGCGCCAGCGGGGTGGTGGACGGGCTGCGGGCCGACGTGAGCTGGTCGGGCGGGTTGACGGGCGCTCTGAAGACGGCGGCGCTGGCCGAGGCCTTCGCCATGCCCTTCGAGGTGCACACGGCGATCTTCGCGCCGCTGGAACTGGTGAACCTGCACCTGTGCGCCGCGACGCATTCGAGGTATTTCGAGGTGCTCTGGCCGCGGGCGCCGTTCGCCTTCGGCCTCGGGGAAGACCTGCCGCTGGAACGGGGCATCGCGCGGCTGCCCGAGACCCCGGGGCTCGGCGCGGAGCTCGATATGGACATGATCGAGGAGGCGACCATTGGCGTGGTCTGAAGAACGGGCGCGGGCACGCGCCCCGGCCGCTGCGCGGCCGGTTCGGGGCGGGGGGGCTGCCTGCCCCCCCGTGCCCCCCCGCGGGGAATATTTCGGCCAAGATGAGGGAGCGGGCCCGTGAACGATGCGGTGCGGACGCTGCGGCTGGCGCCGGGCGACAACGTGGTGGTGCTCGTCGGCCCGGTGGCGGCGGGAGCCCCGGTGGCGCTGCCCGGCGCGGTGGTTCCCGCGCCGGCCGATCTCGGCATGGGGCACAAGCTGGCCTGCGCGCCGGTGGCGGCGGGCGAGCGGGTGGTGAAATACGGCGCGCCGATCGGGCGGGCCACGCGCGACATCGCGGCGGGCGAACATGTGCACCTGCACAACCTCGCCTCGGAGTACACGGCGACCCACGGGAGGGGCGGATGAGCGAGCTAAAGGGCTATCTGCGCGAGGACGGGCGCAAGGGCATCCGCAACCACGTGGCGGTGGCCTACCTGGTGGAATGCGCCCATCACGTGGCGCGGCAGATCGCCGCCGTGGACCCCGAGACGGCCCATGTGATCGGCTTTCCGGGATGTTTTCCGAACGTTTACGCGCAGAAGATGATGGAGCGTCTGTGCACGCATCCCAACGTGGGCGCGGTGTTGCTGGTGTCGCTCGGTTGCGAGAGCTTCGATCGCGCGCGGCTGGCGCGGATCGTTGCCGAGAGCGGCCGGCCGGTGGAGATCCTCGTCATCCAGGAGACCGGCGGCACGCGCTCGACCGTGGCGGCCGGACGCGACTGGGTGGCGGCGCAGGCGCGCGAGCTGGCCGCCGTCGACCCTGTTCCCATGGGCGTCGCGGAGCTTTGCGTCGGGACTGTCTGCGGCGGCTCCGACGGCACCTCCGGGATCACCGGGAACCCCGCCGCGGGGCTGGCCTTCGACCGGCTGGTCGCGGCCGGTGCCACCTGCATCTTCGAGGAGACCGGCGAGCTGATCGGCTGCGAGGGGATCATGGAGGCGCGGGCCGCGACGCCCGGGCTCGGCGCCGAGATCCGGGCCAGCGTGGAGAAGGCGGCCCGCTACTACGCCACGCTCGGTTTCGGCAGCTTCGCCGCCGGCAACGCCGACGGGGGGTTAACCACCATCGAGGAGAAATCCCTCGGCGCCTACATGAAATCGGGCCGCTCGCCCATTTCGGGGCTCATCAAGCCCGGCGACATCCCGCCGCGCGGCGGGCTCTACCTGATGGATGTCGTGCCCGACGGCGAGGTGCGCTACGGCTTCCCGAACATCTCCGACAACGCCGAGATCGTCGAGATGATGGCCTCCGGCGCCCATTGCACGCTCTTCGTCACCGGGCGTGGCTCGGTGGTGGGCTCGGCGCTGGCGCCGGTTCTCAAGATCGCGGCGAACCCGGAAATGTACGACCGCCTCGCGGACGACATGGACATCAACGCCGGCCGCATTCTGCGCGGCGAGGCCAGCCTCGACGCGGTGGGCGAAGAGATCTACGAGGCGGTGCTGGCCCTCGCCCGCGGCGAGAAGAGCAAGTCCGAGGGGCTCGGGCACACCGAGTTCATCCTGACCTACAAGACGTTCGAGCCGCTCGGACCGGCCTGCCTGCCGGCGTGAGCGCAAACCGAGGAGAGACCATGGGACGACTGGACGGAAAGACCTGCCTGATGACGGCGGCGGCGCAGGGCATCGGGCGTGCCACCGCGCTGATGATGCTGAAGGAAGGCGCCCGGGTGATTGCCACCGACATCCAGGAGGGCCCGCTCGAGGAGCTGGCCGCGGCAGGCGCCGAGACGCGCGTGCTCGACGTGATGGACCCGGCGAGCATCCGCGCCGCGGCCGAGGCCTGCGGCGCCCCCGACGTGCTCTTCAACTGCGCGGGCTACGTGGCCGCCGGCACCATCCTCGAGTGCGACGACGCGAGCTGGGATTTCTCCGTCGCCTTCAACATGACCGCCATGTACCGGATGATGAAGGCGTTTCTGCCGGGCATGCTCGATGCCGGCGGCGGCGTGGTGATCAACGTCGCCTCCATCGCAGGCAGCGTGATCGCGGTGCCCAACCGGTTCGTCTACTGCGCCACGAAAGCGGGGGTCATCGGCATGACGAAGGCGATCGCCGCCGATCACATCGGCCAGGGCATCCGGGCCCACGCGATCTGCCCGGCCACGGTCGAGAGCCCCTCGCTCGAGGAACGGCTGCACGCCACCGGCGATTACGAGGCCGCCCGCAAGGCCTTCATCGCGCGCCAGCCCCTGGGCAGGATCGGCAAGCCCGAGGAGATCGCGGCGCTCGTGGTCTACCTCGCCTCCGACGAGGCCGCCTATTCCACCGGCAACGTGCATGTGATTGATGGCGGGATGAGCAACGTCTGATGCAAGGGAGACAGGCATGAAACTTCTCAGATTCGGCGAACGCGGGCAGGAGAAGCCCGGCATTCTCGATGGCGACACCATCCGCGACCTTTCCGGCGTGGTCGATGATATCGGCGGCGCGGTCCTGAGCGACGCGGGCCTGATGAAGATCGCCGCCGCCGATCTGGCGGCCCTGCCCGAAGTGCCCGCCGGCACCCGGCTCGGGCCCTGCGTGGCCGGCACCGGCAAGTTCATCTGCATCGGGCTCAACTACGCCGACCACGCCGCCGAATCGGGGCTCGAAGTGCCGCCCGAGCCGGTGATCTTCATGAAGGCGAGCTCGGCCATCTGCGGGCCGAACGATCCCATCGTGATCCCCCGCGGATCGGAGAAGACCGACTGGGAGGTCGAACTGGCCGTCATCATCGGCACGCCCGCGAAATACGTGAGCGAGGACGAGGCGATGAACCATGTCGCCGGCTACGCCATCACCAACGACGTCAGCGAGCGCGCCTTCCAGACCGAGCGTGCCGGGCAATGGACCAAGGGCAAGAGCTGCGACAACTTCGGCCAGCTCGGCCCCTGGCTCGTCACCCGCGACGAGGTCGAGGATCCCCAGAACCTCAGGATGTGGCTCACCGTCGACGGGCAGACCATGCAGGACGGCAGCACCGAAACGATGGTCTACGGCGTGAAGCACCTTGTCAGCTACCTCAGCCAGTTCATGACGCTGCACCCCGGAGACGTGATCTCCACCGGCACGCCTCCCGGGGTCGGCCTCGGGATGAAACCGCCGCGCTACCTCAAGCCCGGCGAAGTTGTGGAGCTCGGGATCGAGGGCCTTGGCAAGCAACGCCAGGAAGTCGTCGCCGACGCCTGAGCTCCCGTCCTGCGTTCCCGTCGCGCGCTCCCGTCCGGCCGGCCCCAGGGGCCCCGGCGGGGGCGGGCCACGGTACCGGCCACCGAGGCCCCGCGCCTTGCCGGCACGGGCTTCATCTTGGCGAAAATACTCATTGCCCGCGGCGGCCTTCGCCGCGCCGCCCCGTTCGGCGCGCCGCGGACCTTCCGCCCAGCGCCCGCGGATCGGGCGCGCAGCCTTCGATCCCAGTCGCCGGCCAGTCACCGCGGCGGCCACCCCCCGGGCGCTTGACGGCGGCCGCGCCGGGTTGCACAGCGCCTCCATGAACGTCTCCCCTGCGCAGCGCACCGACTGGCCGCTTGTCCTTCTGCTCTTCGGCGGGGGCCTGCTTGCTTCGGCGCAGTTCGGCAAGATCACCCTTCTTCTCGAACCCGTTGGCGCGGCCTACGGCTTTCCGCCGGCCCGCGCGGCGCTGGCGGTTTCCATGCTGGGGATCGTGGGCATCCTCTTAGGCGTGGTCGCGGGCGGGGTGGTCGCGCGGCACGGGGTGCGCCGCGTCCTGCTCGCGGCGCTGGGCGTGGGCGGGGCCGTTTCGCTGGCGCAGGCCGTGCTGCCGCCCTGGCCGGTGCTGCTGGCGCTGCGGGTGGTGGAGGGCTTCGCGCATCTGGCCATCGTCGTCGCCGCGCCGCCGCTCATGGCGGCCCGTGCGAACGATGCCCAAAGGCCCCTCGTGATGGGGCTCTGGGGCATGTTCTTCGGCGTGGGTTTCGCGCTGCTCGCCGTGATCCTGCCGCCCCTGATGTCGGCCGGGGGTCTGCCGGCGGTGTTCGCCGCCCACGGCGCCGCGATGCTTGCGCTTGCGCTGCTGCTCGCGCCGCGTCTGCCGCGGCGGGATGCGCGCGAGCGTGGCACCGCCGGGGCCGGCCCCGCGGGTTTCGTCCGGCAGCACGCCGCGCTCTACGGCTCGGCGCCGATGGCCGCGCCCTCGGCGATCTTCTTCTGGCACACGCTGATGTTCGTGGGGCTGCTCGCGGTGCTTCCGGGCCTTCTGGGGGGCGGTGCCTGGGTGGCGGCGGCGCTGCCGCTCGTGAGCCTCGCAGGCACCTTTGCCGCCGGTGCGCTGGCCAGGCGGGTCGCCCCGGTCACGATCGGCCGCTGGGCCTTTCTCGGCTCGCTGCTGATCAGCCCGGCGCTCCTTCTGCCGGGCGCGCTGCCGCTCGCGGCCGCCTTCGCGCTGATCTTCACCGTCGGGCTTATCCCCGGGGCCGCGTTCGCGGCGATCCCGCACTACAACGCCTCGGCTCCCAGCCGCGCGCTGGCCAGCGGCGGGCTCGCGCAGGTGGGCAATCTCGGCACGACGGCAACCGCGCCGCTCTTCGCCGGGGCTGTCGCGGTGGCGGGGCAGGCCGGGCTCGCGGCCCTTACCGCCGCCATCGCGGCCGCCGGGCTGGTGGTGCTGGGCCTGATTGCCCGCTCCTTGCGCAGCCCGGCGCCGGCGCCGCTATGAATCGCCCCCGTGTTCGATTAATGTTCTCTTCATCTGCTGGCGACTCGCGCGGTTTCCGCTATCTGGGTCGGCAGGTCACGGGGGGTCTGCAATGGCCGAGCTGAAGAACATCGAAGTGCGGGGCGCGCGCGAGCACAACCTGCAGAACATCGACGTGACGATCCCGCGCGACAGGCTCGTGGTGGTGACCGGCCTGTCGGGGTCGGGCAAGTCGAGCCTCGCCTTCGACACGATCTACGCCGAGGGGCAGCGGCGCTACGTCGAGAGCCTCAGCGCCTATGCGCGCCAGTTCCTCGACATGATGGAAAAGCCCGACGTGGATCACATCTCCGGGCTCAGCCCGGCGATCTCCATCGAGCAGAAGACGACATCGAAGAACCCCCGTTCGACCGTGGGCACGGTCACCGAGATCTACGATTACCTGCGCCTGCTCTTCGCGCGGGCGGGCACGCCCTATTCCCCGGCCACCGGCCTGCCCATCGAGGCCCAGCAGGTGCAGGACATGGTCGACCGGATCATGGCGCTGCCGGAGGGCACGCGGGGGTTCCTGCTCGCGCCCATCGTGCGCGACCGCAAGGGCGAGTACCGCAAGGAGTTTCTCGAACTGCGCAAGCAGGGCTTCCAGCGCGTCAAGGTGGACGGGCAGTTCCACGAGCTCGACGACCCGCCGGTGCTCGACAAGAAGTTCCGCCACGACATCGATGTCGTCGTCGACCGGGTGGTGGTGCGCGAGGGGCTGGAGACGCGGCTCGCGGATTCCCTGCGCACCGCGCTCGACCTCGCCGATGGCATCGCCTTTCTCGAGACGGCCCCGCGGGAGGGCGAGGGCGAGCCGCAGCGGCTGACGTTCAGCGAGAATTTCGCCTGCCCGGTGAGCGGCTTCACCATTCCCGAGATCGAGCCCCGGCTGTTTTCCTTCAATGCGCCCTTCGGGGCGTGCCCGGCCTGCGACGGTCTCGGGGTTGAGCTGTTCTTCGATCCGGCGCTGATGGTGCCCGACCAGGCGCTGACGCTGGCCAACGGCGCCATCGCGCCCTGGCGCAAGGGCAAGAGCCCCTATTTTCTGCAGACCATCGAGGCCATCGCCAGCCACTACGAATTCGACAAGGCGACCCCCTGGAAGGATCTGCCGGCCCATGTCCAGCAGGTGTTCCTTTACGGTTCGAACGGCGAGGAAATCGCCTTCCGCTACGACGAGGGCGGGCGGGTCTACCAGGTGACGCGGCCCTTCGAGGGGGTGATCCCCAACATGGAGCGGCGCTACCGCGAGACCGACAGCGCCTGGATCCGCGAGGAGTTCGAGCGGTTCCAGAACAACCGCCCCTGCGGGACCTGCGGCGGCTACCGGCTGCGCCAGGAGGCGCTGGCGGTGAAGATCGGCCCGGCCGAGGGCGGGCCGGGCAAGCTGCTGCACGTCGGCGAGGTGGTAAAGATGTCGATCCGCGAGGCGTTCGACTGGTGCGAGACGGTGCCCCGGCATCTCTCGCCGCAGAAGAACGAGATCGCGCGCGCCATCCTCAAGGAGATCCGCGAGCGGCTGGGCTTTCTCAACAACGTG
>CAYXOX010000024.1:23336-28100 GCA_964466745.1 uncultured Rhodobacterales bacterium
GAGCCGCAACGCCGGCACGCTCTCCGGGGGCGAAAGCCAGCGTATCCGGCTGGCGAGCCAGATCGGCTCGGGCCTGACGGGCGTGCTCTATGTGCTCGACGAGCCCTCCATCGGCCTGCACCAGCGCGACAACGGCCGTCTGCTGGACACGCTCAAGAACCTCCGGGACCAGGGCAACACAGTGATCGTCGTGGAGCATGACGAGGAGGCGATACGCGAGGCCGACTACGTGTTCGACCTCGGCCCCGGGGCGGGTGTGCACGGCGGCCGCGTGGTGGCCCACGGCACCCCCGAGGAGATCGCCGCCGACCCGGCCTCGATCACCGGGCAGTATCTTTCGGGCTCCCGCGAGATCGCCGTGCCCGCGGAGCGGCGGGAAGGCAACGGCAAGGCTGTCACGGTGGTCAGGGCCACGGGCAACAACCTGCAGGAGGTCACGGCGGCCTTCCCGCTGGGCAGGTTCGTGTGCGTGACCGGTGTTTCTGGGGGCGGCAAGTCCACCCTCACCATCGAGACACTCTTCAAGACCGCGTCGATGAAGCTCAACGGCGCGCGGCAGACGCCGGCCCCCTGCGAGACGATCAGGGGGCTGGAGCATCTCGACAAGGTCATCGACATCGACCAGCGCCCCATCGGGCGCACGCCGCGCTCCAACCCCGCCACCTACACCGGCGCCTTCACGCCGATCCGCGACTGGTTTGCCGGGCTGCCCGAGGCCAAGGCCCGCGGCTACAAGCCGGGGCGCTTCTCCTTCAACGTCAAGGGCGGGCGGTGCGAAGCCTGCCAGGGCGACGGCGTCATCAAGATCGAGATGCACTTCCTGCCCGATGTCTATGTCACCTGCGAGACCTGCAAGGGCGCCCGATACAACCGCGAGACGCTCGAAATCCGGTTCAAGGGCAAGAGCATAGCAGACGTTCTGGACATGACGGTTGAAGATGCCCAGGCTTTCTTCAAGGCGGTTCCCTCGATCCGCGAGAAGATGGATGCGCTCATGCGCGTCGGCCTCGGCTACATCAAGGTGGGCCAGCAGGCGACGACGCTCTCCGGCGGCGAGGCGCAGCGGGTGAAGCTCTCCAAGGAGCTTTCCAAGCGCTCGACGGGGCGCACGCTCTACATCCTCGACGAGCCCACCACCGGTCTGCATTTCGAGGACGTGCGCAAGCTTCTCGAAGTGCTTCACGAGCTGGTCGAGCAGGGCAACAGCGTGGTGGTCATCGAGCACAACCTCGATGTCATCAAGACCGCGGACTGGATCATCGACATCGGCCCGGAGGGCGGCGACGGCGGCGGCCGGATCGTGGCCGAGGGCACGCCCGAGGCGGTCTCCGATGTGGAGGCGAGCCACACCGGCCGCTACCTCAGGCCGATGCTGGCGGCTCGCCGGGCGGCGGCGGAGTAGGCGGCGCGGCCAGCGCATAGGCTTCCGGCCGCGCCCGCGCGCCCTCGAGCAGGCGCCGGGTGATGACGCGGTTGAGATACGCGCCGAACTCCGGGTGCTGGTAGTGCAGTGCCGCCATCGCCGCCGCGTCGAGCGCCACCGCCTCGACATCGGTTTCGGCCCGGGCGCCCAGCGTGCGCGTCTCTGCCTCGGTGAAAAAGCCGATCTCGCCGAAGATCTCTCCGGGCTCCACCCGGGCGTCCACGCCCTCGATGTGCACCGTGCCGCTCTGGACGACGTAGAGGTAATCGGTGGGATCTCCCTTGCGGAAGATCGCCGTGCCGGCCGGGAAGCGCTGTTTGCGGCCCGCCCCGTCGATCCATTTCGGGTTGAAGCCGTCGCGTCGGGCGTCCTCGATCCGCGCGGCGGTGCGCATCACCTCCGAAAGCCGGTAGAGGTTGAAGGGCAGCAGTACCAGGTGCAGCACCAGCACCGGCCAGAGCCCGGCGGCAAGCCCGTAGCCGATGAAGAGCACGTTGGAGCCCACCGCGGCCATGCGCAGCGGGCGCATGGTGCGCATCGAGAAGGCCGTCAGCGTGAGCGCGGCGGCCAGCCAGCCGAGAAGATCCGCGCTCACGGCGCTGCCGGTGCGGGCAGGGGGCCTGAATGGATCGCGGCGCGACGGGCGAGCGAGGCGGCACCGGGCCCGTCGCCGCGCAGGCCGTGATGTCGCGCCGTCCGCGCGATCATCCGGTGGCGTCCGGGAGGGGCGCGTCGAAGCGCAGCGTTTCGGCGCCGAGCGGCAGCAGCATGCCCGAAACGCTCACGGCTGGGACGGCATCGAGCGCGTGTGTCCAGCGCGCAGCCTCGTCGCGTGAGATCAGCGCGGCACGAATGCCCTCGAGCATGTCGCCCCCGGCAATCGCGCGGTGGGCGTAGCGGTATTCCAGCTCGAGCGCCGCGCGGATGGCGCCCGGCCTGTGCGCCTTCGGGCGCATCCGGTGGACCAGTTCCACCGCGCAGGCCATGGCAAGCGGCGAGTGGCGGGCCATCGTATCGAGGCATTCCCCGGCGAAGGAGCCGCCGGTATGGCGCAGCCGGGTCACGATGTCGGCGAGGCGTTCGCCGGCGAAGGCGTCTTCCATCTCGGCGGCGTGGGCAAGCAGCGTCGGCGCCGGGCGCGGCTCCTTTTCGGCGAAACGGGCGATTTCGCCCGGATCGCCGCTGCGGCAGAGCGCGGCCTTCAGCTCCAGCCAGTGTGCCTCGGGCACGAAGCTGTCGGCAAAGCCCGCGAGCAGCGCGTCGCCTGGCGCCATCTGCAGGCAGCTGGTGCCGAGATACTCGCCCAGCCGGCCCGGGGCGCGGGCAAGCAGCAGGGTGCTGCCGACGTCGGGCACCAGCCCGATGGAGGCCTCCGGCAGGCCCACGCGCGCCGTCTCGCCCAGAACGCGATGGCTCGCGTGGCACCCCAGCCCCACGCCGCCGCCCAGCACCAGCCCGTGCAGGAAGCTGACGACCGGCTTGGGGTACTCGGCGATGCGCGCGTTCATCCTGTACTCGTCGCGCCAGAAGGCGCGCGCGGCCTCCGCATCGCCGCTTGTTCCGGCCGCGTGCAGCGCGCGCAGGTCGCCACCCGCGCAGAAGGCCCGGTCGCCGCTGCCTTCGACGAGAACGAGCGCCACCGCCGGGTCGTCCGCCCAGGCCGCCAGCGCACCGTCGATGGCCCGGCACATCGGGGCGGTGAGCGCGTTCAGCGCCTCCGGGCGGTCCAGCCGGATGCGGCCTGCGGCGCCCTCGCGCGCGATGCCAAGCCCGGGGCAGGCGGCCGCCGCGGCGGTCACCGGGGCACCCCCGCTGCCGGCGGAGGCAGCCGGTTCGGGGGGCATCGCTCCGGGCTCAGAGACCGTCATGGAATTCCTCCACGAGGTGGCGAACGACCGCGCGCATGGCGTCCTCCTCGCTCGCCCCGTTCTCCAGCGCGGCGGAGCGGACGGCGCGCTGGCGGTCGGCCGGCGTGCCGCGTGCGGCGATCTGCGCGAGTCCCTCGATCTCGGCCCGCGAGCCCAGCGCCTCGGCATCCTCCTCCACCAGCGAGATCAGCTGCAGCAGAAGGTTGTCGTAGGGCAGGATGCGTTTCTCGCCGAAGTCGATCAGACCCTCGGAGGTCCCGTAGCGCTGGGCGCGCCAGCGGTTCTCGGCGATCAGGAAACGATCGTACTCGCGCCAGCGCAGGTTGCGCGCGCGCAGCCGCCACAGCATCCGCGTCAGGGCCTGCACGAGCGCGGCGACGGCAAGCGCCTCCTCGAGCCGGGGAAGCACGTCGCAGATGCGCGTCTCGAGGGTGGGAAAGCGGTGGGAGGGGCGCAGGTCCCACCAGATCTTGGTGGTATCCTCGATCAGGCCGAGATCGATCAGCGTGCCGGTCGTGCGCTCGTATTCCTGCCAGCTGGCGAAGGAGGGCGGCAGGCCGGTCCGCGGCAGGTTGTCGAACACGGTGAGCCGGTAGGAGGCGAGGCCGGTGTCGATCCCCTGCCAGAAGGGCGAGGAGCAGGACAGCGCCAGAAGATGGGGCAGGAAGTAGCTCAGCTGGGGCATCAGGTCGGTGCGCAGGGCATTGTCCTCCACCGCGACATGCACATGCATCCCGCAGATGAGCATGCGCCGCGCGACGCCCCCGAGGGCCTGCCGCAGGTCGTCGTAGCGGTCCTTGCGGGTATGGTGCTGGCGCTTCCAGTCGGAGAACGGGTGGCAGGAGGCCGCGATCGGGACCAGCTCGTAGCTCGCCGCATGGCGCGCCACGCAGGCGCGCAGGCGGCGCAGGTCTTCGCGAGCTTCACTCACGTCTCGCGCGACACGTGTGCCGATCTCGATCTGGCACTGGAGGAACTCGGGGCTGACCTGGCCTTCGAGTTCGGCCTGGCACGCCTGCATCAGGCCATCGGGCGCCTCGGCGAGATCGAGGCTGCCTCGATGGACGAGGAGGTACTCCTCCTCGATGCCCATGGTGAAGCTAGGCTGGGGCAGGGGCAAGGGCTGGGCTCCGGCGCGGCTCGGGGTTCCGACACTCTAGCCAGAGCGGCGCCCGCGGCACAATCCCGGCGCGCTGCCGGCAGCGGCATGCGGCCCGCCCGGGGGCGGGCGGCAAGGGCGAGGGGCGCTGCCCCTCGCGCTCCCCGGAGTATTTCCGCCAAGATGAAGAGGGCACGGCTCTCGTTCATCTTGGCCAAAATGCTCAACGGCGCTGTCCTCGCCGCCTTCCGGGGGCGCGGGCACGAGCGCGGCGGCCCGCCGGCCGGTCCGGTCAGTCCATCTGGCGGAAGTGGAACTCGCCGCCTTCCTTGATGCCCGAGGGCCAGCGCGCGGTGACCGTCTTGGTGCGCGTG
>CAYXOX010000025.1:0-28069 GCA_964466745.1 uncultured Rhodobacterales bacterium
CTCTTCCAGAACGTGCCGCGGCATGTAGGCATGGCTGTCAGGATCGAACCCCTCGCAGTGGGCCTTGGTGAAGGCGCGCTCGCGGAAAAGCGGTGTAACCGTCTCCAGCACCTCCGGCGTCGCGCTCTGCGCGGCGATCTCGCGCGGCATGTGCCAGACCTCCGAGAAGGGCTGGAGCAGGGCAACGCCGCTGTCGAGTTGCCAGGCGGCTTGCTCGGCCCAGTCGCCGCGCGCGAAAACGAGGTCGCTGTCGAGCCACGCCACGTGCCGGACGCCTTCGGGCAGCGCGTCGAGCGCGAGATTGAGAAGTCTCTCCTTCTGCCAGATCCGCGGGTTGCCGCGGAGCTGGACCACCCTGTCCGCATCCCCGGAGTTCAGCTCGAACTCCCCGTCGCCGGCAAGCTCCACCGCGAGCAGAGGCACGCCGAGGTTCCTGCGGAAGGCGCTGAAATTGGCCCTGCGTCGCCCGTAGCGCTCGGGGTTGAAATAGGCGGCGATGGCCCAGAGCTCGGGCGTTGCTCTCATGGGCCCGCCACGTCCGCCCGCCCGGCGCAATCGATGCGCGTGGCACCGGGCCGGAAATCAGATCGGGAGTGATGGCGCGTGATCATTGGTTGCGGGTATCAAGTATAATATGCAGAATCAATAATACGTTAACACCATGACTACGAACGGGCGGGATGGGCGGATGTGGCGAACGATGAAACTGTGGGTTCTCGCAGCACCCGCCTTTTCCCTGGCGGCTGTCGTCGCCACCTCGGCAGCCAGGGCCGAAACGCTCACACTCTGGAGCCACTGGGCCGATGAACCTGCGAAGGTGGCCTTCGTGGAAGACGCCGCCGCGGCTTTCGAGGCGGCCAATCCCGGAACCGAGGTCGAGATCACCTGGTACCAGAAGCGCGAGCTTTACGCGGCCCTCAAGACGGCGCTCTTCGCCGGGCGCGGCCCGGACGTGTTCTACGCCGAGCCCGACCAGACGGAATACATTGAGAACGGGCTTCTGCTCGAGCTCGGTTCGCGGCTGGACTGGTCGGCCATGCATGGCTGGGCCCGGGAGATCTGGACCCATGACGGTGGCGTCTACGGGCTCCCGCTGGAGGCCTGGACCGTCGAAACCTACGTCAACCGGGCGCTGGCCCGCCAGCTCGGGGTCGATCCGGTGGAGGAGCACGCCGGCGGCGAAGCGTTCCTGCAGCTTGTCGCGCGCGCGCGCCAGGCCGGGGTTCTGCCCATGGCCCAGGGCGTGGGCGACCGCGACTATCCCGGCGCATTCCTGACCCACGAGATCCTGCTCAAGGCGCTCGGAAGCGAGGATTACGGGCGGCTACTGGCCGGGGAGGGCGTGTCCTGGGCCGATCCGCGCGTATCCGGTGCGCTGGGCTATGCGGAAGCGATCATCGCCGCCGGGGCCTTTCCGCGAAGCTTCTCAACGATGCGGCTGGGCGAGGCGCACCGTGCGTTCCATACCGCGCCCGGTGCGCTGCTCTTCCAGATGGGGTCGTTCTACGCGTCGCGTGCGTTCCGCACGCCCGAGGACGGCGGCCAGCCGGAAGGCTTCGAACTCGGCCTCGCCACGGCGCCGGTGCCGCCGGGCGCGGCCTGCCCCGCGTGCAAGACCATCGCCGTGGGCGGCTCCTTCGTTGTCAACGCACAGTCGCCCCGCGCCGAACTGGGCGCCGCCTTCCTCGCCAGCCTCGCGACGCCCGAGAACGGCGCACGCTGGCTTCGCACCGTGTACGTCCAGACCGGCATCCGCACCGGCGCGGGGCCCATTGGCGGCCCCCATGGCGCCTATTTCGACGCGCTCGAAGCCCTCAACGCCGGTTCGGAGTTCTTCTACGGATTGCCCACCCAGCGCCTGCAGGGCGCGCGCCGGGACGCCTTCGTGCAGGTGATCAACCAGGCGTTTCCCGCCGGGCTGGTCTCCGCGGAAGAGGCGATCGAGCGCATGTCGGCCGCGTATGAATGAGGCTGCGCGGCCGATGGCGTGGCCTCGCCTTTCGGCAGAGCGGCTCGCCATCGTGCTGTTGCTCTGCCCTGCGCTGCTCGTTTTCGCCGGGCTGATCGCCTATCCGCTGGCCCTCACCGCCTTCAACAGCCTGCACGAGGTGGCGCCCGGCCGCAGCCCCGTCTGGGTGGGGTTTGCCCACTATTCGGCGCTCACCTCCGATCCGGCGATGGCGCAGGCGGTCCGGAACACGCTGGTCTGGGCGCTTTCGGGGCCGGTCCTCGAAGTCGCGCTCGCGCTCCTGCTTGCGCTTGCCCTGACGGCGCGGGTTCCCGGCCGGGCGTTCTTCCGTGTCGTCTGGTTCGCGCCGGTACTGATGTCCTACGCGGTGGCCGGGCTGCTGTGGATGTGGATCTTCAACTTCGACTGGGGCTCGGCGAACGCCCTGCTCGCGTCGCTCGGTCTCGGCGAGTTCAGGCGCGACTGGCTGGGCGACCCGGACACGGCGCTGGGCGCGCTCATCCTCGTGACGACGTGGAAATGGGTGGGATTCAACTTCGTCGCGATCCTGGCGGCGCTCACGACCGTGCCGCGCGGGCAGCTCGATCTCGCCGAACTCGACGGCTGCAACCGTGCGGAGGCGTTCTTCCTCGTGGAGCTGCCGCAGATCCTGCCGGTTCTGGCCAGCCTGCTGGCGCTCTCCTTCATCGGCAAGATGAAATCCTTCGAGATCGTGTGGGTAACCACCCGGGGCACGCCGCTGTGGTCAACCGAGACGGTGGCCACCTACGCTTACAAGCGCGCCTTCGATTGGTCGAGTTTCGATCTCGGCTATCCCTCGGCCATCGCCATGGTCTGGGCGGGGGCGACCGTCGCGCTGATCCTCTGCGTGCGTCTTCTCTCCGGCGCGCGCCTCGGCGGAGACAGCGCCCCGTGAGGATCGCCGCGGAAAGCCCGAGCGCGCGGCTGGCGCGGGCCGCGCTCTTCGTGGTGCTCGCCGGCTATACCGCGTTCTCCGCCGGTCCGCTGGCCTGGGCGGCGGCGCTTTCGGTGCGCAGCACGTCGGCCATCCTCGATACGCCCCATGGCTTCGAATGGCCGCCGCGTTTCGCCAACTACGCCGAGGCCTGGACCACCGGCGGTTACCAGGCCTACCTTGCCAACTCGGTGGGCATCACCGCCGTTGCCGTCGCCCTGCTGCTTCTGGTCGGCGGGCTGGCCGCGCACGCGATCGCGCTCTACCGGTTCCCGCTCCGCCGCGCCGTGATCGCCGTTCTGGCGGTGGCCATCTTCTTCCCGCCGCAGGCAACGATCTTCGGCCTGTTCCAGGTGCTGGCCTGGAGCGGGCTCTACGACACCCGCATCGGGCTGTGCCTCGCCTACGTCGCGCTTCAGCTGCCGATGACGGTCGTGCTGCTTTCGGTGCTCTTCGCAAGGGTGCCGCGCGCCTACTACGATTCCGCGCGGCTGGACACCTGCAGGGAGATCGACCTGCCCTTCGCGGTGACCTTTCCCCTCGCGGTTCCCGCCCTCGTCACCGTGGCCATCCTCAATGCCGTGATCCTGTGGAACGACCTGCTGCTCGCCGTCGTGCTGGTCGCCGACGATTCCCGCCGCACCCTGCCGCTGGGGATTCTGCGTTTCATGGGCGACCATCAGACAGACGTGGCGATGCTCGCCACGGGCGTGATGATCTCCGCGCTGCCGATCCTCGTCGCCTACGCCGCGGCGTCCGAACGCATCATCCGCTCGGTGGCGCTTCCCATGCGCGGCGGTGCCTAGATGGGCGAGGTGAGGCTGCGGGCTCTCGCGCGGCGCTTCGGGCAGGGCCGAACGCCCGCGCTGGCAGGCGTGGATATGACGATCCGGGCCGGCGAGCTCTTCGTGATCGTCGGGCCATCGGGGTGCGGAAAGACGACCCTCCTGCGACTCATCGCCGGGCTGGACGTGCCCACCGCGGGCACCGTGGAGATCGACGGCGCCGACATGCGGGGCGTCGCCGGCCGCGACCGGGACATCGCGATGGTCTTCCAGGACCGCTCCGTCTACCCGCACAAGAGCGTGGCGCGGAACATCGCCTTCGCGCTTCGGCGCCAGCGCGTGCCCCGGGGCGAGATCGAGGCTCGCGTGCACGCCGCCGCCGCCACGGTGGGCGTGGCCGAGCTGCTGGACCGGCGGCCGCACACGCTCTCGGGCGGGCAGCTTCAAAGGGTGGCGCTCGCAAGGGCGCTGGTGCGGGAGCCGCGCGTGTTCCTGTTCGACGAGCCGCTCTCCAGTCTCGATGCCGGCCTGAGAACGGAGATCCGGCACGAGATCCGCGCGCTGCACGGGCGCCTCGGACGAACCATGATCCACGTCACCCACGACCAGACCGAGGCGATGGCCCTCGCCGATCGTCTCGCGGTCATGCGCGACGGCCGCCTGGAGCAGGTGGGCCCGCCGCACGAGGTCTTCGGCAGGCCGAACAGCCTCTTCGTGGCGCGCTTCCTCGGCACTCCGCCCATGAACGTCGTGCCGCTCGGGGTGTTCGGTGCCGCCGGCACGGCAATCCTTTCCGCGGGTGCCCGCGGCCTTCCCGGCGGCGCGGCGCCCGAGCATCTTCTTGCGGGCATTCGCCCCGAAAGCCTCCATGTTGTCGGCGCGCCCGGCGCAGGGGAGATCGTCCTGCGCGGAACGCTGGCCTGGACGGAAGCCGCCGGCCGCGAGACGTTCGCCTATGTCGAGGTCCCGGGGATTGCGGCGCCGCTCTGCGCGACGCTCCCGCCGCGAATCGCCGCGACCCAGGGCAGCGAAGTGACCCTTTCCTGCCGGCGAGACGACATCACCTTCTTCGACGGACGCTCCGGCCGCGCCCTTGAAGCCGACGCAACGCCCGCGGCTCTTGCCGCGAACGGGCAGATGTCGGGCTGACGCCCCGCGGCCACCGCCGCGCGTGCGCGCAGGTCTCGAACGGCAACCGCGACAGATCAGCCGGCCCCGGAGGCCGGCCGCGCAGCCGCTCGGGTTTACCCAAAGGAACGGTCGCACGGGCCGGAGTTTGCAGAAGGACACGAAGGACCGGGCCGTTCACCCGCGGGCGACGCGCTACCAAACCACCGGATGCGTCTCGCCGGACTGGACATTGACGAAGCCCTCGGGGACCGCGTCCGTGGGTGCGACGAGCACCCATCGCCACGGCGAACAGGTGAGCGTGGCGAACGTCAGGAACTCGGGGAACCCCGGTTGTCAGAGGTGTAGCGCCGAGGGCGCTATCCGCATGTGGCGGGCAGGGTTCACCGTAACGCACTGCAGCGCCTCCTCGGGCGGCACGCCCAGCGAGATGCCGCGCGCAGGTTGTGGTCGGTGGCGCCGAGCTCCAGCGTCTCGGAGGCGGAGCGGTCGTTGGTGGTGAACGCGACGCTCGACCAGTCGGTGAGGGCCGTGCGCGCTCATCGCATCGCCGCCGACATGGTGGCGGTGTCCCGGGTCTCGATGCCCAGCATGTAGGCGCCCAGCTCCTCCGCCGTCAGCGCCTCGGAATTGCGGAAGGCCGCCACGATGCGGCCGCGGTAGAACACCACGAGCCGGTCCGAGAGAGCCCGCAGCTCGGAAAGATCGGCCAAGGCGAGCAGAACGGCCGCGCCGCCGTCGCGCGCGTCGGTGACGGATTTCCAGATGAACTGCGTGGCGCCGAGGTCCACGCCCCGCGTGGGCTGGTTCACGAGCAGCACCTGCGGCTGCTCGGATAGTTCCCGCGCCACCACGACCTGCTGCATGTTGCCGCCCGAAAGCGTTCCGACGGCGAAGTCCGGCCCGCCCGCGCGGATCGAGAAGCGGCCGATCAGGGCCCGTGCGTGTTCGCGAATCGCAGCGAGATCGAGAAGGCCGCGCCGCACGAAGCGCGAATCGTCGTGGCGCGTGGCGCGTGGCGCGTGGCGCGTGGCGCGTGGCGCGTGGCGCAGAGGTTTTCCGCGATGCTCGAGTCCACGGCGAGGCCCTGCGCGAGACGATCCTCCGGGATCGTTGCAACACCGGCGCGGCGCCGCTCCAGCCCGAAGAGATTCTTCATCAGGGTGGATTTGCCCGCGCCGTTCTCGCCCACGACGGCGTGGACCTCGCCCGGGCGCACCGTCAGCGACACGCCGTCGTAGGCGACGGTGCCGCCGGGGTAGATGCGCGTGATGCCCCGGGCTTCGATCACCGGGCGGTTTGCGCCGGTCACGGGCGGGCGGTCCTTCGAAGCGGTGCCGCCCCGGCCGGGATAAGGCCGGGGCGGCGGGGCCGGGTGCGGTCGGTGCTACATCACCGTCTCGACGACGATCTCGCCTGCGATGATCTGCGCCTCGATCGCGTCGAGCTCCGCCCGCAGATCGGCGGGCACGACGGCCTGGTAGAACTCGTTTTTCGAAATGCCCACCGCGCCGTCGGCGAGGCCGAGAAGCAGGGCCGTGCCGTAGGGCGCGCTGCCGTCGAGCGTCTGCCGGATCACGGTGTAGAGCGAGTCGCCCACCTTCTTCTCCACGCTGGTGAACGACGAAGCGGAACGTGTCGCCCCCGCCGCAGCGCAGCGAGACCGCGCGGGTCCGCGCGGCGAGCGCGCGGTTGAACGCGTCGAGGGGATCGTCGGGCAGATCCGCGAAGAGCGCGACCACCTCGGCCCCGGCCATCGTGTGGGTCACGCAGGGCTCCCATGGCACCACCCGCGTGCGGATGTCGGACCGGAACACGATGTCGGCGGCCTCGGGATCGGCATAGATGTTGAGCTCCATCGCGGGTGTGGTGTTGCCGCGGCCAAAGAGCGTGCCGCCCATGATCGTGAGCGTGCCGATCCCCTCGGCGAGGCCCGGATCGCACAGCAGCGCCATGGCAAGATTGCTCAGCGGGCCGATCGCAAGCATGTCGATCCGCGTGCCTTCGCGCCGTGCCGCGCAGGAAGGCGACCGTGTCATCTCCCGAGACCGGCGGCAGGCTTGCGGGGATCGGCGCGCCGCCGAGCCCGTCCTGGTCATGCACATGGGCGGCGTCGACCGCCTCCTGCGCCATCGGCCGCGCAAGAGCCGAGATCACGGGAACCTCCCGGGCATCGCAAAGCGCCAGGCAGGCGAGCATGTTCCGGGTTGCGAGCGGCAGGGCCACGTTGCCGAAAACGGTCGTCACGGCCATGGGCCGGATGCCGCGGGAAAGCAGCAGTACCAGCGCCTGTGCATGGTCGATGCCGCGGTCGGTACCGAGGATCAGCGGAGTCCTCATGCCACGGCCCCGGCACGCGCGACGCGACTCCAGAAGGCGGCGTAGGTTCGGGAATACTCGTCGCGGATCGCCTCGAAGGGCCTGCGAAGCAGCCGGCGGTCCCGCACCAGCCGCTCGCCGGCAACCCACAGGTTCCGCAGGTCGCGCCCCGAACCGGAATAGACGAGCGCCGTCTCCCGGTCCGGGGTCTCCGACCAGCCGGGGCCGCGCGCCGCGCTACGCCGTCTAGATCTCATCCACACCGGGCGACCCCGCGCGCGAGATCGTCGCGGTGCACCGGCTTCGCGATCGCCATGTCGACGGCATGGTGATGATGACGAACCGCCGCGACCGCGGCGAGCTTGCGCAGGCGCTCTCCGGCCTTGCCAACGTGGTTCTCCTCGACGAGGACATGCCGGGAACGGCGCTGCCGCGGATCTTCGTGGAGAGCCGCGCGGGAGCCCGGATGGCCACGGCGCATCTGGTGGGCCTCGGCCACCGGCGGATCGCGCTCGTGACCGGCCAGGAAGGGGTGATGAGCGTCGGCGAGCGGCGTGCGGGCCG
Organism: uncultured Rhodobacterales bacterium; assembly: GCA_964466745.1. Taxonomy (GTDB): domain Bacteria; phylum Pseudomonadota; class Alphaproteobacteria; order Rhodobacterales; family Rhodobacteraceae; genus CAYXOX01. Next base: position 7,721 of record CAYXOX010000025.1, read on the forward strand.
GCTGGCCTTCGATCACCTGCACCGGCTGCTGTCCGGCGAGACACCTCTGCCGCTGATCCGGCTGCCGGTCCCGTTGCGGGTGCGCCAGTCCACCGCCATTCCCGGAGATCCTCGCCCATGACCCGACCACGCGCGCTTCTCGCCGGCGAAAGCTGGACGGTGCACTCGATCCACCAGAAAGGTTTCGACAGCTTCACCACCACGGATCACGCCGAGGGAGGCGGCTGGCTCATCGCCGCGCTGGAGGGCGCGGGATGGGAGGTCACCTACCGGCCGGCCCATGTCGCCGCTGCCGACTTCCCGTCGAGCCCGGAGGCGCTCGCGGCATTCGACGTGGTGTTCCTTTCGGAATCGGCGCCAACACGCTCCTTCTCAGCCGCGACACCTTCGTCGGCGGCCGGTCGCGCCCGAACCGACTCGTCGCGCTGCGCGATTACGTGGCGGGGGGCGGGGGGGGCTCGTCATGGTGGGCGGATACCTCACCTTCCAGGGAATCGAGGCGAAGGCGCAATATGCCGGCTCGCCGGTCGAGGAGGCGTTGCCCGTCACCCTTTGTCGCCACGACGATCGCGTCGAACGGCCCGAGGGCGTTGCCCCCGGAGTGGCGCTGCCCGTGCATGCCATCGCCGCGGGGCTGCCCGCGGTCTGGCCCGGGCTCATGGGCTACAACCGCCTCACGCCGCGCGAGGGCGCCGAGGTGGTCGCCCGGGTGGGCGAGGATCCCCTGATCGTGGCGGGGCGCTACGGCACCGGGCGTTCGGTCGCCTTTGCCTCCGACTGCAGCCCGCACTGGGCGCCCGCGGACTTCGTGGAGTGGCCGGGTTACGCATCCGTCTGGGCGCAGATCGCGGCCTGGGCGGCGGGCCGCGCCTGACGCGGCGGCGCCGGGGCTCGGGCCCGGTCCCGATCCGGTGCGCCGTGCAGCGCCGGCCCGGTGCAGGGCACGACGCCCCGAGGCCGAGGCCGCCGGCTTCGCCCCCGTGAACAGGGCTCCGGCCCTGCCGGGCGCTGGCGGCGAGGCCCCGCTCTGCGCCCCGTCAGCCCGCCGGCTGCGCCTCACCCGCGCCTGCGCGGCGCGGCGCGCGCGGGAACGGCACCAGCCGCTCGGCCTCTTCGTCCCACAGCTTGAGGGTGAAGCTGCGCAGCGCCTCGCCCCAGCCGATGGTCTGCATCGAGAACCGCTCGCGCAGGTCGCGGTGGCACTTGCGCAGCCGGTAGCTCGGGATCGCCGGGTTGAAGTGGTGGATGTCGTGGTAGGCGATGTTGGCGGTGGCGAAATCGAACCACCAGCCGAGATCCAGCGCCGAGGAGCCGTGGAGCGTTGCCCTGTCGAAGCTCAGATCGGGCTTCCTGTCCCAGTAGGTGTCCTCGAAATTGTGCTGGAGGTAGACGAGGAACACCCCGAACACGCCGGCGAACACCACCGTCAGCCCGTAGATGGCCAGCCCCGTCCACCCCGCAAGCGCGAAGATCAGGCCCCACCACGCGAAGACGGCGAGGTTCGAGAGCATGATCTCGGCCACGCCCGCCTTCACCGCGTTCTTCGGCCAGCGGTAGCGGATGACGTAGACGAAGAGCCCGCCGAACGGCAGGATGAAGAGCGGGCTGCGGTAGATCCGGTAGCCAAGCCGCTTCCAGAAGCCCGCCTCCTGCCATTCCCGCAGCGTCATGGTGAACACCTCGGTGCTCTCGCGATGGTCGAGATTGCCGAGATAGGCGTGGTGGATGTTGTGGTTCATCCGCATCGCCTTGTAGGGCGTGAGGGTGAAGGTGGAGATCGCGTAGCCCGCCAGGTCGTTCGCGCGGCGGCTGGAAAACAGCGAGGCATGCCCGGTGTCGTGCTGGAGCACGTAGAGCCGCCCGGCCGCCAGGGCGTTCAGGATCGCGAGAGGCACCACCAGCCACCAGGCGGGGGCCGCGGCGATGGCCGCCCAGAGGCTGATGAAATAGGCGGCGAAGCTGCCCAGCAGGCTGGCCGCCGCAAGCCTGTCGTCGCGCGTCGTGTAGGCGCGGGTGGCTTCCTTGACTTCACGCGCCGCGGCTGCCGCGGCAAGTTCCGGTGTGCTGGCCTCGCTCATCTCACCTCTCCCCGTCCTGGCGCGGGCACGCTGGCCCGCTTTGCCACATGCTTCTTCCTAGATAGGTGCCCGGCGCCTCGGGCGACAACTCTTTCGGTAGGATTTCGCCGTGCTTCGGCGATTAATCCCCCATTCATCCCCGCCGGCTAGCTTTCGCGCGGGTGGTGAGTAAAGGGGTGTGGCATGGCCGCGAACGAGCGCGGGCCAGCCATCATCAAGAAAAAGAAGGTGGTCGCCGGGGGCGGCGGGCACCATGGCGGTGCATGGAAGGTGGCGTACGCCGACTTCGTGACCGCCATGATGGCCTTCTTCATGTTGATGTGGCTGCTGAACGCAACGACGGAAAAACAGAGGAAGGGGATCGCCGACTATTTCTCGCCGACGATCCCGATCAACAGGATCTCCGGCGGCGGCGACGGCGCCTTCGGCGGCGACAGCGTGTTCTCCGAAACGGTGATGGCGCAGAACGGGATCGGCGCGACCGACAGCCGCGCCACCGAGAGCAACGCCGCGCGCGGCGCAACCGGGGTGGAGACCGATCCCGAGGCGGCGCTGCGCGCGCTCGAAGCCGCGCTGGCACAGGCCATCGCCGCCGCGCCCGAGGGCTCCGAGATTGCCCGCCACCTTGCCGTGCGCATGAGTGACGAGGGCCTCGTGGTGGAGCTTGCCGATCTGCCGGGCGCCCCGCTCTTCGAGGAGGACACGGCCGTGCCCACGCCCGCGATGGAAACGCTGCTGGCCATGCTCGGCGACGTGCTCTCCACGGTGGCCAATCCGCTTGCCGTGGGCGCGCATCTCGCCGCGCGCCCCGTGGTCGCCGCCGGCGGGCCCGGCTGGAGCCTCGCGGCAGACCGCGCCGAGGCGGCCCGTTCCGGCATGGAGGCCGCCGGTCTGCCGCCGCGGCGCACCGCGCGGGTCACGGGCCATGCCGACAGGCGCCCGGCCCTGCCCGCGGCGCCGATGGCAGCCGAGAACAACCGCATCGAGATCACGCTTCTGCGGATGCCGCCGGGATAGGCGCAATTGGAGACGTTAGCCGGCCCTTAATCCCCGCCGGGTTAGGCGATGGCCGACCCGGGCCTGCCCCGGGGGAGCAGCAGAAAGGCGCGACATGACCATTTCCTCCTCGCTCAACGCGGGTGTGGCCGGGCTTGCGGCCAACGCCAGCCGCCTGGCCACCATCTCCGACAACATCGCCAACTCCTCCACCTTCGGCTACAAGCGCGCGGTGGCCGATTTCCATTCCATGGTGATCGACAGCGGAACGGGCACCTACTCGGCCGGTGGCGTCCGGGTCACCACCACCCGCCTGATCGACGAGCGCGGCCCGCTCGTCTCCACGTCCAACGCCACCGATCTCGCGGTGCGCGGGCGGGGCTTCATCCCCGTCACCGATACCGCCTCGGTGGAGGTCGGCAACGGGCTGAGCAACATGATGCTGGCGACCACCGGCTCCTTCCGCACCGACGCCGACGGGTATCTCGTGACGGAAACGGGGCTGGTGCTCATGGGCTGGCCGGCCGACGCCGACGGTTCGGTCCCCACCTTCCCGCGCGACACCCAGGACGGGCTTCAGCCGATCCGGGTCAACGTCAACCAGTTCGCCGGCGAGCCCACCACGCGGATGACGCTCGGCGTGAACCTGCCCGCCACGGAAACCGAGGCAGGCGCACCGGGCACCACGCAGGAGCTCTCCATCGAGTATTTCGACAATCTCGGCACCTCGCAGAACCTCGCCATCACCTTCACGCCCACGATCCCCGGCAGCGGCGCCTCCAACACCTGGACGATGGTGCTCTCCGACAGTGCGCTGGGTGGCGCCACCATCGGCGAATACACCCTCGTGTTCGACGACAGCCGCGCCGAAGGAGGCACCCTCGATGCGGTCACCACCATCTCCGGCGGCGCCTACGATCCCGCCACCGGCAACATCACCGTCAACGTGGCCGGCGGGCCGATCGAGATCGATATCGGCACCCTCGGCGACAGCAACGGCCTCACCCAGCTCTCCGACAGCTTCGCCCCCGTCTCGATCCTCAAGGACGGCTCACCGGTGGGCAACATGACGAGCGTGGAGGTCGATCCCAACGGCTTCGTCCACGCCAGCTTCGACATCGGCATCACCCGCACGATCTACCAGATCCCGCTCGTGGACGTGCCGAACCCCAACGGCCTCGCCGCCTTCGACAACCAGACATACATGCCCACGCCCGAAAGCGGCTCGTTCTTCCTGTGGGATGCCGGCGACGGGCCCACCGGCGACATCGTGAACTACGCCCGCGAAGAGAGCACGACCGATGTCGCGGGCGAGCTCACGGAGATGATCCAGGTCCAGCGCGCCTACTCGTCGAACGCCAAGGTCATCCAGACGGTGGACGAGATGCTCCAGGAAACCACCAACATCAAGCGCTGACACCGGCTGAGGGCAGGTACACGCCATGAGCCTCACCGGCACGCTCTCCAACGCGCTCTCGGGCCTCACCGCCTCCTCGCGCAACATCGAGGTCGTCTCCTCGAACATCGCCAACGCGCGCACCGAGGGCTATGCCGCGCGCGAGCTGGAGCTCGCCGCGCGCATGGTGGGCGGCACCGGCGGCGGAGTGGCGGTCGCAGGCGTGACGCGCCGCGAGGATCCCGCGCTGATCGCCGAGCGGCGCGCCGCCTCGGGGGATCGCGCGGCCGCCGCCCTTCTCGCGGAGTACCTCTCCGGGCTCGAGCGCGAGATCGGCGAGCCCGGGCAGGCCGGCGCGCTCGGCGAGGCCTACTCCCGCTTCGCCACCGCGCTCACCGCCGCGGAGAGCCGGCCCGACAGCTCGCCCCGGCTTGCCGAGGTGCTCGACGCGGCCCGCACCCTTGCCAGCAAGATCAACGGGCTCGGCCGCCATGTCCAGGCCCAGCGCGAGGCGGCCGAGGCGACCATCTCCGGCGATGTCGCCCGGCTCAACGAGGGGCTGGCCGAGGTCGCCCGGCTCAACGCCGAGATCATGCGCTTCTCCGGCGGAGGCGACGCCAGCGCCCTGTTCGACAGGCGGCGCGCCGTGATCGACGAGATCAACGAGATCGTCCCCGTGCGCGAGGTGCCCCGGCAGAACGGGCAGGTCGCGCTCCTCAGCCCCGGGGGCGCCCAGCTCGTGGACGGCACCGCCGCATCCTTCGAGTTCCAGCCCGCCGGGCTGATCGTGCCGGAGATGACACTGGCCTCCACCGGCCTCGCGCCGCTCACCCGCGACGGCGTACCGGTGGCAACCGGGCCCGGCGGCCCGCTCGCGGGAGGCAGGCTGGCGGCCGCCTTCGCCACGCGGGACGTTCATGCCCCCGCGTCCCAGGCCCGCCTCGATGCGCTGGCTCGCGATCTCGTGGAGCGCTTCGAGGCCACCGCCGCCGATCCCAGCCGGGCACCGGGCGCGCCCGGCCTCTTCACCGATGGCGGAGGCGTCTTCGATCCCGCCACCGAAACCGGGCTCGCCGGGCGCCTTGCGATCAACGCGCTCGCCGATCCGGGCCAGGGCGGCGCGCTCTGGCGCCTGCGCGACGGGCTCGGCGCCACGGCGCCCGGCGCATCCGGCAACCCCGCCGGCCTCATGGCGCTCTCCGCAGCGCTCGATGCGCCGCGGGTGCCGGGCTCGGGCGATTTCGCGGGCACCGCCCGCAGCGCCGGCGGGCTGGCGAGCGATCTGCTCTCCGCCGTCTCGCGCGACGGGCTGGCCGCGGACCGTGCGCTCGCAACCGCCGCCGCGCGCGACGGCGGGCTGCGCGAACTCGAACTCGCCCAGGGCGTGGATACCGACGCCGAGCTCCAGGCCCTGCTTCGGGTGGAGCAGGCCTATGCCGCCAACGCCAGGGTGATCCAGACCGTCGAGGATCTGCTCGACCTTCTCATGAGGCTCTGAGCCATGACCTTCTCCTCCATCGGCGATCTTGCGCAGGGCTTCGTCAGCCGGCGCACCAACGCAACGCTGCGGCAGGATCTCGCCGGCCTCACGGCCGAGCTCTCCACCGGCCGCCGGGCGGATCTGCCCGCCCGGCTCTCCGGGGATTTCTCCGCGCTCTCGGGCCTCTCGGCCCGGCTCGACGCGCTGCGTGCGCGCGAGGTCGCGAATGCCGAGCTCGCCCTGCGCGCCGGCGCGATGCAGGCGGCGCTGTCCACGATCACCGGATCCACGGCCACTCTCGCGGCCGATCTCGCACTTGTGTCCACGGCGCCCGACCCGCGCGGGGTCACCGCCGCCGCCGAGAGCGCGCGCCAGGCCTTCGGGCAGATCGTCGGCGCCCTGAACGCGCGTGTCGCGGACAGGCAGCTCTTTTCCGGCACCGCGACGGACCGGCCCGCCCTCGCACCCGCGGAGGACATGCTGGCAAGCCTCGCCGCCGCCACCGCCGGGGCCCCGGATGCCGCGGCGCTCGAAGCCGCGGTGAACGACTGGTTCCTGGCGCCCGGCGGCGGCTTCGAGCTGACGGGCTACCTCGGCGGCGCCGATTCGTCCCCGCCGGCTCCGCTGGGAGACGGCTCCACCGCCGATCTCGGCACCCGCGCCGACGACGAGGCCCTGCGCGGCACGCTCGCGTCCGTGGCGCTGGCCGCGCTCGTTTCGGCCGGCGCGCTCGCCGGCCAGCCGGAGGAGCGTGCCGATGCGCTCTCGCGCTCCGCGGTCGCGCTGCGCACCGGCGAGGCCGGGCTCGTGGCGGTGCAGGCGGCCGTCGGCACGGCGGAGGCGGCGGTGGAGGCCGCCACCGCCCGCAACGCGTCCGAGGCCACGGCGACGGAGATCGCCATTGCCGGCCTCACCGCCGCCGACCCCTTCGAAACCGCGACGCAGCTCGAGGAGGTGCGGGGCCAGCTCGAAACGCACTACGCGCTCACAGCGCGGCTCTCGCGGCTCACCCTGCTGGAGTTCCTGCGATGAGCGCGGCCCGCGCGAGGCGGCGCCTGGCAGCGCTCTGGTTCGCGGCGCTCTGCTGCCTCGGCCCCGCGGCCGCCGAGGAGGTCCGCCTCAAGGATCTCGTGGAGTTCGACGGCGTGCGCGGGAACGACCTGCTGGGCTACGGCCTCGTGGTGGGCCTCGCCGGCACCGGGGACGGGCTGCGCAACGCCCCCTTCACCGAAGAGATGATGGTCTCCATCCTCGAACGCCTCGGGATCAACGTCAGCGGAGAGCAGTTCCGCCCGCGCAACGTGGCCGCGGTGCTCGTGACCGCGGCGCTGCCGCCCTTCGCCCGCGCGGGCAGCCAGATCGACGTGACGGTCTCGGCCATCGGCGACGCCACCAGCCTGCTCGGCGGCACGCTGGTGATGACCCCGCTCAACGCCGCCGACGGCGAGATCTACGCCGTCGCCCAGGGCAGCGTCATCGCCGGCGGCGCGGAGGCCCGCGGCGAGGGCGCCGCGGTGACCGAGGGCGTGCCGACGGCCGGGGTGATCCCCTCCGGCGCGCGGGTGGAGCGGGAAGTGGATTTCGCGCTCTCCTCCCTCGGCACGGTGCGCCTCGCGCTGCGCTCGCCCGATTTCACAACCGCCGCCCGGATCGAAGCGGCGGTGAACGCCGTCTACGGGCGCCCGGTGGCGCGGATGCTCGATGCAGGCACGGTCGAAGTGCACATCTCGGCCACCGGCGAGACATCGCCCGCCCATGCGCTGAGCCGGATCGAATCGCTGGAGGTCGCGCCCGAGCGCCGCGCCCGGGTGGTGGTGGACCAGCGCTCGGGCACCATCGTGATGGGGGCGGATGTGCGGCTCGGCCGCGTCGCCGTCAGCCAGGGTGGCCTGACACTCCGGGTCGAGGAAGCGCCGGCGGTGGTTCAGCCCAACCCCTTCGCAGGGGGCGAAACGGTCGTCGTGCCACGTACCCGCGCCGCCCTCGAGGAGGGCGCGGGCGTCGCACTGGCCGAGGTGCCCGAGGCCACCTCGCTTTCCGAGGTCGTCGAGGGGCTCAACGCGCTCGGCGTGGCCCCGCGCGACATGATCGACATCCTCAAATCCCTCAAGGCCGCAGGCGCACTCCACGCGGAGTTCGTGGTCCGCTGACAGGCCCCCCCGCCGGGGCCGCCCGGAGGCACGGCACATCCTGCAGCCGGTCGATGCTGTCAGCGCCCGTTTGGCAGCAACTGGGGGCCCGCCGGGCACTGCGGGCCGTGCGAGGCGCCGCCGCTCGCCGCGCCCGCGCCTCCCCCCGCCGGCGCGAGGGTTGAGCGCGCCATGCCTTCCGGCCGCTGTGCCAGCAGCTTTATGCCCGGCCCCGCAGCACCCGCAGGCCCGACGGTAGCCCCCGCCAGCACCCTGCCGGGCCCGAAGCGGCCTGCGCCCGGGAGCCTCTCGACGGGGACGGTTTGGGAAGGCGCGAGGCGTCTCGCCGGGGGCGGTGGCCCCGCGCCGCCGCCGGGCAGTCGCCATCGCGGCGGGCGGTGCGGCGCATGCCCGGTGGGCAAACGCCATCGCGGCGGGCCGTGCGGCGTGTTCGCGGTCGGCCGCCGGCATCGCGGCGGGGGGTCGGCGCTGCCGCGGGCCGTGCGGCGGGCAGCACTGCCCACGCCGGCAGGCACCGCCATGCTGCCCGATGCAGGCGCGGCGGCGGCGCGGCGCCGGCCCGGCCAAGGGCGGGGGTCGGCGGCGCGCCGGCAGCGAAGGCGCCGGATGCGCGCAAGCCATGGCGCGCGCCGCGCCTCCCGGCTTTCCGGCCGCGGCCACGCGCGCCTGCCCGCCTCCCAAGACCCCGGATCGCCCGAATCGCCGCGCCGCACGGCACCGGCGGGCCCGGATCTCCCGGAGCCGTCGCTCAGCCGTAGCCCTGAACGAGGCTGGCGGCGATGAGCGCCCAGCCGTCGGCCACGACGAAGAAGGCCAGCTTGAACGGCAGCGAGACGATCGCCGGCGGCACCATCATCATGCCCATCGACATCAGCACGGCGGCGACCACCAGGTCGATCACGAGAAAGGGCAGGAAGATGAGGAACCCGATCTGGAAGGCCCGCGCGACCTCGCTCAGCAGGAAGGACGGCACAAGCAGCGAGAGCGCGGCCTCGGGCGCCAGCTCCGGCGCGCCGGGGCGCAGCTCGGCGAGGGTCGAAAACGTATCGGGGTCGATGCGTCCGGCCATGAAGAGTCGGAACGGCTCCAGCGCCGCGACCGCCGCCTCCTCGAGCGCGATCTCGCCCTCCGAGAGCGGCCGCAACCCCGCCTCCCAGGCCGCGAGGAACACCGGTTCCATCACGAAATAGGTGAGAAAGAGCGCGAGGCTGATGATGAGCATGTTGGGCGGCGATTGCTGCAGCCCGATGGCCTGGCGCAGGATCGCCAGCACCGTCACGATGAACGGAAAGCAGGTGATCATCACGGCGAGCCCCGGCACCAGGCTCAGGAGCGTCACGAGGATCAGGATCTGGATGCTGCGGGCGGCGAGCGAGCCGTCGTCCCCGAAGGAGAGGGTGATGTCCTGCGCCCCGGCGGGGCTCCCGGTGGCCCCGGCAATGATCGCGAGCAGCAGCCCGAGCGCCAGCGGGGCCCGGGCGGCGCGCCCGGCACGCGCAGCGGCCGGGTGCGCCGGCGGGCCGGAACGCCGCCATCGGGCCGCCCCTGGTGCGCGGACGGCGGCGCGGGGATTCGTCACTCGAGCCGCGTCCTGAGGTCGGCGACCTCGGTCAGGCGCACCGCGAGGCGCCCCTCCGGCCCGCCCTCGGCCTCTTCGAGAATCCCCCGTGCGATCAGCCTGTCGCCGACATAAAGCTCGACCGGATCTTCCACCGCGGCATCGAGGGGCAGGACGGAATCCTCCTGCAGCTCCAGCAGTTCGCGCACGGTCGGGCGCGCCCGGCCCACCGCGATCGTGATTTCCACGGGCACCTCGGTGAAGCGTCCGGGCAGGGGCAGTTCGGCGGGATCATCCATCGCGGGCCTCCAGGTTCGGGGCGGGCGGCGCCGGAGTCGCCGCGGCCGGGATCGTCGTGCCGGGGGGGCCGCCGGCATCCGGCTGCGGGCCGACGGCGACCGGGGCCGTGCCGGGCCGCTCCACAGTTCGGTATTCGCCGGCGCCCGCTTCCTCGGCGCGGGGAACGGCGGCCGAACCGGCGGGCGGCTCGGTTTCCGCCAGCCACCCTTCCGCCAGAGCCCTCAGGCTGTCGACGAGACCACCCATGTCATAGGCTGTCTCGCGCTGGCCGAACCTCAGGTAGGCCTGCCCCTCCGGCAGGCTCGGCTCGGCGATCACCGTCAGCGGCAGCGGGCTGTCGGCCGCCAGCCGCGCGCCCAGCGCATCGGCATGGGTCGGCGCGAGGACCAGCTCCACCGGGCAGTCGGCGGCCCGTTCGGCAAGGGCGGCAAGCTCGTCGGCGATGCGGCCGGCGAGGCTGGCGTGGGCGGCCGCCGGCAGCAGCTTGGCCACGATCTCCCGCAGGAGCGGGCGCATCTCGGCGAGCACGGCGGCCTGCGCCTCGGCCAGGGTGAAGGAGAGATCCCGCAGATTCTGCGCGAGATCGGCGGCGATATGGCCCTGCTCGGAGGCGGCTGCGCCGGTGGCATCCTCCCAGCCCGCGCGGTACCCGTTCTCGAAGGCCTCGAGCTTCATCGCCTCGGCATCGGCCGCCGGCCCGGTGCCCGGCTCGGCCATCGTCGCCAGTTCGGCGAGACCGGGGGCGAGGGGCGTGCCGGACACTGGGCCGTTGCGGGTCGGCGCGCCGAAATCCTCGAGGTCGAGCAGGCGCGGCGTCATTTGCCCGGCTCCCCCCGCGGATCCATCCAGCTGCGGAGGATCTCGACGGCCTCCGCCTCCCGGCTGTCGATGAGCCGGCGGAGCCGTTCGGCCGGTTCCCCGTCCTCGGAGCGGGTGGCGTCCCCGTCATAGGCCATCGCCGGAAAGCCCCCGACAGCCGGGAACCCGCTGCCAAGCTCGATCTCGCCGTCGAGCGCGGGTGTCTCGGCTGCCTCCCCTGAGGCCAGCGCGGGGGGCGGTCCGGCGATGGCCCGGTCCGGTGCGGGAAGCTCCGCCGGACGGGCCGCAGCGCTGGAGGAAAGCAGCGGGCGGAGCACGAAGACGGCGAGGATCACCGCCACCGCCGCGGGCACGCCGATCCGCGCGGCCAGCGCCGCGTCGATTCCGGTGAAGGCGGGTGGCGCGAGCGGGCCGGTGCCCTCGGCATCCACGGGCTCGAAGGCCAGCGTGCGCAGGGTGACAACGTCGCCGCGCGCCTCGTCGAATCCGACGGCGGAGGCCACCAGATCGCGCAGCGCGGCAAGCTCCTCCTCCGGCCGGGGCACGGTGACGGTGGCGCCGGTGGCATCGGTCTCGCGGCTCTCGTTGACGAGCACCGCCACGGTGATGCGCGAGACGGCGCCCGGGGTCCGCAGGATCTCGCGATTGGTCTCGGAGACCTCGAAATTGACGCGCTCGCGGGTTTCGCTGGCCTGGCTGGAGGATTCCCCGGCCGCTCCGGCATCGCCGGCGGGCAGGTTGGAGGCCACCGTCACGCCCTGGCCGGCGCCGTCCCGCGAAGTATCGGTGCGTTCCTCGGTTTCGGTGGAAATCGCTACGCGGCCCTGCGGATCGAAGCGCCGTTCGCTGATCGCCTCGCTTTCCGTGCGGGTCTGCACAGCGACCTCGACGACGACGTTGCCCGGCCCCACCCGCGCCTCGAGAAGGCGCATCACCCGCGCCCGGAGGACATCAGCCCGCGCCTCGGCGCGGGCGGCGAGGCCCGCCTCGTCGGGCCCCCCGAGAATCTGGCCGGCCCCGTCGATGACGACGACGTTCTCGGGCGCGAGGCCGGGAACGGCGGATGCCACGAGGTGACGCAGCGCCCGGGCCTGATCCGTCCCCACGGCGCCGGGCGCCGCGGCGAGCGTGATCGCGGCGGTGGGCTCCGCACCCTCGCGGAACGGGCCGGCATCCGCCCGCGCGATGTGAACGCGCGCCGATTCGACGAGCGGGCTGGAGCTTATCGTGCGGGCCAGCTCCCCCTCCTTCGCGCGCCAGTAGGCGGCATCGAACATCTGGGCGGTGGTGCTGAACCCCGAGAGCGAATCGAGCAGTTCGTAGCCCTGGGCGGAGTTGGCCGGCAGCCCCTCGGAGGCGAGGGTCATGCGCAGCTCGTCGCGGCGCGCGCCCGGCACGAGAATCGCCGCGCCGCGCACCTCGTAGGGCACGCCGCGCTGCTCCAGCGCGCGCACGACCTCGCCCGCCGAGCCCGGCTCCAGCCCCGAGTAGAGAAGCTCCATCGAGGGGCTGGCGACGCCCCGCGCCAGCAGGAGAATCGCGACGAACACGCCGAGGCTCGCGCCGAGCACGATCATCCGCCGCCGCGAATCGAGAACCGACCAGACCGAAAGGACCTGCTGCACCCCGAAGCTCCCTTGCCCGGGGCTTCTCCCCGGCTCGCGGGGGTTTACGCGCGGCGCGGTTAAGGCCCGGTTACGCTTCGCCCGCGCCGGGCGGCGGATCGGCAAGCGCCTCGCGGATCGCGGCCGCCACGGCGGGTGCGTCTTCCTCGTGAGCCAGGTGCCCGAGCGCGCCGAGCGAGCGGACGCGGGCATGGGGCATGCGCTCGGCCGCCCGCTTCGCCACTTCGGGGGGCACCGCCGCATCCTTCTCGGCCACGAGAAACGTCGTGGGCGCGGCGAGGCCCGGCAGCCGGTCGATCAGCCCGTCGAGCCGCCATTGCGCCATCATGGTGATGGTGGCGTCCACATGGGCGGGGTCGGAGGACAGCCGGCGATAGAGCGAGATCCCCAGCGGATCGAGCCTCGATCCGGTTCCCTCGATGAGCCGGCGCACGCTGGCCTCGCTCGCCGTCGCGGCAAGAAAGCCGGCGGCGAAGGGGTTGATCGCCAGCATCTTGGCCATCGCCGGGAAAAGCCAGCCGGCAACGCCCTCGAACTTCGCGAGCGCGGGGTTGATGCCGATCACGCTGGCACCGGGGGCGGCGCCGGTTTCCCACAGGCGCAGTGCCACGGCGGCGCCGGCGGAATGGCCGATGAGCGCGGCGGGGGCGATCCGCTCCGCGCCAAGCAGCGCGGCGATATCCTCGGCCAGCGGATCGAGCCCGCAGCGCATGCGCGCCCCCATGCGGGTGAAGCCCTGGCCCGGCATGTCGAACGCGACCACCCGGTGGGTGCGGGCAAGCTCGGGCATCAGCGCCCGCCAGCTCTGGGTCGCGCCGCCGGCGCCGTGGATCAGAAGGAGCGTCTCGCCGCTGCCCATTTCCTGCAGGTGCCAGCCGTGGGGCCGCACGTCCACGAAGCGCGAGGTTTCCGCATGGGGCCAGAGCTCGGCGAGGCACGCCCTGTCCATCATCCGGTCTCGAGCGCGGCCGAAACGGCGGCGGAAAGGCGGCGGCTGTCGGCCCGGGGAAGCGGGATGTAGGGGGCGGCCATCTCGGCGGCCAGCGTGCCCAGCGCCGCCTGCGGCCGGTTCGAAACGTCCACCACCAGCGCCGCCACGCCATTGGCCCGCAGCGCTCGGGCGAGTGCCGTGCTGTCTTCCGCCGCCGCGGCGCGGTCGGCCCGGCCGTCGAGCGCGATGTTCGGGCGCCCGTCGGTGAGCAGGGCCACGGTTGGCGTCATGCCGCGGGCGCGGGCCGCGAGCGCCACGCCCATCGCCGCCTGCAGGCCGGCGGCAAGCGGCGTGCCGCCTCCGCCCGGCAGCTCGGCGAGGCGGCGCTTGGTCTGCACGAGGCTGCGGGTGGGCGGCAGCAGCAGTTGCGCATCGGTGCCCTTGAAGGCCACGAGGGCCACGTGATCGCGCCGGGCATAGGCCTCGGCGAGCAGCAGCTCCACCGCGCCCTTGGCCTCGGCCAGCCGCGCCAGCGCCGCGGACCCCGAGGCATCCACGGTGAAGACGAGCAGCCGGTCGGAGCGTTCCTCGTAGCGGCGGGTGCGGATGTCGGAGGGGCGGATATGCACGAGCGCGTCGTGCTGAGCGAGGCTCCTGCGCAACGGCTGCCAGGGTGCGGCCGCGCGCAGGGTTCCCACGAGATCGACCCGGGCGGAGCTGCCCAGCCGCCCGGCGCGGGAAGGCAGCGGGCGGCCCCGCCGGTTGCCCTTCACCCGCGCGCCCGAGCCGGCAAGCCCCTGCGCGCCGCGCTGGGCGGCCCCGGCGGCAAGGCGCTCCAGCAGGTCGGGCGGCAGGTTGGCCCGCACCGCCTCCAGCAGCAGCTCCTCGGGTATCCGCAGCTCGTCTTCCCCCGGGCCGTTCTCGTCGTCGGGCGCGTCGTCCTCGCGGTTTTCGGGGGGCGGCGGATCTTCGGGCGCATCGTCCTCGGGCGGCGTCTCCTCCTCCTGCGGCGGCAGGCGGGTGGCCCGCCCGGCCAGAACGAGGGCGGCGGCGAGCTCGAGATCGGCGCCCGTCGTCTCCCGGCGGCCGTCGAGCGCGGCGCTGGCACGCGCGGCGCGCAGGGCGAGCTGCGGGGCGCGCAGGCTCTCGATGCCCAGCCGGGCCGCGAGCGCGGTGAGGGCCTCGGCCGCCTGCGGCGCGAGCCGTACGTCCGGCAGCAAGGCGCGCGCGGCGGCGAGCCCTGCGGGATCTGCCTCGGGCGCCGGGCACTCGGCGAGGGCCAGCCCCTCGAGATCCACGTGCAGGGCCAGCCTGTCGATCAGCGCGACGGGCAGCCGTTCGTCGGGCTCGGCGCCCTCGTCGAGCGCGACGAGGCAGTGCCCGCGCAGCTCGTCGAGCGCGGTGGCCAGCCGCGCGGCGAGGCCGGGCGTGCACCGCTCCGCCATGGGCAGCACCAGCGCGCCCGGCGCATCGAGCAGGCCGGCGCTGCGCACGGTGTGCCCGGCGGCCAGCGTGGCGCCCAGGTCGAGCCCGCCGAAGAGCGCCTCGTCGCCGATGCCGGGATGAATGCGCCGAAGTGGCAGCGGCAGCGTGGGCAGCAGCGCGGCGAGCCTGTCGCGCGCGGGGCCGGAGCGGGCGCGCAGCCACAGCCCGCCCAGCCCCTCCGGATCGACGGCGAGGATCCGCAGGGCGAGCACGGCACGGGCCCATCTGCCCGCCGCGTCGCTCACCCGAACACGTCTTCCAGCACCCGTCCGACCCGGCTGGTGGAGCCGGCATCGTCCAGCGGATCGCGCCGCAGCCGGTGCCGCAGCGCCGAGGGCGCCACCGCGCGCACGTGGGGGCGGCCCACCGCGGGCGCCTTCTCGTAGGCCGCGAGCGCCCGGGCGGCCTTCAGGAGCGTCAGCTCGCCGCGCAGCCCGTCGGACCCGAGCGCGAGGCACAGCTCGGCGCAGGCGCGCAGCGTGTCGTCGGGGGTTTCGATGGTCTTCATCGCCTTTCGGGCGGCGGTGATGCGGCGGCGGACCTTGGCATCCTCCCGCGCCCAGTGCGCCATGAACCCCGCGTGGTCGGTCTCGTAAGCATCTCGGCGGCGCACGACCTCGATCCGCTCCTCGATGTCGCGCGGCGAGGCGACCTCCACCGAGAGGCCGAAACGGTCCAGCAACTGGGGCCTCAACTCGCCCTCCTCGGGGTTGCCGGAGCCCACCAGCACGAATCGCGCGGCATGGCGGATGGAAAGGCCTTCGCGCTCCACCACGTTCTCGCCGGATTGGGCGACGTCGAGCAGCAGGTCCACGATGTGGTCCTCGAGGAGGTTCACCTCGTCGATGTAGAGATAGCCGCGGTTCGCCCGGGCAAGCAGCCCCGGCTCGAAGGCCTTCTCGCCCCGCGTCAGCGCCTTCTCGATGTCGAGCGCGCCCACCACGCGATCCTCCGTGGCGCCGAGCGGCAGGTCGATCACCGGGGTCGGGCGGGTCTCGGCCTTGGCGGGGGGCACGGCCGCCCACTCCGGGCAATCGGCGATCCGCTCGGCGTTGACCGGGCAGTTCGGGATCGCGCGAATGGGCGGCAGGAGCGCCGCCAGAGCGCGGACCGCCGTGGATTTCCCCGTCCCCCTATCGCCGAAGACAAGCACGCCGCCGATCCCCGGATCGATCGCCGTGAGGATCATCGCCTGCTTCATCTCGTTCTGGCCGACGATGGCGGAGAAGGGAAAGGGGTGTCTCATGCGGCGTGTTCCAGTCGTTGCAGGGGGCTTGCACCCCCCCATGTACCGGTATCGCCGAGAACGGCGAAGCGGGCATAGAGTTCTTCGCGAAACCAGGCACCGGCGCGCACGGCCTCGATCGCCTTCTGGTGCGGTCCGGCAGGGTCGCGGGCGAAACGGGCCATGGCCCCGGCATCGGGCCAGATCGAGAAGGTCACCTGTTGCATCAGGGGCACTTCGCCGATCCCGATCTTGAAGGCCACGTTCGGATCGGCGCCGATGACCTTCGAGATGCCGGGGGAGTGACGCCAGAATCTCGTTGCCTTGCTCGGGCGCACTGTGGCGCGGGTGAGTGCGGCAATGGGCCCTCCGCCGCCGGCAGCAGCGCGATCCGGGCGGAACGGCGCCTGCCCCGACCACTGGCCCCGCGCCGAGACGGGCGCGAGAAACACCGTCCAGCTTTCCCGGGCGCGCGCCCGGTACCGCGCGAAGATGCGTGCCTCTGCGAGCCGCTCGCGGGCGATCTCCTCCGAAGGCCAGGTGGCGAGAATCGCCATCACCTGCGTGTTCGGCACCGGCGTGAACCCCTCGCCCGTGCCCGAGCCGCAGAGCTTCCAGAAGCCGATGTCGGGCACGCGGACCATGGCCGGGCGCGCGGCACCCATCATGGCGAGCGCCCAGAGCCTGTCGGCCCAGGGGCCGAATCGGAACAGGCTGAGCGTGGCCGTCTGGCCCATGCGAGCGGTCTCCGTCGCGGTGTCAACTTTGGTGGACAGTATAGGATGGCCCCGCAGATTCAACTAGACGGACAGGATGTAGCACCTATTCTGATTGTAAACTAAACTGGACACCCGTAACGTGAGGCCAAGATGACGACGCTCGATCCCAGACTGGCCGAGATGGCCCGGGGCACGCAGCGCCCGCCCGCCATCGTGATCGGCGCGGGGCTCGGCGGGCTCGCGGCCGCGATGCGGCTGGGGGCCAAGGGCTACGCGGTGACGGTGCTCGACAGGCTCGACAGGCCGGGCGGGCGCGGCTCCTCGATCACCCGCGACGGGCACCGCTTCGATCTCGGGCCCACCATCGTGACCGTGCCGCAGGTCTACCGCGATCTCTGGGCCGCCTGCGGGCGGGACTTCGACGCCGACGTCGATCTGCGCCCGCTCGACCCGTTCTACGAGATCCGGTGGGAGGATGGCTCCAGCTTCCGGGCCCGCCAGAGCACCGAGGCGATGGAGGCCGAGGTCGCCCGCCTCTCTCCGGGCGACGTGAAAGGCTACCGCCGCTTCCTGGAAGACGCCCGGCGCCGCTACGTCGTGGGGTTCGAGGGCATGGTGGCCAAGCCCATGCACCGGGCGTGGGAAACCATCAGGGTGCTCCCTGAATTCGCCGTGCTGCGGGCCGACCGGTCCATCCTCGGGCTCGCCCGGCGCCGGGTGCGCGACGAACGGCTGCGTATGGCGCTTTCGTTCCACCCGCTCTTCATCGGCGGCGACCCCATGCACGTGACGTCCATGTACGCGCTGGTGAGCCATCTCGAGAAGGAATACGGCGTTCACTACGCCATGGGCGGGGTGCAGGCGATCGCCGATGCCATGGCCCGGGTCATCGAAGACCAGGGCGGGCGGCTGCGGCTGAACACGGAGGTGGACGAGATCACCGTGCGCAACGGCGCCGTGGAAGGCGTTTTGCTGGCGGGGGGAGAGGCGCTGCGGGCGCCGCTCGTCGTCTCCAACGCGGATGCCGGCCACACCTATTCGCGCCTGCTGCGCAACCGCCCGAGGCGCCGCTGGAGCGATGCCCGGCTCGGCCGCGCGCGCTGGTCCATGGGGCTTTTCGTCTGGTATTTCGGCACCCGCGGCACCGCCGGCAAATGGGGCGACGTGGGCCACCACACGATCCTGAGCGGGCCGCGGTACGAGGGGCTCCTGCGCGACATCTTCATGCGTGGGCACCTCGCGGACGACATGAGCCTCTACCTGCACCGGCCCTCGGTGACCGATCCGACCGTGGCGCCCGAGGGTGACGATACCTTCTACGCGCTCTCCCCGGTGCCGCACCTCGGATTCGAGTCCCCGGTGGACTGGCAGACCGAGGCGGAGGCCTACCGCCGCAAGGTGGCAGCGGTGCTGGAGCGGACCATTCCCGGTTTCGAGGCGCATCTTTCCGCCTCCGAGATCTTCACGCCGGAAACCTTCCGCGACCGCTACCTTTCGCCCAACGGTTCGGGCTTCTCGATCGAACCACGCATCCTGCAATCGGCGTGGTTCCGGCCGCACAACGTGAGCGAGGAAGCCCGCGGGCTCTTCCTCGCCGGGGCCGGGACGCACCCGGGCGCCGGGGTGCCCGGCGTGGTGTCCAGTGCCGAAGTTCTCGCCAAGATGGTGCCCGACGTCCCCGGCGCGAGGCGGGCGGCACCGCTCCTGGAGGCCGCCGAATGACCCCCGAAGCCGATCTCGCCCACTGCCACGCCGCGATCCGCACCGGCTCCTACTCGTTCCACGCCGCCTCCCGGCTGCTGCCGGCGGATGTACGCGACCCCGCGATCGCGCTCTACGCCTTCTGCCGCCTCGCCGACGACGCCGTGGACGAGCACCGCGACAAGGCCGCGCAGGCGCTCCGCCTGCGCGACCGGCTGGAGCTGATCTACGCCGGCACACCGCGCAACGCCCCCGAGGACCGCGCCTTCGCCCGGGTGGTGCAGAGTTGCGAGATGCCGAAGGTGCTGCCCGAGGCCCTGCTCGAGGGCCTGGCCTGGGATGCCGCCGGCCGCCGCTACCGGACCCTTTCGGATGTGTTCGATTACTCGGCACGGGTCGCCGCAGCGGTGGGCGCGATGATGTGCGTGCTCATGGGCGTGCGCGATCCGCGCGCGCTCGCGCGATCCTGCGACATGGGCGTGGCGATGCAACTGACGAATATCGCCCGCGACGTGGGCGAGGATGCCCGTGCCCGGCGAATCTACCTGCCGCTGGAGTGGATGGCCGAGGCCGGGCTCGACCCGGAGTGCTTCTTCGCCGATCCGCTGCCCACGGCGGAGGTGCGCGCCATGGTGCGCCGGCTGCTGGCGGAGGCCAACCGGCTCTACCTGCGGGCCGATCCCGGCATCGCGCTCCTGCCGATGCGGGCGCGGCCGGGGATCACCACCGCGCGGCTCGCCTATGCCGGGATCATCGGGGCAATCCGCCGCAACGGTCACGATACGATCTCCTTCCGCGCCCGCACCGGAAGCCTGCGCAAGATGGGGTACATGGCCGAGGCCGTTCTCCTCGCGGCCGGGGGGTCGGTGATGCCCCGCTCCGCGGTGATCTATGCCGATCCGCTGCCCGAGACCCGCTTCCTGGTGGAGGCCGCGGCCGGGGGCCGGAGCGGCGCGCTGCCTGGCTGGGGCGAGGGCCGCGGCGGTGCGGTGCTGGAGGCCTTCGCGGCACTCAAGGCACGCGAGGCGCGACGGGGGCTGGAATCGCAGGGCATGGAGCCTAGCTAAAGGGGCTTGTAGCATCCGGCAAAGGCAGCCCCGATGGATTGGTCCGTCTTCATCGTCTTCTTCGCGGCCTGCTGCGCGGCAGCCGCGACCGGCTCGCTCTTTCCCCCCGGCCGGTGGTACCGCGAGATCGTCAAGCCCAGCTGGACGCCGCCGGACTGGCTCTTTCCCGTGGCGTGGACGGTCCTCTACATCGCCTCGGCCGTGGCGGCCACGCGCGTGTCGGTGCTCGAGGGCGCGGCGCTGGGCATGGCCTTCTGGGCGCTTCAGATCGCCCTGAACACCCTGTGGTCCCCCGTCTTCTTCGGGCTCAGGCGCCTGCGCGCGGCGCTGATCGTCGTGGCGGGGCTCTGGGTCGCGGTGCTGGGCGCGCTGCTTTCCTTCTGGATGCTCGACCGCGTCGCGGGGCTGCTCATGGTGCCCTACCTCGCCTGGGTGACGGTGGCCGGCGCGCTCAACGCCTGGATCTGGCTGAACAACCCCGAGCCCGAGCGGCAGGAGGCGTGAGCGGGCCGGGGGCGCCGCCCCCGGACCCCCGGAGTATTTCCGCCAGGATGAAGGAGGCGCGGGGCGCCGCCGCCGGGCTTGTTTCCGCAGGCGCCCTCGCGCTATGGCCGCGCGGTGACCCCGCCGCCCCGGAGACCCGACCGATGGCCCCTTCCCCGCCCCGAGCCTGGCAGCGCATGCTTTCGGGACGGCGGCTCGACCTGCTCGATCCGACGCCGGTGGACATCGAGATCGAGGACATCGCCCACGGGCTGGCCTTCGTGGCGCGCTGGAACGGGCAGACCCGGGGCGACTGGCCCTACTCGGTGGCCGAGC
>CAYXOX010000026.1:0-27561 GCA_964466745.1 uncultured Rhodobacterales bacterium
CGGGCGCGGGGGGCTGGGTGATGAAGGACATGGAGCGAACCTTTCCTATCTGCGTCGCAAGTTTCCTCTTTGCGCGATGGGTAGAGCCTCGCGCCGCGGGCTGCAATGGCGATCTCGACCCGCGGTTCCGCGCGGGGATTGCGCCCGGGCTCGCGCGCGGTGTTCACTGACCGGGCGCAGGTCAGCCGCCGACGGTCGCGTGCCCTTGTCCGAACGGTGGCGCAACCGGGCGCCGCGCTGCGGCCGCCCCCTGCCGCGCCGTTGCGGCGCGGAGCCGGCAAGGCGCGGTCCGGGCGGCGGCAAGCCTGGCCCTCGGCGGGAACAGACGGGCCTGCCGGCGCAAGGGCCCCGCACGCGCGGCGCATCAGGACCGGCGATGAGCCTGTCCGCAGAATCCGATCGGGGCGCCGAGCGCGGCGGCGTCCGCGCAGCAAGGGAGTGACCCGCGATGATCGAGACCCCCTATCTTCTGTTCCTCGGGGACGCGCACGACCCGCTTGCCGCGAAGGTCGCGCAGGGGATTGCCCACTGGCGCCCCGAGAATGTCGTGGGCCAGCTGCGTCTGCCCGGGTGCAGGGCCGATCTCGGGGTGGAGGATCTCGGCCTTGGGGAGGCGCGCGAACTGGGCGCGCGCACGCTCGTGATCGGCGTGGCCAACCGGGGCGGTACGATCTCGCCGGCCTGGAAACCCACGCTGCTCGCCGCGCTAGAGGCGGGCTACCATCTCGCCTCGGGGCTGCACGCGCTGCTGCGCGACGAGCCCGATCTCGCGGCTGCCGCCCGGCTCCACGGCCGTGCCCTGCACGACGTGCGCCTTCCGACCGAGTGCTACCCGATCGCCAGCGGCGTTCCGCGCCGCGGCAAGCGGTGCCTTGCCGTGGGGACCGACTGCTCGGTGGGCAAGATGTACACGGCCCTCGCGATGGACCGCGCGGCGCGGGAGCGCGGCATCGCCTCGGAGTTCCGTGCGACGGGCCAGACCGGCATCCTGATCACGGGCGGAGGCGTGCCCCTCGACGCGGTGGTGGCGGATTTCATGGCGGGCGCCGTGGAGTGGCTGACACCGGACGCCGGGGACGACCACTGGGACATGATCGAAGGGCAGGGAAGCCTGTTCCATCTTTCCTACTCCGGGGTCACGCTCGCGCTGATCCATGGCGGGCAGCCCGATGCCCTGATCCTGAGCCACGAGCCGACGCGCACCCATCTGCGCGGTCTGCCAGACCACGCCGTGCCCAGCCTCGAGGCCCTGCGCGACATCGCGCTGCCGCTGGCGCGAATGGCCAACCCGGCCGCGCAGGTGGTGGGCGTCGCGCTCAACACCGCGGCGCTCGAGGAAGACCGCGCCCTGCGGCTCGTGGAGGAGACGGAGCGCCGCCTCGGGCTGCCCTGCGTGGATCCCTACCGGCAGGGCGCCCGGCGCCTGGTGGATGCGCTGGGGGCGATGTGAACCGGACCGCGCGCACCGCCGCGAACCGTGGCGCGGCTGAGAGCTGCGCCTCCGGCGGGAGTATTTCGGCCAAGATGAGGGGGGCGCGCCCATGCCCCGGGACCCGCGCATGATCGCGGTGAAGATGCAGAGCTTCCGGTTGGCCGAAGCCTTCACGATCTCACGGGGCAGCCGCACCGAGGCGAAGGTCTTGACGGTGACGGTGCGGCGCGGCGGCGTGGAGGGGCGTGGCGAGTGCGTGCCCTACGCCCGCTACGGGGAGACGCTCGAGAGCGTGGCGGAACAGATTGCCGGCCTGCCCGGGGAGATCGCGCGGAGCGCGCTCCAGGACGCGCTACCGCCGGGTGCGGCGCGCAACGCGGTGGACTGCGCGCTGTGGGACTGGGAGGCGAAGCAGGCCGGGCTTCGCGCATGGGACCTGGCCGGGCTCTCCCCGCCGCGGGCGCTGCCCACCGCCTACACGCTCTCGCTCGGCCCGCCGGAACGGATGCGGGAGGCGGCCGAACGGGCCGCCCACCGGCTGCTGCTGAAGGTGAAGCTCGGGACTCCGGACGACCTGCCACGCCTGGAGGCGGTGCGCGCCGGGGCGCCGCGGGCGCGGTTGATCGTCGATGCCAACGAGGGGTGGACGGCGGACAGCTATGCGAGGATCGCCCCAGAACTCGCGCGGCTGGGCGTGGCGCTGGTGGAGCAGCCGCTGCCGGCAGGGGAGGACGCAGCGCTCGGGGATCTGCCCCGCCCGGTGCCACTGTGCGCGGACGAGAGCTGCCACGACCGCGCCTCGCTGCCAGCTCTCGCCGGCCGCTACGACATGGTCAACGTCAAGCTGGACAAGGCCGGCGGGCTGACGGAGGCGCTCGCGCTCGTCGCCGAGGCGCGGCGGGCGGGGTTCGGCATCATGGTCGGCTGCATGCTGGGCAGCTCCCTGGCGATGGCGCCCGCGGTGCTCGTGGCGCAGGGCGCGGAAGTCGTAGACCTTGACGGGCCGCTCCTGCTGGCGGAAGACCGCGCCTGCCCGCTCGTCTACGACGCAGCCGGCGTTCATCCGCCCGAGGCCGGGCTATGGGGATAGGAGCCAGAATGAGCCGGACGGTATACGTGAACGGAGCCTACGTGCCCGAGGAGGAAGCGAAGGTCTCGGTGTTCGACCGGGGCTTTCTCTTTGCCGACGGCGTCTACGAGGTGACCTCGGTGCTGGACGGCAAGCTCGTCGATTTCGACGGGCACGCCGCGCGCCTCGCGCGCTCTCTCGCCGAGCTCGACATGGCGGCGCCCGTGGACGGGGAGACGCTGCTCGAGATCCACCGCGAACTGGTGACCCGCAACGCCCTGGAAGAGGGGCTCGTGTATCTCCAGGTCACCCGTGGCGCGGCGGACCGCGATTTCGCCTTTCCCGCTGACGCCGCTCCCACGCTCGTGCTCTTCACCCAGGCCAAGCGGGTGGCCGATGCGCCCTCCGGGCGGGACGGCATCGCCGTGATCTCCATTCCCGACCAGCGCTGGGGACGGCGCGACATCAAGACGGTGCAACTGCTCTACCCCTCCATGGGCAAGATGCTCGCCAAGGCGGCCGGCGCCGACGATGCGTGGATGGTCGAGGACGGCCATGTCACCGAAGGCACCTCCAACAACGCCTATATCGTGACCAGGGACGGCACCATCGTGACGCGCCAGCTCGGCACCGAGATCCTCAGCGGGATCACGCGCGCAGCGGTGCTCCGCTTCGCCGAGGCCGCGCAGATGCGCATCGAGGAGCGCCCGTTCACGCTGGAGGAGGCCCGGGACGCCGCCGAAGCGTTCATCACCTCGGCCACCAGCTTCGTGACGCCGGTGACGTCGATCGACGGGATGCCCGTGGGAGCCGGAAAACCCGGCCCGGTGGCGGCGCGACTGCGGGAGATCTACATCGAGGAGAGCCGCCGCCGCGCGATCTGAGCGCGTCGGGGCCTGGCGCGTTTTCAGCGCAGAGGCGCCTGCGAGCGGGAGCGGAGGGCATGGCCCGGCGCGGTCGGGCCGCTGCACAGAACCCGTGAAGCGCGGCGAGCCGCGGCACGACGGCCGCGGGCGCGCCAAGCGGCACGCGGAAAGGCCGCGTGGCGCCTGCGCCGGCATCCGAGTCGGGATCTGCCGCCGGGAGCAAAAGGGGCAAGTCGCCGGCGAGGCGTTGTGCCGGATCACAAGATGTCGAGCACGATCTTCCCGATATGCACCGAGCTTTCCATCATCGCATGGGCGCTTGCTGCCGCCTCGAGGGGAAAGCCGGCATGGATCACCGGCGCCACCCGGCCCGAGGCGACGAGCGGCCAGACCTTCTGCTCCACCGCGCGAGCGAGCCGCGCCTTGGCGAGCACGCTCTGCGGCCTGAGCGTGGAACCGGTGACGGTGAGCCGGCGCACCATGAGCGGCGCGAAGTTCACCTCGGCCTTCGGCCCCTGCAGGAAGGCGATCTGCACGAGCCGTCCGTCCTCGGCCAGCGCCTTGAGGTTCCGCACGAGGTAGCTGCCGCCCACCATGCACAGGATCACGTCGGCCCCACCGGCTGCGCGGAGGACATCCACGAAATCCTCGTTTCGGTAATCGATGGCGCGTTCGGCCCCCAGCGCCTCGCAGGCCGCGCATTTCTCGGGCGAGCCGGCGGTGGCGAAGACGCGCGCGCCCTTCGCGCGGGCCAGCTGGATGGCCAGCGTGCCGATCCCCGAGGAGCCGCCATGGACGAGGAACACCTCGCCGGGCCGCAGCCCGCCGCGCTCGAACACGTTCGACCAGACGGTGAAGGCCGTCTCGGGCAGGCAGGCCGCCTCGCGCAGGCCGAGCCCCTCCGGCACCGGCAGGCAGTGCGCCGCCGGGACCGCGACGTATTCGGCATAGCCGCCACCCGGCAGCAGGGCGCAGACCTGTGCGCCCAGCGCCGGTGCGGCCACGCCGGCCCCCAGCGCGACCACCTCGCCCGCGCCTTCGAGGCCGGGAAGATCGGATGCCCCGGGCGGCGGCGCATAGGACCCGGCACGCTGAAGCGCATCGGGGCGGTTCACGCCGGCATGGGCCAGCCTCAGGAGCACCTCGCCATGGCCGGGAACGGGCACGGGCCGGCGCGTGGGAACGAGCACCTCGGGCCCGCCGGGAGCCGAGATCTCGACCGCGCGCATCTCGCGCGGCAGGGTCGGGCCTTCGGTCACGCCAGCCTCAGTTGGGGCCGCGCCATGTGCCCGGCAGCCCCTCGGCGGGCATCCGAACCGGGGGGCGCACCCAGCCAAGCGCCCAGTGCGCCGGCGCCAGCAGGCGCGACAGGACCCGGTTGTCGTTCACCTGCGCCTTGATCTTCTCGATCTGCATGACGTCTTCGATGCGCCTGTCTAGGAAAGCCCAGGTCGCTTCGCTTCCCACGCTCTCGTCGCCGAGCCAGTAGAGCACGGTCGACCCGTAGACGCCCGAGAGCGTGGCCCGCTTGGTGTACCAGTTGTAATCCTCGGAGGTGTCGCCAAGCGCTTGCCAGATCCGGTCGGCCGTTCCCCAGAGGAGCCGCGCGCCTTCCGCCGCGTTGGCGGGCAGGGCGAAGAGCGCGCTGCCGCGGCGCACCACCTCGCGGTCGCCCGCGGCTTCGATGCGGAAGCGCACGGCCTGTGCCACCTTCTCGCGGAACTTCATGCCCGAGGGGGGCAGTTCGCGGAGCCGTCGCACCATCGCCTCGTCGCCCCGGCGGTGATGAAGCACGACGAGATCGCGCGCGCCGCGCGGACAAAGGCTTCGGGCGAGGCCGGGCTCGATCCCGGTGTCGCGGATCGCGGCACGGAACGTCGCCTCCGACCAGCCATCGAACGGCACGTGAGAAAGGGCCGCCGCGAGGAGCGCTTCGCGGGGATCTGCCGGGGCGCCGGTGCCTTCGGGTGTGGTCTCGGGGTCCATCATGCCCTCCATCTGATGCCCGCGCGGTATAGCGGCGCTCTGCTGGACAAGCTAGTGAGCCCTTGCTATACGGCCACCTCCTGCCTCAAACGTTCGAAAACTCTAGCTTAGGAAGGTGGTGACACCACGATGCAGGTCAGTGTTCGCGACAACAATGTCGACCAGGCGCTGCGCGCGTTGAAGAAGAAACTTCAGCGCGAAGGCGTGTTTCGTGAAATGAAGCTTAAGCAGCATTTCGAGAAACCCTCCGAAAAGCGCGCCCGGGAGAAAGCCGAAGCGATCCGCCGCGCGCGCAAGCTCGCGCGCAAGAAGGCGCAGCGCGAAGGGCTTCTCTGAAGCTCGATCCGGTATCGAAGGCGAACCTTCACGAAACCCCCGCGGCCGCGCCACGGGGGTTTTTCGTTGCCCGCCGCTTCGCCGCGCCGGGCCCGATGCCGGACGGGGCGAAGGCCGGGCGCCGCCTCAGCCCCGCGCCTTCAGCGCATCGCGGATTTCGATGAGGATTTCCTTTTCGGTCGGGCCGGGATCCGGCTTCGGGGCCTCGGGCTCGCGCGACCTGGCCGCATCCTTCACCCGGTTCACGCCCTTCACGAGCAGGAAGACGGCGAAGGCCACGATCAGGAAATTGATGACCGACATGATGAAGTTGCCGTAGGCGAACACCGCGGCGTCCTCGCCTTCGGTCAGCCGATACCCGAGGCCGGAGAAATCGAGCCCACCGGTCAGAAGGCTGATCACCGGGTTGAGTATGTCGTTCACGAGCGATGTCACGATAGCCGTGAACGCCGCCCCGATGATGATACCCACCGCCATGTCCATCACGTTTCCGCGGGCGATGAAGGTCTGGAACTCTTTCAGCATTTGGCACTCCGTTTCTTCTGTCCGCGCGCGGAAGGCGCGCAGCGTCAGTCTTGCGCGCCCGCGAGCGACTGTGGCGCCCGCGAACCATGCCGAAGGACGACACCGGAGCGCAAGAATGGCAGCGCGCTTCCGGTCAATTCGCGCCCGCGCCGATGCACGGGCGCCGCCGCGGTGCGCCCGCGCACAACGCCGGGCCGATTCGTGCACCGGGCGGCAGGTTTCCGTTCGGCAGGATACGGGCTACGTCCCTGAGCGGGACGCAGCAACAAGGGGAACGCCGCGATGGCCCTCGACGAGCCCGAAGATCAAGCCGTTGCCGCCTGGGCGGCGGAGTTTCCGATCACCCGGCGCTGGCCGCCGCAACGCCCCGGGGTGATCCAGCTCTATTCGTATCCCACTCCCAACGGCATCAAGGTGGCCGTGGCGCTCGAGGAAATGGGTCTGCCCTACGAGGCGCACCGGGTGACGCTCGCGGATGCGGATGTGAAGAGCCCGGAGTTTCTCTCGCTCAACCCGAACAACAAGATCCCTGCCATCGTGGATCCGAACGGGCCGGACGGGCCGCTGGGGCTCTTCGAAAGCGGCGCGATCCTGCTCTACCTCTCCGCAAAAACCGGACAGTTCGGCGGGAACTCGGAGGCCGAGCGCGCGCGCGTCACGCAGTGGCTGATGTGGCAGATGGGCGGGCTCGGCCCCATGCTGGGGCAGATGGGCTACTTCGCGAGATATGCCGGTGCCGACATCGAGGATCCGCGCCCGCGCGCCCGCTACGTGGGCGAGGCCAAACGTCTGCTTGGTGTTCTGGAGACAGCGCTCGAAGGGCGCGAGTGGATCGCGGGGCCCTACTCGGTTGCCGACATGGCGATCGGGCCCTGGGTGCGCGCGATCGACGGCTATGGTGCCCGGCCGATCGTCGAATGGGAGCACTTTCCCCGCGTCGGGGCCTACCTCGAACGTTTCATTGCGCGCCCGGCCGTGGCGCGCGCACTCGACATCCCGTCGCGCATCGGCTGATGGCGGCCGACGACGGCAGGAGGGGCCGCCGACGCCTGGCGCGCCCCTTCCCCCCCGGCGCGCCATGGGCTATCCCCCGCGCGACCGGCAACCGACGATGGGCGACGCGCGATGAAATTCACCCTCTCATGGCTCAAGGCGCATCTCGAAACCGAGGCCGGCGTCGAGCAGATCGCCGCGGCGCTCACCGATCTCGGGCTCGAGGTCGAGAGCGTGGCGGACCCGGCGGCGCGGCTTGCCGATTTCACGCTGGGAAAGGTGCTGTCGGCCGCACCGCACCCCGATGCCGACAGGCTGCGCGTCTGCCAGGTGGCCACGGATCGCGGCGAGAAGCAGATCGTCTGCGGCGCGCCGAACGCGCGCGAGGGAATCACCGTCGTGATCGCGCACCCCGGCAGCTACGTGCCCGGCATCGACACCACCATCCAGGTCGGCCGCATCCGCGGAGTCGAGAGCCACGGCATGATGTGCTCGGAGCGCGAGATGGAGCTCTCCGACGCCCATGACGGCATCATCGAGTTGCCCTCCGGCGAGGTCGGCGAACGGTTCACCGATTGGCTCGCGGCGAACGATCCCGCGAAGGCCGATCCCGTGATCGAGATCGCGGTGACTCCGAACCGGGCCGACGCGCTGGGCGTGCGCGGCATCGCGCGCGATCTTGCCGCCCGCGGCCTCGGCACGCTCAAGCCCCGCGAGGTCGAACCCGTACCGGGAGCCTTTGCCTGCCCCGTCAGGGTAAGCATCGACGCAGATACCCGTGGGCAGTGCCCGGTGTTCTACGGGCGGGTGATCCGCGGAGTGAGCAACGGGCCTTCACCGGCATGGCTGCAGGCGCTTCTGCGCGCGGTCGGGCTGCGCCCGATCTCCTTCCTCGTGGATGTGACCAACTATTTCACATACGACAACAACCGCCCGCTCCATGTCTTCGACGCCGGCAAGATCGAGGGCGGCGCGCTGCGGGTGCACCGATCGGCGGGTGGCGAGAGCTTCACCGGCCTCGACGACAAGACCTACACCCTCGAGCCCGGCATGACCGTGATTTCCGATGCCGCGGGCGTGGAAAGCCTGGGCGGGATCATGGGCGGCGCGGCAACAGGCGTGACGGAAGAGACAACGGATGTCTTCATCGAGGCGGCCTATTTCGACCCGGTCCGCACCGCCTACATGGGCCGGGCGCTCAAGATCAATTCCGACGCGCGCTATCGCTTCGAGCGCGGGATCGACCCTGCGTGGACGCCCCACGGGCTGGAGCACGCCACCCGGATGATCCTCGATCACGCCGGCGGCGAAGCCTCGGAGGTGATCGTCGCAGGGGAGATCCCCGATACCGCCCGCGCGTTCAGGCTGCGGCCCGAGCGGGTGCAGAGCCTCGTTGGCATGGACATCGCTCCCGAGACGCAGCGCGCCACGCTGACGGCGCTGGGCTTCTGCCTCGATGCTGACGACACTGCCCATGTTCCGCCCTGGCGGCCCGACATCATGGGCGAGGCCGATCTCGTGGAGGAGGTGGCGCGCATCGCCTCGCTCACCAAGCTCGAGGCCCGGCCTATGCCGCGCCCCGATGCCAGTGTGCCGCGGCCCGTGCTCACCCCACTGCAGCGGCGCGAACAGGTGGCGCGGCGCACGGCGGCAGCGCTCGGCTACAACGAATGCGTCACCTACAGCTTCATCGACGAACGGGCGGGCGTGCTCTTCGGTGGCGGCGGCGAGGCAACGCGGCTGGAAAACCCCATCTCCACCGAGATGAGCCACATGCGCCCGGGCCTGTTGCCGGGGCTGCTGCAGGCGGCCGCGCGCAACCAGGCGCGCGGCTTTCCCGATCTCGCGCTCTTCGAGGTCGGCCCCGCTTTCGAGGGCGGCGAGCCCGGCGAGCAGCATCTGCAGGTGACCGGCCTCCTGGTGGGCCGCACCGGGCCCAAGAGCGTGCACGGCCCCGCCCGCGCCGTGGACGTGTTCGACGTCAAGTCCGATGCCGAGGCGATCCTCGCCGCGCTGGGCGCACCGGCCAAGGTCCAGGTGCTGCGCGGGGCGCCCGACTGGTGGCATCCCGGCCGCCATGGGATGATCTGCCTCGGGCCCAAGAAGGTGATCGGCGTGTTCGGCGAGTTGCATCCGCGCGTCCTCGCGGCGCTCGACGTGAAGGGCCCCGCCGTGGCCTTCACCTTGTGGCCTGCCGAGATACCCCTGCCCCGCCGCAGCGGCGCCACGCGTCCGGCGCTGGTGGCCCCCGATCTCCAGCCTGTCGAACGCGACTTCGCCTTCGTCGTGAGCCGCGAGGTGGAGGCACTCGATCTCGTGAACGCTGCGGCCGGCGCCGACAAGACGCTGATCGAGGAGGTTCGCGTCTTCGACGAGTTCGCCGGCGGCTCTCTCGGCGAGGGAGCAAAGTCACTGGCGATCACGGTGCGCCTGCAACCCACCCAAGCCACTCTCACCGAAAAGGAGATCGAGGCCGTCTCCGCGAAGATCGTGGAGAAGGTCGAGAAGGCCACCGGCGGCAAGCTGCGCGGCTGAGGTGCGAGCGTTCGGCCCGCCCCTTCGCGACATCGGCGCCGGGGCGCATCGTGCCCCGGCCGCAGAGCCGGGGCCTCGCCGGGAGCTTTCTGCCCGCACCGAAATATCGAGATCGCGGCGCGGACATGTGGTGCCAGCATCTGCCGGCATTGCCCGGCCCGCACCGCGGCCACCCCACCTGAACAGGAGACCTTCATGCCCCTCAACGTCTATCTCTCCGGCGAAATCCACACCGACTGGCGCGAGGAGATAATGGAGGGTGCCGCGGCACTCGACGTGACCTTCACCGCCCCGGTCACCGATCACGCGGCCTCCGACGATTGCGGGGTGGCGATCCTCGGCGGCGAGGCGCAGAAGTTCTGGCACGACCACAAGGGTGCGAAGCTGAACGCCATCCGCACCCGGACCGATATCGCGAAGGCCGATATCGTGGTTGTCCGCTTCGGCGAGAAGTACCGGCAATGGAATGCCGCCTTCGATGCAGGCTATGCCGCGGCGCTGGGCAAGGCGCTCATCATTCTGCACGGCGCCGACCACGCCCATGCGCTGAAGGAGGTCGACGCCGCGGCGCTGGCGGTGGCCGAAACGCCGTCGCAGGTGGTGCAGATCCTGCAGTACGTGCTCACGGGCGAGCTGCCCGCGGTCTGAGCGCGTCGCGAGGCGCTCAACCTGCGGCGGATTGCGGGCCTGGGTCCACCGGCAGCGGAGCGCCCAGCCATACACCCTCGCGGCTGATCTCGGTGCCGAAACACAGCATCTCCACCCCGCCGGCGCGGGCGGCGTCGAAGGCACGCGCATAGGCCGGGTCAAGATCGGCGGCGAGCCTGAAGCGCGCGCAATCCGTCCGCTGGACGAGGTAGAGCATGACCGCACGGCGACCCGAGGCCGCGACGGCCGCGAGCTCCTCGAGGTGCCGCGTCCCGCGCGCCGTCACGCAGTCGGGGAACTCGGCCCAATCGCCGTTCCGACGCAGGTGCACGTTCTTGACCTCGATGAACACCTCCCGGCCCGATGCATCGCGCCCGGTGAAGTCAACGCGGCTGCGTGTGCCGTAGGGCACTTCGGCCCGCAGGCTCCCGGGCTCGATCAGCCCCAGGCCCGTTGCGCCCAGCGCCTCGCCCACGGCGCGGTTGGGCACGGCGGTGTCGATCCCGGCAAGGTGGCCGCCGTCGAGCTCCACGAGGCGCCAGCCCCAGCGCAACTTCCGGCGCGGGTCGTCGTTGGGCTCCAGCCAGATCCGCCGCCCCGGATCGTTGAGGCCGAGCATGGCGCCGGGATTGGGACAGTGCGCGCGAACCACGTCCCCGCCGGGCTCGAGGCGGGCCTCGCAGAGGAACCGATTCCAGCGGCGCAGAAGCCGCGCCGGCACGAGAGGGGTTTGAAAGCGCACGACACCGCCCCTATACCCGGCAGGGGCTTGCCACAAGCGCCCGGCCTCCAGGAGCACCACGATGCCCAACCCCACGGCCGCGATGCTCGTGATCGGCGACGAGATCCTCTCGGGCCGGACGCGCGACGCGAACATGCACCACCTGGCCGGCGCGCTCACCGAGGCGGGCATCGATCTGCGCGAGGCACGGGTGGTTGCGGACGATCCCGAGGCGATCGTCGCGGCGGTCCGGGCGCTCTCGGCGGCGTATACCCACGTGTTCACCTCCGGTGGCATCGGCCCCACCCACGACGACATCACGGCCGATTGCATCGCCCGGGCCCTCGGCGCCGTGATCGACGTGCGCGAAGACGCCCGCGCCCTGCTGGCTGTCCACTACGCCGCAAGCGGCACCGAGCTCAACGAAGCGCGCCTGCGGATGGCCCGCATTCCCGAGGGTGCCGAGCTGATCGAGAACCCGATCTCGGCCGCCCCGGGCTTCTCGCTTGGCAACGTCCACGTGATGGCAGGCGTTCCGAAGATCTTCGAGGCGATGCTCGCAGGCTTGCTGCCCCGGCTCGCGGGCGGCGTGCCGCTCACATCGCGCGTGCTGCGGCTCGACATGCCCGAAGGCGAGTTGGCCGGGCCGCTGGGCGAGCTGGCGGCCGACTTTCCCGCGCTGTCGATCGGCAGCTACCCGTTCATCCGCGACGGGGTGTTCGGGGCGCAGATCGTCCTGCGCGGCACGGACCCGGCCGAGGTCGACGCGGCCCTGGCCGCCCTGAAGGCACGCCTCGGCGTGTGAAACGGCATGCTTCTCGCGCCCGAGACGGTCTCCGAAACGCTCGACGCCACCTGGCCGGCCGCCCGGCGCACGGCACGGGGAGGATGGGTGCTGCGCGCAGCGCCCGGCGCCGGCCGCCGCGTCAACGCCGCCACGGCCATGCGGACGGGCGCATGCCCCGAGGCGGATGAACTCCTGCGCGCGGGCCATGGCGTGGCCATGATCCGCGCCGGGGAAGACAGCCTCGATGCCCGGCTCGAGGAGGCCGGCTGGCGCGCAGGGCCTTCGGTCACGCTCTGGGCGCTCGACTGCGCGACGCTGGCGAAGATGCCCGAGCCAGGCACGGTGATCGCCCTCTGGCCGCCCCTCGCTGCCGCCGAGGATATCTGGGAGGCCACAGGCTCGGGCCCGGAACGCCGCGCAGTGATGGAGCGGGTGCGCGCGCCCCGGGCCGGCCTTCTCGCCCGCGACGGCGACCGGCCGGCCGGGGCCGCATTCGTCGCACGCCACGGGACCGCCGGCGTGCTGCACCAGCTGGCAACCCTGCCGGAGTTCCGCGGCCGTGGCGTCGCGCGGCGTCTGCTCGCCGCCGCCGCGCATTGGACGGCGCAGGAAGGCGGCAACGTGATGTGGCTTTTCGTGGAAGACGGAAACTCTGCAAGCGAAGCGCTCTGCAGAAGCTGCGGAGCGGTCTCCGCGCCCGCCTACCGCTACCGCCTCGCGCCCGGACTGGCGGAATGAAGGCGCGCCTCGTGCCGTTGCGCCGCACGGGGCTCGCGCTCGCGCTGGCCGCGAGCGCCTGCGCGGCACAGGCGCTCGAGCCGAGCTTGCCGACGAACGCCGCCGAGACGGCCAGCGTGCTCTCGCGCGGCGAGGGATTTGCACTTCCGCTGGGCCCCTGGACATCCGAAGGCCTGCCCACCCGCGAAATCGACGGCGATGTAGAGATGCGGGCGTGGCGCATCGGCGGGACCGACAGCACGCCCCGCCAGATCCTTGCGCCGCTCCGATCGCAGATCGAGGCGGAGGGCTACGAGATCGTCTTCGGCTGCGCCGACAGCGCGTGCGGTGGCTTCGATTTCCGCTTCGCGCTCGAGATCCTGCCCGCGCCCGACATGGTGATCGATCTCGGCGACTTCCGGGCGATGTCGGCGATCCGCCCCGCCGAAGACGGCAGGGGCGAGGAGGCCCTGTTCGCCCTCGCCAGCCGGACGAGCCGCACCGCCTACCTCCAGATCACCCATGTCGCCCCCGGCGGCACGATGCAACGGCGCGACACTGCGGCGAGGGGCTCTCCGCCGCAGGTGCCGCCCGGCGCGGAACCGACGGCGGCGCTGCCCGATCGCGCGGCACCCCCGCCCGCGGCGCCCTCGGAGCAGGTCGCGCCGGGCACGATCGGCGCCGTGCTTCTCGCACAGGGGCACGCGGCGCTCGAAGACCTGAACTTTCCCACGGGTTCGACCGAGCTGAGCGACGGAGACTACGCGAGCCTGCAGGCCCTCGCGGCCTTTCTCTCCGAGAACCCCGGGGCCCGGGTCACCCTCGTAGGGCATACCGATGCCGAGGGCTCGCTCGAAGTGAATGTCGGGATCTCGCGCCAGCGGGCCGACGCGGTACGCCGGAGGCTGGTGGAGCGCTACGGGGCCGATCCGGCCCAACTCGGCGCCGAGGGTATGGGGTGGCTTGCACCGCGCGCCTCGAATCTCAGCGAGGCCGGGCGCGAAGCGAACCGCCGCGTGGAGGCGGTGCTCACCGAACTCGGCCGCTGAGACGCCTGCGCAGGGCGGCCCTCACCAGTTCTCGGGGCCCTTGTCGGCGAATGCGTGGACGAGAAAATCGATGAAGGCGCGCACCTTGGGCTGCGTGAAACGGCCGGGCGGGTAAACGGCGTAGATGCCCTGCATCTCGACCGGAAGGTTGGGTATCGCCTCTTCCACCAGCCCCTTTCGCATCGCGTCGGCGTAGAGAAAGCTCGGCAGGTAGGCGATGCCGAGCCCCGCCACCGCGGCGTTCAGGAGCGACTGGCCGTCGTTCACCGAAAGCCATCCGGCGGTGCGCACCTGCCGCTTCTCGCCCGAGGGAGCCGTCAGCTTCCAGACGTTGCCCGAGGCCTGGCTGGAGTAGTGCAGCAGCTTGTGCTCGTTGAGATCGTCGATCCGCTGCGGCCGGCCGAACTTCTGGAAATACGAGGGCGAGGCGATCATGCGCTTGGTGGTCTCGGTCAGCTTGCGCGCCCGCAGCGTGCTGTCTTCCAGCTCGCCGATCCTCACGGCCATGTCGAAGCCCTCGGAGATCAGCTCCACGTATCTGTTGTTGAGGACCATGTTGACGGTGATGTCGGGGAATTCGCCGAGAAAGTTGCCGATCACGGGCGAGAGGTGATTGACCCCGAAATCGGTCGCCACCGACACCCGCAGGAGCCCGGAGGGCGCGGACTGCATCGAGGTCACGAGCGCATCGGCTTCGCCGGCATCGTTGAGCACGCGCCGGGCGCGATCGTAATAGGCCAGCCCGATCTCCGTCGGGCTCACCCGCCGGGTGGTGCGGTTGAGCAGCCGCGCGCCCAGACGGGCCTCCAGCGACGAGACGTGCTTGGAAACCGCGGATTTGGAGATACCCATCTTCTTCGCGGCGTCGGTGAACCCTCCCTGGTCCACCACCGTCGCGAACGCTTCCATCTCTGTCAGACGATCCATCCAGCAGATCCCTTCAACTCGCACACCCCACACCGGCGGGATCATGCCGCCAAACACGGCAGCACGGTGGCAGAGGGCAGACAATATCGGGGTATCTCCGGGGAGTGTGGCCGGGGCCGAAACGGGTTTGCGCCGCTTCAGCGCCCCTGCCTGTCGGCCACGGCAAAGAGGAGCCCCGCAAAGATGGCCACCATTCCGGCGGCGGCCAGCCCCGCGCCGAGCGGCAGCAACCCCGCCTCCTCCGGCCCGATCCCGGCACCGGCGGCGGTCCGGCGCAGCAGCCCCTCGGCCGCCCATGTCAGCGCGGCAAGCCCCAGCATGGCACCGCCCGCGCGCCGCAGGCGCCAGCCCCGGCGATGCCGCGTGCCGCTCACATCCGGGCTCCCAGCCGCGTGCCCTCTTCGATGGCGCGCTTGGCATCCAGCCCTTCCGCACCCGCGGCGCCGCCGATGACGTGAACCTCCGGCGGCGCAGGCAAAGCGGCAAGTTCCCGGGCGAGGCCGGCCCGGGGCTCCTGCCCCGCGCACAGCACAACGGTGTCGGCCGGCACGAGGTGCCGCGCGCCGTCCCGCAGGATCCAGACGCCTTCGGGTGCGATCCGCTCGTAGCTGACCCCCGCAAGCATCCGCACACCCTTGGCACGCAGCCGCGCCCGATGGATCCAGCCGGTGGTCTTGCCGAGGGCCCGGCCCGGCTTCTCGTCTCGGCGCTGCATCAGCGTGACTGCCCGCGCCGGCGGCACCGGGCGCGGCCCCTCGGGCGCGAGGCCACCGCGGTGCAGGGCCGGATCTCCAACACCCCATTCGGCGGCCCAAAGCGCCGGCGCGAGCGCGGGGCTCGGGCCCTCATGGACGAGAAACTCCGCGACATCGAAACCGATGCCGCCGGCACCCACCACGGCGACGCGCGGCCCGGCAAGGGCCTGCCCCGAGAGCAGCTCCGCGTAGCTGACAGCCGCCGCTCCCGGCTCCACCGGGATCGCCGGGCGGCGCGGCGTCACCCCCGTGGCCACGACGACGGCCTCGAACCCGGCAAGCTCCACCGCCGTCGCCTCCCGGCCGAGGCGCTGGCGCACCCGGCGCCTCCGCAGCATCTCGACGTACCAGTCGATGAGGCCGTCGAACTCCTCCTTGCCGGGGATGCGCCGAGCGAGCTGCAGCTGCCCGCCGATACGGTCCGCCGCTTCGACGAGCGTCACCTCGTGCCCCCTCTCGGCGAGCGTCAGCGCCGCGGCGAGCCCGGCGGGCCCGGCACCAGCCACGGCGATCTGCCGTGCGCGCTGCGCCGGGCGCAGCTCGAGTTCCGCCTCGTGGCAGGCACCCGGGTTGACGAGGCAACTCGTGAGCCGCCCCGTGAAGGTATGGTCGAGACAGGCCTGGTTGCAGGCGATGCAGGGCGCGATCTGGCGTGCCCTTCCCGCCCGGGCCTTGGCCACGAAGCGGGCGTCGGCCAGCCAGGGGCGGGCAAGGGAAACCATCGCCGCGCCGCCCGAGGCGAGGATCGCCTCCGCGGCTTCCGGCGTGTTGATCCGGTTCGACGCGATCACCGGCAGGCCGGTTTCCCCGGCCGCCCGCGCCGTGAGCCAGGCGAAGGCGCCGCGCGGCACGCTGGTGGCGATTGTGGGCACGCGGGATTCGTGCCAGCCGATCCCGGTGTTCAGGAGCGTGGCGCCCGACGCCTCCACCGCACGGGCAAGCCGGGCGGTTTCCTCCCACGTCGCGCCCTCGGGCACGAGGTCGGCCAGCGAAATGCGGAAGATCAGGATGAAGTCCGGGCCGACCGCCTCGCGGACGCGGCGCACCGCCTCCACCGGAAAGCGCATCCGGTTCTCGAAGGAGCCGCCCCAGCTGTCGCTACGCCGGTTGGTGCGGGCGACGAGGAACTGGCTGAGCAGGTAGCCTTCCGAACCCATCACCTCCACGCCGTCGTAGCCTGCCTCCCGTGCCCGCGCGGCAGCGGTGGCGAAATCGTCCAGCTCGGCCTCGATGCCGGCTTCGTCCAGCGCCGCCGGCACATGGGGCGAGATCGGGGCGCGCACGGCCGAGGGCGCCACGCAGCCGGGGGCGAGCGCGTAGCGCCCCGCGTGCAGGATCTGCATGGCGATACGCCCGCCGGCGGCGTGAACAGCCCCGGTGACGCGCCGGTGGCCGGCGATGTCGGCGGGTGAAAAGAGGCCGGCCGCGCCGGGAAAGACCGCGCCCCGCGCATTGGGCGCCATGCCACCCGTCACGATGAGCCCGGCCTCGCCCTCGGCGCGTTCGGCATAGAAGCGGGCAACCCGGCCCCAGTCGCCCGTTTCCTCGAGCCCGGTGTGCATGGAGCCCATCAGCACGCGGTTGCGCAGCGTCACGAAGCCGAGGTCGAGCGGCGCGAGCAGATGCGGAAACGCGCTCACGGCTGCTGCGCGCCCGCCATGCCGGACTCTCCCAGCACCCCTGCTGCTCCCAGCGGAGGGGCCGCACGGGCCGCGATCAGCAGAACCCCCGTGTCAGGGCCATTTCGCTTCCGGCGGCAGGCTCATCAGCACGGCGTTGGCGTCGTGCCCCGTCTCCAGCCCGAACTTGGTGCCGCGGTCGTAGACGAGGTTGTACTCGGCATAGAGGCCGCGGTGCACGAGCTGCGCTTCCTTCTCTTCCTCCGTCCAGGGCTCGCGCATGTGCCGCTCGGTGACCGGCACGAAGGCCGGAAGGAAGGCCCGGCCCACATCCTGCGTGAAGGCGAAATCGGCTTCCCAGTCCCCGGTGTTGAGATCGTCGTAGAAGATCCCGCCGACGCCCCGTGCCCGCCCGCGATGGGGCACGAAGAAGTACTCGTCGGCCCAGGCCTTGAAGCGTGGATAGATGTCTTCGCCGTGGCGGTCGCAGTGTTCCTTCAGGACGCCGTGGAAGAAGGCGGTGTCCTCGTCGTTCTCGAGGCAGGGGTTCAGGTCGGAGCCGCCACCGAACCACCAGGCGTGCGGGGTCCAGAACATCCGGGTGTTCATGTGCACCGCGGGCGTGCGGGGGGAACGCATGTGCGCCACGAGGCTGATGCCCGAAGCCCAGAAGCGCGGATCGTCCTTCATCCCCGGGATGCCCTTGCGGGCGGCCATGGCCGCCTGCGCCCGCTCGCCCAGCGTGCCGAAGACGGTGGAGACATTCACGCCCACCTTCTCGAACACCCGGCCCCCGCGCATCACGCTCATCAGGCCGCCGCCGGCGTCGGCGCCATCGTCGGAAGCGCGCCGGGTTTCGCTCACCTCGAAGCGCCCCGGGGGCAGCGCGGCGAACGGGCCGCTCTGCTGGGCATCCTCGAGCGCCTCGAACGCGGCGACGATCTCGTCCCGAAGGCTGCGAAACCACGTGCTCGCCCTCGCCTTCCTGTCGTCGAACATCTCTGTCATGGGCCTTCCCGTTGTATTCCATCCAGATTCGCTACCATCTGTGACGCGCGGCGGCCAATGCGGTATACTGCCCGTCCCGGCACGCCCGCCGCCGCTCACAGGAGACACGCCATTATGCCTGCCCGCAGCTTCCGCCTTCTCGTTCTGGCGGCCCCGCTGATGCTGGCCGCCTGCGCGACACCGAGGACCCAGTGCGAGGCCGCGGCCACGCGCGACCTGCGCATCCTCAACGACCTCATTGCCGAGACCGAGGCCGTTCTGGAGCGCGGCTACGCGCTCGAGGAGGTCGAGCAGGTGCGCACCCGCGTGACGTTCTGCGCGAGCGAGGACGGCGAGACGCGGGTGGTGTGCCAGGTTCCCGAGGTGCGCACGGTGGAGCGGCCTTTGGCGGTGAACCTGCGCGAGGAGGCCAACAAGCTCGAGAGCCTTCTCGAAAAGCGCGAGGAGGTTCGCCGCCGCACCCGGCAGGATCTCGCCGCCTGCGCCGCGCGCTTTCCCGAGACCGGCTGAACGGGCGCTGCAGGGCGCCAATACCGCCAGGGAGGCGGGCAAGAGGCCCCCGTCGACGCGTGGTTGCAGGACGCGCGGCCTCGCGGCGCGCTGCGAAGGCTATACCGCGACGGCCTTCCGGCAACCTGCGCGCTCCCCACGGAAGGCCAACCAGCAGCAACACTCCCGGGCACCGGCTGGCCCGACAGAGAACCGCCCGGCGGCCTCAGTGCGCGGGCGCGTTCACCGGGTCGAGCAGGGTGCGGCCGCCGTCCACGGTGATGATCTGGCCCGTGACGAACCCCGCGCCCTCGGACGCAAGAAACTGCACCGCCTCGGCCACCTCCCGCGGGCTCGCGATGCGCGAGAGCGGTGTATGGTCGGTGATGTCTTCGCGGTAGGCGGCATTCTCCTTCAGGGTGTCCTTCAGGCTTGCGCTCATGACGCTGCCGAAGGCGACCGAATTCACCCGGATACGATGGCGCGCCAGCGCCACGGCCATGGAGCGCGTCAGCTGGTCGAGCGCTGCGGTGCTCACGGAGTAGGCCAGAAGCTCCGGATGCGTGCGCCGCGCGGCGATGGACGAAAGGTTGACGATCGCCCCGGCCACGCCCTCGGTCTCGTCGCCGGCCTGCCGGATCATGCGCCGCGCCACGAGCTGCGTCAGCCGGTAGGAGGTCATCAGGTTCTGCTCGATCAGCGTCCTTACCGTCTCGTCCGCCTCGTCGAGCGGATCCGACGGAATCACCTGCCGGCTTCCGTTCACGAGGATGTCCACGCGATCGAAGGCATCGACGGTGACCGACAGCAGGTTCGCCAGCGTGAGCCGCTCGCGCAGATCGCCCGCGAAGTGGCGGACGGCCGCGCCGTCGAGATCGCTCATGGCCTCGCGCAGATGGGCCTCGTCCTGGTCGGCGAACACCACCTGGGCCCCGGCTTCCACGAAGTGCTTGCCGATGGCGAGCCCGATCCCGTTGGCGGCGCCGGTGACAATCGCGGTCTTGCCGGCGATCGAGAAGGTCATGTGCCTTGTTCCCCCATGAGTGTGTTCAACCGGCGCGGCGCGCGGACTGCCCCCGGCGCGCGCGGCGCGGCCGTTCGGCGTGGAGCAGCTTGAAGCCGGAGGCGCCACCGATCTCCGAGTGGCTCTCGAAGAAGGTTTCGAGCGTCTGCTCGTAGGGCAGATGGCGGTTTGCCACCATCCAGAGCGCACCGCGCGGGGCGAGCAGGGCCGCGGCCGCCTCGATGAAGGCGCGGCCGAGGCCCACGTCGGCGCCCCGGGCGGTGTGGAAGGGCGGGTTCGCGACCACCGCCTCGAACGGCTCGCTGGCGGTGAAGGCGGTGGCATCGGCCCAGTGGAACCGGGCGCGCGGATCGGAGATGTTGCGGCGCGCGCAATCCAGGGCATCGGCCTCGACCTCCACGAGATGCACCTCTCGCACGCCCTCCCGGGCGAGCACCGCGGCCGCCAGATAGCCCCATCCCGCCCCGAGATCGGCCACGCGCGGGCCCATCGCCGGCGGCAGCGCCTCGGCGAGCTGCACCGAGCCAGGATCGGGCCCGTCGGCCGAGAAGAGCCCTGGCGCCGTCACGAAACCGCCCGCGAGCTCGCGGGGCGGGCCGGCCGCCCAGGACGCGAAATCCCCGGGCGCGGGACGCAGCCAGAAGAGCCGGCCATGGGCTTTCGCGAGCGTTCCCTCGATGGGCGCCTCGCGGCGCATCGCGATGTGGATGCTCCGGATGCCGCCGGTTTTCTGGCCGTCGACGGCGAGCACTCCCCGGCCGGCAACTGCACGCGCGGCCTGCGCGATCGTGTTGCGGGCAAGCTCCTTCTCGCGCGGAAGGGCGACAAGGGCGAACGCCGCTTCCGCGGGGGCCTGCCGCGCGGTCCGAAAGCCCTCCGCACTGGCGGCGGCGTCCATCGTTGCGTTGCCCGTGACGACGATGGTGCGGTCGCGCGGGAGTTCCGAAATGGCCTGCACGTCGGTGGGGCGAAACACGGCGATCTCCCCGGCATCGGGAAGCGATACGAGCCCCGCGTCGAGTGCGGCGGTGAGGCGGGAGAAGGTCACGCGGGCGGAGGGCGCGGCGGCGCGCCTACTCCTTCTCCATCGTGCACTGCAGCGGGTGCTGGTGCCGCCGCGCGAAGTCCATCACCTGGGCAACCTTGGTTTCCGCGACCTCGTAGGAAAATACGCCGACCACGGCGATCCCCTTCTTGTGGACGGTCAGCATCAACTCGAAGGCCTGGGCATGGCTCATCCCGAAGAAACGCTCGAGCACATGCACCACGAACTCCATCGGGGTGTAGTCGTCGTTCAGGATCAGGACCTTGTAGAGCGGCGGGCGCTGGGTCTTCTGCCGCGTCTCGAGAGCGATCCCGAGATCGCCGTCTTGCTTGCGTGGCGGATCAGACATCTTTTCGGTGCCGGCCATGGATGCAGAATACCTCGGATGGGTGTCACGCGGTCGCCCTGTTATATAAAACAGGTGACCAAGGTGGAAAGAGGCGGATGGGGGCAGCGGCCGTGGACACGCGATATTCCGTCATCTGTTTCGATGCCGACGACACCCTGTGGCACAACGAGCGCGCCTTCCGGCTGACCCAGGAGCGATTCCGCGAGCTTCTGTCCGGACACGCCGAGACCGCGGATCTCGACTCGCGCCTGCTGGAGGCCGAGCGGCGCAACCTCGGCCACTACGGCTTCGGCGTGAAGGCATTCATGCTCTCGATGATCGAGACGGCCATCGAGGTCACCGAGCAGCGGGTGCCGGCCTCGGTCATCGCCGAGCTCATCGCGGCCGGGCGGGAGATGCTCGAGCATCCCATCGAGCTGCTTCCGGCGGCGCGCGAGGCCGTGGAGGTCATGGCCGCCGACCGTCGGCTGGTGCTGATCACGAAGGGCGATCTGCTGGACCAGGAGCGCAAGCTCGCCCAGTCGGGGCTGGGCGATCACTTCGATGCGGTGGAAATCGTTTCGGAGAAGACGCCGCAGGCCTACGCCGCCATCTTCGCCCGACACGGGATCGACGCGCCGCGGGCGATGATGGTGGGCAACTCGCTCCGCTCGGATGTGCTGCCGCCGATCGAGATCGGCGCCTGGGGCGTGCACGTGCCCCACGGGCTTACCTGGGCGCTGGAGCACGCCGACCCGCCCGAGGGGCACCCCCGCTTCGCCCGCATCGAGACCCTGGGGGAGCTTGCCCCGCTCGTGGCGCGGCTGGAAGCGACCGCACCCGCCAACGGCGAAAGCTGATCGGGACGCGATCGCCGATCTGGTAGCCGCGTGGCGCAGAACCCCAAGACTTGCGATATTCAGTGCGCTTAAAGCTCCGGAAACCTCCGATATTTCACCCTTTTTTTTGAAGCGCGCTGTGCTAGACTGCCCACGGCAGAGAATGACCGCCCGAAACGAGGCGGCACGAGGCAGATCGAGGCAGACGGTGTCGGCATCCAGCACACCTTGGTTCCGCTTGCGGGCAATACTTGCCTGTTTCTACATCATGCTCGCGCTCCTCGCCGCACCGGCGCAGGCCGCCCCCTACGCGGCCATGGTGATGGATGCGCGCTCCGGCGAAGTTCTGCACGCACGCAACGCCGATACCCGCCTGCACCCGGCATCGCTCACCAAGATGATGACGCTCTACGTCGCCTTCGAGGCCGTGCGGCGCGGCGAGATCACGCTCGACACGAAGATCCGCATTTCCAGCAAGGCCGCGGCGGAACCTCCGTCCAAGCTGGGGCTGCGCGCCGGGACCAGCCTCGAACTGCGCTACCTGATCCGCGCGTCGGCCGTGCGGTCCGCCAACGACGCGGCGACCGCCATCGCAGAAGGCATCTCCGGCAGCGAGGCGGCCTTCGCCGAGCGCATGAACCGCACCGCGCGGGCCCTCGGCATGACGCGCACCACCTTCAAGAACGCCCACGGGCTGACACAGGCAGGGCATCTCTCCACCGCCCGCGACATGACCCTGCTCGGGCGGCGGCTGCTCTACGATTACCCGCAGTACTACAACCTGTTCTCGCGCCGCTCTACACATGCCGGCATCGCGACGGTCAACAACACCAACCGCCGCCTGCTCGACGCCTATTCCGGCGCCGATGGTATCAAGACGGGCTACACCCGCGCCGCGGGCTTCAACCTCGTGGCTTCGGCCCAGCGGGGCAACGAACGGGTGATCGCCACAGTCTTCGGGGGCACGTCGACGGCGGCCCGCAACGCCCGGGTCGCCGAGCTTCTCGATCTCGGTTTCCGCCGCGCGGCGCCGAACGTCGCCGTTCGCAAGCCTCCGCCCCCGGCCTGGGACAACGTCCCCCCGGGAGCTGCGGGCAAGACGTTGCGCGTCGTCACGGCCGTGGGCCGTTCGCAGCGGCCGTCACCGCGGCAGGCGCCGGGCGGCGAGATGCTTCTCGCGCTGGAGCAGGGGATCGACGCTGCCGTGGGCAGCGTGCAGGAAGCCGCGGCGGCGCAAGCAGCGGCGGCCGCGGCGGAAGGCCTGGCCGCGCCCAAGCCCCAGCCCCGCCCCCAGGAGCTTGTCGTCGCGGGCGCAGCGCCTGACGCGCCGGAGATCGTCGGCGCGCCGTCCCCCCGCCCGGAGGCTGAGCCGGCGCAGGTGCTCACGGCAGAAGCGGCACCCGATGCCGCCACGGCCG
The DNA here is from genome assembly GCA_964466745.1 of uncultured Rhodobacterales bacterium. Taxonomy (GTDB): domain Bacteria; phylum Pseudomonadota; class Alphaproteobacteria; order Rhodobacterales; family Rhodobacteraceae; genus CAYXOX01. The sequence continues at coordinate 23,117 of CAYXOX010000026.1, forward strand.
CGCCGCCCGCAGCTGTGGGCGCTGCGGTTGCCGAGGCGCTTGAACTGGTCGAGGCACAATCCGGCAACGCTTCGGCGGAGGCTGCGGTTTCCGCACCGGAAGAACGGCGCCCGGCCGATCTCGTGATGGCCGCAATCGAGCCGCCTCCGCAGGCCGAAGGCGAGCCGGTCGTCGTGTCGCGCGTTTCCAGCTCCGGAAACCGGCACTGGGGCATCAACGTGGGCCGCTACGGCTCGCGCTACCAGGCCGAACGCATCCTGCTGAAAACGGCACTCAACGAGATGAGCACGCTGGAGGGTTCGCTGCGGCGCGTCGTTCGCCAGCCGACGGGGTTCGACGCGAACTTCATGGGCCTGTCCCGGGAAACCGCCGATCTCGCCTGCCGCCGGCTTCAGGCGCGCGACGTTCCCTGCTTCATGATCGGCCCCTCCTGACCGAAGGTCGCGGCCGGCCGGCCCGGCCGAGCCGGCACACCTGCAACAATCGCCGGCCACAGCGCCCCGGATTGTTTCAGCGCGGCCGCTTCGCAGGCGGGCTGGGCGCGGTTCCAATCACCGGGCATCAACGCACCGTGAGGGGGCTGTCGCAGGCGGCGCGGGATCGGCATGTCTTCACCGCAACGCCCGCCGTCGCGGGCCCCAGGAGGCAAGGCCCGTGATGACGGAACAGACCAGACCCGAAGGCCCCGCCGCGCAACGACGCTATGGCCGCATCCTCCCGCTTGCCGTGATCGGCGCGGTCGCGGTTGCCGGTGCCGTCGCGCTCGGCGACGTGCTCAGCTTCGAGACGCTGCGGGACAACCGCGAAGCGCTGCTCGCCTTCCGCGACGCGAACTACCCGCTGACCGTGGCGCTCTTCATGCTTGCCTACATCGTGATTGTGGCCTTCTCGCTGCCCGGCGCAACCGTGGCCACGCTCACCGGCGGCTTCCTCTTCGCGACCTTCCCGGGCGTCCTCTTCAACGTCGGCGCAGCGACGGTCGGCGCAACACTGATCTTCCTCGCGGCGCGCTGGGGCCTCGGCGAACGGCTGGCCGTGCGAATGCAGGCGAGCGAGGGAAGCGTGCGCCGCATCAAGGAGGGCATCGACCGCAACCAGTGGGAAATGCTCTTCCTGATCCGGCTGGTGCCGGCGGTGCCGTTCTTCGTGGCCAACCTCGTACCGGCCCTCGTGGGCGTTCCGACGGTGCGGTTCGTGATCACGACCTTCCTCGGCATCATTCCCGGCGGGCTGGTCTACACCTCCGTGGGCGCCGGGCTCGGCGAGGTCTTCGAACGGGGCGAGACGCCCGATCTCGGCATCATCTTCGAGCCGCAGATCCTGCTGCCGCTGCTCGGCCTCGCTGCTCTCGCCGCACTCCCGATCGCCGTCAGGGCGATCCGCGGCAGCCGCGGCTTGTGAGGGGCGCTCCTCGCCAAAATGAAAATCGCGCAGCGCCCGAGGGCGCGGCCTTCCAACCGCGAGGCACGACGGAAATGGAACGAGTGGAAACGGACGTGTTGGTGATCGGTGCCGGGTCCGGCGGGCTTTCGGTCGCCGCAGGCGCCGTGCAAATGGGCGCATCGGTGGTCCTGCTCGAGGCCCACGAGATGGGCGGCGACTGCCTGAACTTCGGCTGCGTGCCTTCCAAGGCGCTGCTGGCCGCCGGCAAGCAGGCTCACGCGATGACGACGGGCGCGCCCTTCGGCGTGGCCCCGGTGCAGCCCGAGGCCGACTATGCCGCCGCGAAAGACCATGTGCGCCGCGCGATCGAGACGATCGCGCCGGTGGACAGCCAGGACCGCTTCGAGGGTCTCGGCGTGAGGGTCATCCGGGCGCGTGGCCGGTTCGTCTCGCCGCGCGAGGTGGAGGCGGGGGATACCCGCATCAAGGCGCGCCGGATCGTCGTTGCCACGGGCTCCTCCCCCTTCGTGCCGCCGATCGAAGGGCTGGAGGCCGTTCCGTATTTCACCAATGAGACGATCTTCGGCCTGCGGGAGAAGCCGCGCCACCTGCTGATCATCGGCGGCGGCCCCATCGGCATGGAAATGGCGCAGGCCCATGTACGGCTGGGGTGCAGGGTGACGGTGCTCGAGGGCCAGAAGGCGCTCGGCAAGGACGACCCCGAACTCGCCGCCTTGGTGCTGGAGCGTCTCCGCGGGGAAGGCGTGGAGATCCGCGAGGGAGAAGCCGCCGAACGCATCACCGGCACCGAGGGCGACATCACCGTTCACACCGCGAGCGGCACCATCACCGGCAGCCACCTGCTGATCGCGGTCGGACGCGCGGCCAACGTAGCCGACATGGGGCTGGACGTGGCCGGCATCGAGCACGACCGGCGCGGCATCAAGGTGGATGGGGGTCTGCGCACCAGCAACCGCCGGGTCTATGCCATAGGCGACGTGGCCGGCGGTTTGCAGTTCACCCATGTTGCGGGATACCACGCGGGCATCGTGATCCGCTCGATGCTGTTCGGCCTCCCCGCGAAGGCAGGCACGTCGCACATTCCCTGGGCGACCTACACGGACCCGGAACTCGCCCAGGTGGGGCTGACCGAGGCCGAGGCCCGCGCCCGGCACGGCGACCGGCTCGAGGTCGTGGGGTTCGACTATGCCGAGAACGATCGCGCCATTGCCGAGGGCAAGACGACGGGCCGGATCAAGGTGATGGTGGTGCGCGGCAGGCCGGTGGGAGCTTCGATCGCCGGTGCCCAGGCCGGCGAGTTGATCTCGCTCTGGGCGCTTGCGATCTCTGCCGGGCTGAAGATGAGCGCGGTTGGCGGCATGGTTGCGCCCTACCCCACGCTGATGGAGATTAACAAGCGCGCCGCGGGCGCCTACTTTGCGCCGAGGCTCTTCGAGAGCGCGACGGTCAAACGGGTGGTGCGGCTGGTCCAGCGCATCCTGCCCTGAGCCCCGGAGGGGTGATGCTCAATTCGCTGTCTGGGCGGTTCCTGATCCTGACGGTCATCTTCGTGATGATCGCGGAGGTGCTGATCTTCGTGCCCTCCGTGGCCCGTTTCAGGGAGGACTACCTGCTGGCGCGGCTCGAGCGGGCCCAGATCGCCTCCCTTGCGCTGCTGGCCGACGAGATGATCTCGGCGGATCTCGAAGAGGAGCTGCTCGCCAACGCCGGGGTGTTCAACGTGGTGCTGCGCCGCAACGAGGTGCGCCAGCTCGTGCTCTCCTCGCCGATCCCGGCCCCGATCCACGCCAGCTACGATCTGCGCGACGCCGGGCCGGCCGTTCTGATCCGTGACGCGATGCGCCAGCTGGTGGACGCCGAGCCCCGCGTGATCCGGGTGATCGGCACGCCGTTACGCGACGCGGGCCTTCTCATCGAGGTCGCCATGCCCACGGGCCCGCTCAGGGCCGAGATGCTCGATTACGGGCTGCGTATCCTCCTGCTTTCGGCGGTGATCTCGGGCGTGACCGCCGCGCTGCTCTTCTTCGCGGTGCGGCGCATTCTCGTGAAGCCGATCCGCGGGGTGGTCGACTACATGGTGCGCTATGCCGAGGCGCCCGAGGACGCCCGGCGCATCATCGAGCCCAGCGCCGGCATCACGGAGATCCGTGAGGCCGAAACCGCGCTCAGGACGCTTCAGACCCAGCTCACCGGTGCCCTGCGCCAGAAGGAGCGGCTCGCCGCGCTCGGCGGCGCGGTGGCCCGCGTGAGCCACGATCTGCGCAACATCCTGACGTCCACCCAGCTTTTCACCGACAGGCTGGAGACGAGCGAGGATCCCACCGTGCGACGGCTGGCCCCGAAACTCGTGAGGTCGGTTCAACGGGCGATGAACCTGTGCGAGGCGACGCTGGCCTTCGGCCGCGCGGAGGAGCCGCCACCGGCGCTCACCCGCGTCCGTGTCGCGGAAATCATCGAAGATGTGGTCGAAGGCGAACGCCTTGCCGCCGGAACGGCGGAGATCTCGTTCTCCGAGGATGTGCCGGCAGGCCTCGTCATGCGGGCAGACCCGGAGCAGCTTTTCCGGGTGCTGACCAACCTGATGCGCAACGCGCGGCAGGCGATCGAGGCGACGGGCGAGCCCGGGGAAATCTGCATCGCCGCCCGCGAGGAGGAGCAGGCCTGGCACATCGACGTGAGCGATACGGGCCCCGGCCTGCCGGAAAAGGCCCGCGAGCACCTGTTCACGCCCTTCCAGGGAACCGTTCGCAAGGGCGGTTCGGGCCTTGGTCTGGCGATCTCGGCAGAGCTCGTGCGCGGCCACGGCGGCACGCTGGAACTGACCCGCAGTTGCGCCGAGGGCTCCACCTTCCGGATCACGCTGCCCAAGGGCAGCGGCTCATCGTTCGGAGCGGCCGCCTGAGCCGCCGGACAAGTTTACCCCTTGCATTGGCGGGTGGGCGCCGTTACCTCCCCACCCCACGCGCTGGTAGCTCAGTTGGATAGAGTACTTGACTACGAATCAAGGGGTCGGGGGTTCGAATCCTCCCCAGCGCGCCACT